>CAZKGM010000002.1:0-195682 GCA_964552395.1 uncultured Thermoanaerobaculia bacterium | reverse complement strand
CGTGCCGGGTGCTTGATGCGTTCGAGAGCGCCCACGGCGCCTGCTCGCATCGTCGGGCCGTCCATGCAGCAGGCATCCAGTTGGACGACGCCGTCGGCGTTGGGTAGACCGCCGTAACCGACGGTGACATCGTTCGGATCGGCCTCGACCAGCCCTACGCCGTCGACCGCGCCTCCACCGGCGCGGCGCCGGCGTCCATTCGCTCCACCGCACGTCTCACGGCATGGAGACCGTTCGCGGATGCGACGGCAACGCAGGGGCGCTGGATCGCCGCGGCTTCGCCGGCTCCGGCTGGCCGTGGCATGGCGGCAAGCGCGGCGGCGACTCCTGCGCCGACGAGGACCTCGCGGCGCGTGGGGCCATTCTTCTCGGTTCGGAACCTAGCTTGCATCGGCTTGTGGTCGCGAGTTCTCATGGTTCAATGTTCGTTCGGGCCGTTCCGAACTATCAAGAAAGAGCCGGTCAAGCCGCCTCCGGTAGTCTCGGAAGTCCAGACTGCTACACTGGCCCCATGCGCAGGCTGCTCTCCACAATCACCGTCGTCATGCTGTCGATGGCGCCGGCGGGCGTGCAGGCGGGGAATCGGCTTTTCGTAGGTGGCATCATCGTAACGCCGGAGGGCGAGCGACCCGCGCAGGTGCTCATTCACGACGATCTCATCGCCGAGCTCCGTCCGCCGGCCTCGGAGGCAGCGGTTCCGAAGGGTACTGAGGTCGTCGACCTCCAGGGCGCGTATGTTCTGCCGGGCCTGTGCGACGCCCATCTGCACCTGACGGGCTACGGCACCGCTCTCGAGCAGGTCGACCTGGTCGGTGCAGCCTCGTGGTCCGAGGTCGTCTCACGTGCACGCAAGGCGGCGGAGACTCTCCCCGCCGGAACCTGGCTCGTAGGTCGGGGCTGGGACCAGAACGTATGGAAGAGCAAGCAGTTTCCCGACCGAGCAGCGCTCGATGAGGCGTTCCCGAGGCGCCCTGTCCTGCTGCGGCGCGTCGACGGCCACGCGGCGGTCGTCAACGCTCGAGCCCTTCAGCTCGCGGGCATCGGGCGGAAAACGCCCGACCCGGCCGGGGGCAGGATCGTGCGCCGGCTGGACGGCGAGGCGAGTGGTGTGTTGATCGACGCTGCCGCCGACATGGCAATCGAAGCCGTTCCCAAACCCTCGCCGCCCGACATCGAGCGGCGGGTCCTGAGGGCGGCACACGCCCTGCTGGCGGACGGCCTCACGGAGATCGACGACCCCGGGACCAAGGCCGAAGAGCTCGCGGTGATTCGGCGGCTGGCAGCCGAGGGGCGGCTCCCGATCAGGGTGTATGTCCTGGTCAACGGCGACGACGATGCGCTGCTGGACCGCGAGTTCGCCCGCGGCCCGGACCTCGGGGAGAGGCGGATGGTGCGTGTCGGTGGCGTGAAGCTCTACGCAGACGGCGCCCTCGGCTCGCGCGGGGCCCTTCTCGGCAGCGACTACTCCGACGACCCGGGAAACCGTGGTCTTGCCGTGACCAGCGTCGAGCGCCTGCGGGAGGTCGTCCAGCGCGCCTCGCGAGCCGGGTTCCAGGTTGCCGTGCACGCCATAGGAGATGAGGCGGTTCACCGCGTGCTGGATCTGTACCAGGAGGTCGGCGCACCGGTCTGCCGGCGGCTGCGGCACCGGATCGAGCACAGCCAGACCGTCCGGCCCTCCGACGTGCCCAGGTTCGCCACTCTCGGGGTGATCGCCTCCATCCAGCCGACCCACTGCACCTCGGACATGCCATGGGCGCCGCAGCGGCTGGGGCCCAATCGTATCCGTTGGGCGTACAGGTGGAGATCGCTCCTTGAGGGCGGGGTGCATCTGTGCGGCGGGTCCGACGCGCCGGTGGAGGACCCGGACCCGCGACGGGGGCTCTTTGCGGCGGTAACCCGCCAGCGGCCGGATCACACGCCGCCGGGAGGCTGGAACCCTGCCGAGCGACTGACCGCGCAGCAAGCCCTGGCACTCTTCACCTCGGGCGCGGCCTTTGCCGCCAAGGCGGAGACTTGGAGCGGCGCCATCCGTCCCGGCTTCGTGGCCGACCTCACGATCGTCGACCGGAACCCCCTCGAGGGCAACGCTGACCAGATGCTGCGAATGAAAGTGCTGCGTACAATCGTCGATGGCGCGGACCGTTACGTTGCCGCAGGAGGAGGTGCTCCGTGAGTGCCGCTGCTGAGAGCTCCCGGTGGCGTCGCTTGGCGTGCGGCGCGGCCGTGACGATCCTGGGGGTGAGCATGAGCGCCTGCGGTCTCTTCGGTCGAAGCTCCGATGGCAACGATCAGCCGAACTGGACCGCTCTGCGGGAGCGGATGGTAACGACGCAGATCGCCGCCCGGGGCGTTCGAGATCCCGCGGTGCTCCAAGCCATGCGAACGGTGCCTCGACACGAGTTCGTACCGGAGTCGGTCCGCCGGGGGGCCTACGCAGACAACCCGCTCCCGATCGGCGACGGCCAGACAATATCGCAGCCGTATATCGTCGCCCTGATGACCGAGCTTCTCGAAGTGGAAAAGGGAGATCGGGTCCTCGAGATCGGCACCGGCTCCGGGTACCAGGCGGCGGTGCTGGCCGCCATGGGTATCGAGGTGTACACGATCGAGATCCGGCCCACGCTGTGCCGGCATGCGGGGGAGACTCTGGCCCGCCTGGGTTACAAGAACGTGTACGTGCGCTGCGGCGACGGCTACGGGGGGTGGCCGGACAAGGCGCCGTTCGACGGCATCGTCGTCACGGCGGCACCCGAGCGCATCCCGGACCCGCTGCTGGACCAGCTCAAGCAGGGCGGCCACATGGTGATCCCCGTCGGCGCCTTCTACCAGGAGCTCAAGGTCATCACCCGGACCGCGGACGGCTTCAGCGAGCGCTCGGCGGTACCGGTCCGCTTTGTCCCCATGACGGGAGAGGTCGAGCGGCGTCAGTAGAAGTCGTGGCTCGCGGTGACGGCCGGGACATCGAGCTTGTGGAAGCCTCGGGCGCGCACGGAAAGGGTGCCGTTGCGCTTCTGCAGGAGGCCGTGAACGACGAGAACCGCGTGGCCGATGATGAGCGAGCGCTGGCGGCGGTAGAGCTCGGGGCGGATGATGGCTTGCACCATGCCGGTCTCGTCCTCCATGGTGATGAAGACGACCCCCTTGGCGGTGCCCGGGCGCTGGCGAACGATGACCGCTCCGGCGACCCGTATTGGGGAGCCGTCAGGGAGGGAACCGAGATCGGCCGTGGCTGTCACTCCCTTGGCGGCGAGGGCGGGCCGGAAGTGGGCCATCAGATGGGGACCGCTGGTGAGGTGGAGCCCGGTGTAGTCGGCGACGGTCTTCTCGAGCGCGCTCATCTCGGGCAGCGGCGAGCCGGCCTCGGCGGGCAGACGTTCGAGCAGCGGGCCGCGACGACGGCCGATCTCGGCCGCCTGCCAGAGAGCCTCGCGGCGGGTGAGCCCGAGAGAGGCGAGCGCACCCACGTGGGCGAGCCGGCTCAGTTCCTCTTCGCCGAGGTGAGTGCGTCGCTCGAGATCGGCGAGATCGGCAAAAGGGCCCTCCCGGCGGGACGCCTCGATGCTTTCACCCAGTGCCCGTCGCAACCCCTGCACGCAGCGCAGCCCGAGCCGGACCCCGCCTTTCTCCCACCGGCACCGCCAGCCGGAGTGTTGAACATCCACTGGCAGTACCTCGACATCGTGGCGCTGTGCGTCCTTGACCATCGTCGCGGGATGGTAGAACCCCATTGGCCATGCGTTGAGCAGAGCAATGTAGAACGCCGTGGGGTGATGGCGCTTCAGCCATGCCGAGGCGTAGACGATGAGGGCGAAGCTGGCGGCGTGTGACTCGGGAAAGCCGTACAGGGCGAAGGATGTGATGGCGCGCACGACGTCCTCCTGCGCCTGCCCGGTAATGCCGCGCTCGGTCATGCCACGCCGCAGTCTGGTCTCGATCGCGCGCATACGTTCGCGCGAGCGTTTGAAACCCATGGCCCGGCGCAGCTCCTCCGCCTCGCCGCCGGAAAACCCCGCCGCCACCATCGCGATCCGTAGCAGCTGCTCCTGGAACAGCGGTACGCCGAGGGTGCGCTCGAGGATCGGCTCGAGCGAGGGGTGGGGGTAGCTCACCGGTTGCCGCCCCTGCCTCCGCTCGAGATAGGGGTTGGTCATGTTGCCGGTGATCGGGCCGGGGCGGATGATCGCCACCTGCACGACGAGGTCGTAGAAGCACCGTGGGGCGTTGCGCGGCAGGGATGCCATCTGCGCCCGGCTCTCGATCTGGAAGACGCCGACCGTATCCGCCGCACGGATCATCTCGTAGGTCGGGGCGTCGTCGGGCGGCAGGTGGGCGAGGTCGACGTCGATCCCCTCGTGGGTGCGGATGAGAGGGATCGCCTCCTCGAGGGCGGCCAGCATGCCGAGACCGAGCAGGTCGACCTTGATGATGCCGAGGTCGGCGATATCGTCCTTGTCCCACTGCACGACGGTGCGCCCCTCCATGGCGGCGGGCTCGAGGGGGACGACCTCGTCGAGCCGTCCGGCGGCGAGCACCATGCCCCCGGAGTGCTGGCCGAGATGGCGGGGCAGGTGCTGAATCTGCCACCACAGACGTGCGAAGTGACGGCTGTGTAGGGCGTCGGGGTCGAGCCCGGCGGCCCGCAGCTCGTCGTCCATGTCGCGTATCCCGCCGTCGAACTCTGAGGCCGCATGGCGTCCGAAGTGACGGGCGATGCGATCCACCTGGTCGAGGGAGAAGCCGACCGCCTTGCCGACCTCCCGTGCCGCCGAGCGGCCGCGGTAGGTGATCACGTTGGCGGTCATCGCGGCGCCATTGGCCCCGTAGCGCCGGTAGACGTACTGGATCACCTTCTCCCGTTGGTCGCCCGAGGGCAGGTCGAGGTCGATGTCGGGCCACTCGCCGCGCTCCTCGGAAAGGAAGCGCTCGAACAGCAGCCCCATCTTGACCGGGTCGACGGCGGTGATGGACAGGGCGTAGCAGACGGCGGAGTTGGCGGCCGAGCCGCGCCCTTGGGCGAGGATCCCCTCGCGCCGGCAGAAGCACACGATGTCCCACACGATGAGGAAGTAGCCGGCGAGGTCGAGCTTTTCGATGAGGTCCAGCTCCTTGGCAAGCTGGGCCTGGGCGCGCGCGGTCAGTGGGCGGAAGCGCGCACGCGCCTCCCTCCAGGTGATCGTGCGGAGGAAGGAGGACGGGGTCTCACCGGGGGACAGTGGGTAGTCGGGAAAGCGGTAGCCGAGGTCGTCGAGTGTGAACTCCAGTCGCTGCGCGAGCTCACCCGCGGCGCCGATCGCTCGGGGGAGATCGGGAAACAGCGCCGCCATCGCGGCCGCGGGCTTGAGGTGACACTCCCGCTGCGCCTCGAGGAGGCGTCCGGCGGTATCGAGGGTCATCCCCTCGCGGATGCAGGTCAGAACGTCGGCCAGCTCGCGGTCTCCGCGGCGGGCGTAGCGCACCCCGTTGGTGGCGACGAGGGGCAGGCGAAGGCGTTGCGCGAGATCGATTAGGGCGCGGTTCCGGTGCTCTTCGGCCCGCAGGTGGTGGCGCTGCAGCTCCACGTGCAGGCGGCCGGGAAAGAGGGAAGCGAGGCGTTCGAGCAGGCGGCGGGCCGGCGTGAGCCCGCGCTGCTCGATCTCGATGGCGAGAGCTCCCTCGCCGCCCCCGGTCAGGCAGCACAGCCCTGCGGCGTGCTCCTCCACCTGTGCCCAGGTCGCCCGAGCCTGTCCCTTGGGGTGCCGGCCGGCGGCGGCGGTGAGCAACCGACACAAGTTGTGGTAGCCGCCGCGGCTGGCCGCCAGCAGGGTGAGACGGGGCAACGGGGTCCCCGGCGGGAGCGGGTTGGGGACCAGGCCGAGGGGGCCCGGTAGGGAGTGCGTCGGTCCCTGGTCGCTCGTGCCCCGAGCATCCAGCCGTGAGCTGCCGACCTCGGATCGAGGAGGGGAGTAGAGAGTGGAGCGGCCGTCGAGGACGACCTCCGCCCCGACCAGCGGCCTGACCCCGGCGTCGCGCGCGGCACGGAAGAAGCGCGGCGCGCCGTACACCCCGTTGCGGTCCACCAACGCCACCGCCGGCAGCTCGAGCCGGGCCGCCTGTGTCACGAGATCTTCTGGCAACGAGGCACCCTCCAGGAACGAGAACGCGGAAGCGCAGTGCAGCTCGGCGTATGAGGTCGGCATCTACCGGTCCTCAGTCGTAAACGCCATCCGCGTACCACATTCCGTCATCGCGGTCGCGGTACATCCGGTACAGTCGCCCGTCGGAAAGCTCGATGTCCCAGTAGTCACGGTCGGCGGGATGATCGCTCCACCACCCTTCCTCACAGCGCCAGGGCCCTGCCGCCACGCGCACCAGACCCTGGATGTGAAGCCTCGCCCCGGTCTCGGAGCGAAGGGAAACGGGACGGGGGCAATCGGTCGTCGGTGAAAGACAGCAGGTATCGGGCTCTGAGCTGTCGGGAGCGGGCCGCTGCAGGTTGGATGCGGACCGCCGTGGGGGGCGCCTACGACCTCTAGCCTCCACGGTAAGGTTCTTGTTCTCCGCTTCTCGCCTCAACTCCGTGATCACCTCCAGCGGCACGGGCGGCCGCAGGACTCGCACGGCGAGCAGGCCGCGTCCCTCACGGGAGGAACGACGCTCCTTCGGTGGCGGCGGCGGTTCGAAGTCGGACAGCACGACATGCTCGGGGAGATGGGAGTCTGCCAGGCCCGGCGAGCCGACCCGATCGGGACCGATCCGGGCCGTGGCGCTGGCAATCGTGGTGGCGAGTCGTGCCGGCGAAATTTCGGGAGGACCGAACAGGGTGAGCTGAGCACGGCGGGGCCGATCGGGATGGGCAATGCAGCGGATCGCCACTACCGGGGCGTCGGGGCGCCGCGTGTCGAGCTCCAAGCCGAGAATCCCCACCAGGGCCTTGACCTCGGTGGTAGGCGCCGGCAGGCGTATGACACGCCGATCGTGTCCTTCCGGCTCCAGCCCGAGATCGATCTCGAGTCTCAGACAGGCGAGCCCCTGATACCGCAAACGTTCCATGAGGCGCTCGACGAGCTCTCCAATTGTGAGCAAAAGGGGCTCCAGAGTGAGTACCGGCCACTCGAGCTCGAAACCCTCGCTCGGCGCGGGCGGGGGATGGTGGGGAACGAGGGGGCTCGGGTCCTCGCCGCGAGCGGCACGGTGAGCGGCCTCGCCGTCCGCGCCGAGCCGGCGGGCGACCTCGGCGGCGGGGAGGCGGGCAAGATCGCCGATGGTGACGAGGCCCCATCGGCGGAGGGTATGCCTGAGGCGGGGCTCCAATCCGAGCGCGTGGAAGGGAAGCGGCGCCAGGAAACTGACCTCCGCACCCTGCGGCACAATGGACGGCGATGCAGGCCGGTGAGCGGCGATCCGGGCCGCCAGCTTACAGCCGGCGATGCCGGCCCGGACGGGGAGGTCGAGGGCGGCCGCCGTCTGCAGCGCTCGATGCGCCATCTCCGCTTCACCGTCAGCGCCGGGGAAGATGTGGTCCATGCCAGCGACATCGGCGAAGACGAGGTCATTCCCGGCATCCTCTACCCGTGGCGAGAGTCCGCCGGCCACTTCCAGGAGTGCTTCGTGGGCAGAGCTTTCACAGCTCGGGTCGCGCCCGCGGGCGATGAGATCGGGAGCGATACCGCGCGCCTGGGCAAGCGTCATTCCGGATCGCACGCCGAGCTGCCGGGCCGATCGCGAGACGGCGGCGAGGCGAGCGCCTCCTCCGTTGCCCTCGCACACCGCCACCATCTGCTGCTTGAGCTCGGGCTCGCTGCGTAGCCGTGCGGCAAGAGGAAAGAGGGGGATGAAGAGGGCGGCGATGCGCGTCATGGGAGGACGTCGAGGTCGGAGCTTTGAATCTCGAGGCCTGAATCCTGGACGTTGCGTGGCCCCGTGCCCCGGGCGGAGCGAGAGCCCCGAGGGGTGCTTCCGTAGGAGGAGAAAGCGGCCTCTGCAGCGATCAACGGTTGGCCGCTTCTCGTGCCGGGGCGATTGCCTCGACGGCGAATGACGGTGCAGGAGAAGGGCAGCCCCTCGAGAAGGGGAAGACGCTGCGCCAAGCCGGACCACCTGCCGCGGCCTCCGGTCATGCGAACCACCGCATCGGCGGTGTGACCGCTCGTGTGGTAGGGAGAGGAGAGCAGTACCACGGCGCGGTGTGCCCGGGCGGCTCGTGTGACCCGCATCCAGGCTCCCGCAGAGACCCTACCGCGCACGGGCGGCAGCCCGAGGTCCGCCACCACCAGTGGAAAGCCCGTCTGGAGCAGGAGCTCGGTCAACTCGAGCACCTCGGGGAGACGGCGGGGGCGAAGCCAGAGGATGCGGTGGAGATCGACTCCTGCTGTGGCCGCGGAGCGGGGGTCCAGATGATCGCCAAGGTCGATCAGAGCGCCGATCTCGCCGCGATCCGTCATCGCTGCCAGCGCCGACAGAACCGTCGCCATCCGGCCGTCGGACCGGGAACCGACGAGCTCAATCATGCTTCCGCAGGGGACTCCGCCCTCCAGAACTTCGTCAAGCGCGACAAGGCCGGTCGAGAAAGGCGGCTCCGGTTGCCGTCGCCGTGCCGAGCGCATCAGCTCTGCTGCACGGAGGACACGTCCCCGCAGCTCCTCCGGAATGACTGCCGGAGAGGTGGGGCGGTGGCCGGCATTCACCGCCGGATGGATCACGACGCCAGCGGGACGATGGTTCTGTATGCCTGAAGGTGCGGCTTTCATGCGGTTCCTCCGCACCTTTCAATATAGGCATAAATAAGGTGTAAATCAAGCCGGCAGGCTGAATCTCACCTCGGTTCCTTCATCCTTACGGCTGATGATCTCCAGATGCCCGCCGTGGAGCTCCACGAGCCGCCGTACGACCGTCAGCCCGAGGCCCGAGCCCTGCTGCTCATGGAGTCTCCGTCCGAACTGCATGTAGCCTCCGAGGCGGGCGACCTCTTCCTCGTCCATGCCCCGACCCTCATCCCGTACGCTACAGCGCAGCGTTCCATCCCCTCCGAGACTAACCACGAGCGGGGTCCCGTCATCCGAAAACTTGCAGGCGTTGCCGACCAGCTCCTCGACGATACGCAAGAGGTACTCGCCGTCCATCGCGGCATCGATTCCCTGCGCCAGCTCCAGCGTCAGGTCGGCGCTGCGTCCCGCTCGCGAGGCCGCGGCCGTTGCCCCGCGGTACACCACCGGAGCTGCGTTCGTGGTTCGTTGCGCGCGCAGCTGCTCGATCTGACGCCGATCAGACTGCAGCAGCTCGAGCTGGGCACAAATGAGAAAGTTCTCCACCATCCGGTGCAGGCGTTCCCCCGAGCCCAGGATGATTGTGCCGAACTGGCTGACCTTCTCCGGCGGCAGGGTGCCGGCCTGAGTACTGAGCAGCTTCGCGGCAGTGAGGATACTGGCCAGAGGGGTCCGCAGCTCATGCGGCAGGGCCAAGGTGATGTTGCGACGCAACTCTTCGAGTCTCTCTTCGGTCTCCCGCCTGACAATCTCGCGCTGCTTCAGCCGGGCCGCCACCGTGGCCAGCAGCTCCGCTGCTGTGAAGGGCTTCTCGAGGTAGTCGTTGGCCCCGAGAGTCATCGCGCGCCGCATGCCACTGGTGTTTCCAGCACCGGTGATGATGATGAGCGGAATGGACGCGGTACCAGGATCGTCGCGGATGGTCTGCAGAGTGGCAAAGCCGTCCATTCCGGCCATCACGACGTCACTGATGATCAGATCGGGCGCTTCTGAGCGGGCCAAGGCGATGCCGTCCCGCCCGTTATCCGCCTCTGCGATCACGTGCTCCTCCGATGCCAAGGCATCGCGGATGGCTTCACGTACGCCGTCATCGTCATCGATCACCAGGATCTTGGCCACCGGTACCACCCTGCAACTCGCCAACGGGGACAATGCATTGCCTGTCAAGAATACATCAGGAGCCGGGCGCGACACGAGAGGCGGATCTGGTAGTGTGACGGCGATGTGAACGGGAGGTGAAGATGGATCTGACGCGCGCCGTGGTGCTGGGGGCCGGAAGGGTAGGGGGAGCCATTGTTCGAGACCTCGCGACCGATCCGGCTTGGAGGGTTTCGGTGGCGGACGTTTCGCCGGAAGCGCTCGCCGGCTTCGCGTCGGAGCCGACGGTGACGACGATGGCGGCGGATCTTTCGCAGCCGGACGAGGTGCGGTGCGTTGTGGCCGGAGCGGATCTCGTCATCGGAGCGGTCCCGGGCTTCATGGGCTTCGACACTGCAAGGACGGTGATTGAGGCAGGTATCGACATGGTGGACATCTCTTTTTTCGAGGAGGACCCGTTCCGCCTCGACGCGGCCGCTCGCGAACGGGGTGTCACCGTACTGGTCGACTGTGGGGTTGCACCGGGTTGCGGCAACATGATCCTGGGACACCTGACGACTCGGTTGGAGAGCATCGACAGCTTCGTATGCATGGTCGGCGGGTTGCCGATCGTGCGCCGATGGCCCTACGAGTATGCGGCCGTCTTCTCTCCCGTGGACGTCATCGAGGAGTACACACGACCTGCGCGTCTCGTCGAAGCGGGCGAGATTGTGGTTCGGCCCGCCCTGTCCGAGATTGAGCTCGTCGATCTGCCCGGCGTCGGCACCCTGGAGGCATTCAACAGCGATGGGCTTCGCACCCTGCTGACAACCATGAAGGTACCGTCGATGAAGGAGAAGACGCTGCGTTTCCCGGGTCACGCCGAGCGTATGCGTATGCTCCGCGAGACGGGTTTCTTCGGCCTCGACCGAGTCGAGGTTGCAGGAGTCGGCATTCGGCCGCTCGACCTCACGGCACGGCTGCTGACCGATGCCTGGCGGCTGAGGGAGGGGGAGGAGGACCTTACGGTCATGCGGATCGAGGTCTCCGGCCGCAGGAACGGCGAACGGGTCCGAGTCTTGTATGACCTGCTTGACCGGTACGACCGTCAAGGCGGGGTCACCTCGATGGCTCGAACTACCGGCTACACTTGCACCGCCGTTGCCAGGCTGATGGCCGGCGGGAACTACCAAAAGCCGGGCGTCACCGCGCCCGAGATGCTGGGAGCCGTACCGGGCGCCTTCGATCTGGTGATGGCGGATCTCGCTCGTCATGGTGTGAGCTTCACGGTCCGCGAGGAGACTGTGGACGGGGAGTGATGACGAGCGCGGCGGGCATCTGGTTGCTGGTCGCTTTGCCCGCCGTTGCGGTGCTGCTGTTCGCCGAACGCGTGGGGCGCGCACGACTGCGGGTCGTGGCCAAGATACTGGCTTCATTCACCTTCGTGGCGGTTGGAGCTTGCCGCTCGACGTCCGGCGGCGTATATGGGGCGTGGATCGTGCTGGCCCTGGTGCTGTGCGCGTTCGGCGACCTGGCACTTCTCCACGCGAAAGGTCTTGGCGGCGGCTTGACCCTGTTCCTGTCCGGCCACCTGGCTTACGTGCTCGCGTTCCAGTCGCTGCGGCCGGCGGCGGGATGGCCCATCGCGTGGGTCGTACCGCTCGGTCTGGCAAGCGGAGTCGCCATGCGATGGCTGTGGCCGCATCTCGGGAGGCTGCGATGGGCAGTGGCCGGCTATGTCACGGTGATCACGCTGATGGTCTGGGGGGCCCTGAGTGTCTCGGGCATGGCCAACGGCTGGCTCCCCGTCGCCGCCGGCGCGGTGCTCTTCTACGTTTCCGACCTCTTCGTGGCACGCGACCGCTTCGTGACCAAGAGCTTCCTCAACAGAGCTTGGGGCCTGCCGGCGTACTACGCCGGCCAGCTGCTTCTAGCCTGGAGTGCGGGTGGACCTACCGGTGGCCTGGCCGGCTGAGCGACGGACGCTTGTTACCAGCCTCGCGCTGATCGTAGGGTGGACGCTCGTCATGGGCGTCATCCTGTGGCGGTTTCCGCCCGCCGGCGACGACGCCTACCCTCACGCGGTGTTCGGAATCGAGCAACTGCACTGCTGGCGCGGGGGCGTGGCGTGGCCTCGGTTCCATCCTGACTGGAACGGCGGCACAGGCTCCTTCTGGCCGGCGGTCTACTCGCCGGTTGCTCTCACGGTTCAGGGAGCCGCCACGCTGCTGACCGGTGAAGGGACGCGGGCGGTGGCGCTGTCGCTGCTGCTCGCCGCGATTGGCGGTGCCCTGCTGCTCCGCAGCGCCGTCCGATCGTCTCACGTGCAGTGGTGGCTGTGGCTTGCCCTTCCGTACCTGCTGGTCAACATCTTCGCTCGTGCCACGGTCACCGAGATGTGGGCGCTGGCCGCCACTGCTGGCATACTGGCGCTCGCCCTTCCGCCGGGTCCTCCTCGTACCAGGGACGGCTTCGGCCTCGTGCTCCTGGCTGCGCTCGCCGCCGGCTCGCAACCCATGATGCTCCTGATCCTCGGGCTTCCGCTTGCAGCGGCCTGGATCGCCTCTGTACCGATACGCCGCCTCTCCACCTGGAAGAACGGAGCGGCATGGGGCACAGCGGCTGTGCTGGTTGCTGCCATCTTCTGGCTTCCGGCCTGGATCCAGCTGCACCTGTTCGATAGGAAGGGCCTCTTCGGCGGGCAGTATGTTTGGCGGGATCACTTCGCAACCTCGGTTGCCGGCAACTCCAAACTCGGTCCGGTACTGCTGGCGATCTGGGTTGCTATGGTCGTGATCGCTGCCAGCGGCGCGATCCTTCTGCGACGGCACGATAGCCCCGGGGCAAGAGCAGAGGTTGCCTTCCTTGCCGCCTGCGTGGTGCTGGCCTCACCCTTGAGCGCTCCCCTGTGGCGTGTAAGCGGACTGGGGATCGTTCAGTTCCCATGGCGTTTCCTCGGCCCGGCCTCGGTGGTCGCGATTTTCCTGGTCTCTCGCTTTCCGAGACGTCTGGCACAGGTGCTCGGCGCGGTCCTGATTCTGCCGGCCTTACTGGTCCCCATCGACGTCGACGGCGGGTTCCCGCCGCTGTCTGCCGACCTGACGGGCAAGTCCCTGGCAGTGGCGTGCTCGGTGCGTTACGGTATTGCGCCGATCCTCGGCTCGACACCGGGCGAGTATTCCGCAGGCTTCGACGTTCTGGAAAGCCTCCAGGCGGTCGGCCGCCAATCTGCCATGGTGAAGATGCGCGGCGGCTCCTGTTGCAGGCGTGCCTACAGTGTCGTCGCGAAGGCGCCGGGCCGCGTGCTGCTGCCGGTCCAATGGTGGCCGGAGTGGACGGTGAGTGTTGATGGCCGCGCCAGGTCATTCGTGAACCGCGAGGGGCTCGTCGCGCTGACTATGCGAGCCGGGCCTCACACAGTCGATCTCGAGCTCGGGCCGCCCATGGCCCGGCGCAAGGGCATCGCCGTTACCGTAGCGGGGCTGCTGGTGGCAGCTCTCCTGTGGCTTCGCGGGAGACGAGATCAGTTGGATGGGCCGGCCCCAGGCTCTCCGAGGGATGTCTGAAGCAGGCGCTCGAGAAGAACCCGGCGCTCGCCACGGCTCAGGTCGAGAGCACGCTCCAAGACAGGCCAGGCGCCGAGAAGCAGGTAGGGTGGGGCCATGGCCGCCAGCAGGAGCCTGGTGATTCGATGACGACTCGAAACGGCGCCGCCCTCGTCGGCCCTTTCCATGAGTCGTTGAAACACTCCCCGCAGCGCCGGTGCGAGCGCCTCGGCGACGGCCTCTCCCCCTTCGGCAAGGTCCCTCAGAATGAAGCGCACCGCCGCGTCGTCATCGAGCAGGGTGTTGCAGACGGCCCGGGTGGCGATCAGCACCAGCTCCTCGGGGGCTGCGCTCTCATGCTCGATCGGCCCAACTGTCGTTGCAACCTGGTCGGCGACGCGTCGCAGGGCTGCACGGTAGAGCTGACGCTTGCCCCCGAAATGGTAAGAGATCGCTGCCGGATTGGCGCGGGCGCGATCACAGATCTGGCGAACCGAGGCGCCTTTGAAGCCGTATCTGGCAAAGAGCTCAACTGCGGCATCGAGCAGGCGTTCCCGAGTGGTTGGGTATGAAGTCATACAGATGTTTGTATCACTCGCCTGCCGAACGCGCAACTACCAACCAACTCATGTAACAAACGCTTTGCGTCTTGCGGCCAGATGATAGCATCCATACAATCATTTGTTTCAATGTCTATCACCGGCATTGACTTCACGGTGAGGGCCCACTAGCATTCGTTTACAGGATGGGACATCGCCGGAGTGGGGTCGTGGCCGTGATACCGGCACGTTGGGGATCAACACGGTTCCCCGGCAAGGCCCTCGCCATGCTGAGCGGAGTGCCAATGATCGCGCATGTGATCCGCCGGGCGTTGGCGGCTGAGTCGGTGGACGAGGTCGTGGTGGCGACCGATGATCGGCGCATTGCCGATGCGGCGGCGGCGGCCGGTGCGGAGGCGGTCATGACAGGGGAGCACGCTTCCGGAAGCGACCGCATTGCTGCCGCGTTGCTGCCGCGCGGTGGATGGTCCATGGTGGTGAACCTCCAGGGCGATGAGCCGATGCTGCCACCGGAAAACATCGAGACGCTGATTCGGGGCATGGAGGCGGATCCCTCCTGTGCGATCGGCACGCTCTGCAGGCCGCTTCCAGCAGGGCGCTGCGAGGACGCGAACGCGGTCAAAGTCGTGCGTGGCGTGTCCGGCCGTGCCCTGTACTTCTCGAGGTCGGTGATTCCGTTCCCGCGCTCGCGGGTGGACGCGGAGCCCCTCTGGCTGCTGCATCTCGGAATCTACGCGTTCCGTCGCGACGGGCTCGAACGGTTTGTCTCGCTGCCGCCGTCACCGCTGGAGAGAGCGGAAGGCCTGGAGCAGCTGCGAGCGCTGGAAAACGGCATGGACATACTGGTGCTGGATGCTCCGCGGGACTCATGGGGCGTGGACACGCCGGAGGATCTCGTGCGGGCAGCGGGGCTGATGGAGAACGGTTCGTCGGCAACAGCCAAGAAGTGGTAAAGAGGGAGGATCGATGGCGACAAAATACGTATTCGTGACCGGCGGCGTCGTTTCGGGTCTCGGGAAGGGGATTTCGGCAGCCTCGCTTGGAGCGCTGCTCGAGGCCAACGGCTACACGGTCACCATGCTCAAGATCGATCCCTACGTCAACGTGGATCCGGGGACCATGTCTCCATTCCAGCATGGCGAGGTGTTTGTGACCGATGACGGTGCCGAGACCGACCTCGATCTCGGGCACTACGAACGGTTCACCTCGGTCAAGATGTCGCGGAAGAACAACTTTACTACCGGAAAGATCTACCAGACGGTGCTCGAGAAGGAGCGGCGGGGGGACTATCTGGGAAAGACGGTGCAGGTCATCCCGCACGTGACAGACGAGATCAAGGCCGGAATCCGTGCGCTTGGGGGCGAGGTCGACTTCGTGATCACTGAGATCGGAGGCACGGTCGGTGACATCGAGTCGCTGCCGTTCCTGGAGGCCATTCGTCAGTTCCGCTCCGAGGCCGGCCGCGGGAACGTTCTCAACATCCATGTCACGCTGGTGCCGTACATCCAGGGCTCCGACGAGCTGAAGAGCAAGCCCACCCAGCACTCCGTCAAGCAGCTGCAGCAGACAGGTATCCAGCCGGACGTGCTGGTCTGCCGTGTCGACCGCCCGCTTCCCCCGGAGCTGCGGGACAAGATCGCACTGTTCTGCAACGTCGAGCACCGCGCGGTGATCCCTGCCCAGGATGCCGCGACCATCTACGAGGTGCCCCTCAAGCTGGCCGCGGAGGGGTTTGACGACTTCGTGCTCGAAGCGCTTGGGATGCCGAAAGGCAAGCGGGACCTGTCCCGGTGGCGGACGGTGGTGGACGCGATCCGCAATCCAAAGTCCGAGGTGGCCATCGGGATCGTCGGCAAGTACGTCGACCTGAGTGACTCTTACAAGTCTCTGAACGAAGCCCTGGTGCACGGGGGCATCGCGAACGGCGTCAAGGTGAACCTGGTCTTCATCGATTCCGAGTCGCTGGAAGGATCCGGGTATCCGGAGCAGCTCTTCGAGGTCGATGCCATCCTGGTGCCCGGCGGCTTTGGGAAACGTGGCATCGAAGGGATGATCCGCGCCATCGAGTTCGCACGGGGACGCAAGATCCCTTACTTCGGTATCTGCCTCGGGCTCCAGAGCGCGATCATCGAGTTCGCCCGCAACGTCTGTGGCCTCACCGGCGCCAACTCCACGGAGTTTGTCAGCACACCGCCGTACAAGGTCATCTACAAGATGCGTGAGCTGGTCGGTGTCGATCAGCTTGGCGGAACCATGCGCCTGGGCAAGTACCCATGCCGCCTGAAGCCGGGGTCGCTGGCCTGGGATGCCTACCGCGGCGACGAGGTCTGGGAGCGTCACCGGCACCGGTACGAGGTCAATCCCGAATATGTGCCGCTGTTCGAGGAGAAGGGTCTGGCCGTGAGCGGCAAGTCGCCGGACCGGATTTTCGTCGAGGTCATCGAGCTGCCCGACCATCCGTGGTTCCTCGCCTGCCAGTTCCATCCCGAGTTTACTTCGAAGCCATACGAGCCGCATCCCTTGTTCCGCTCCTTCGTAGCTGCCGCGGTGCGCTACCGTGAGGAGCGGTTGGCAGCCGAGACGACGGGGGAGGAGGCCGCTCTCAGTGCACCTGTTGTCGATGCGGCAGAGGTGAACGCCTGATAGACTGACCGCGTCATGATGGCGCCGGGATTCGATCTTGCCCCCCAGGTTCCGGTCGGCGCGGGCCGGCGTCCCGTCTATATTGCGGGGCCCTGCGTCATCGAATCCGTGGAGATGGTGGTCGACATTGCCCAACGACTGCTTGAGATCAGCGCCACGAAGCACCTGCCGCTCGTGTTCAAGGCCTCGTTTGACAAAGCGAACCGCTCATCTCTGGACAGCTTCCGCGGCCCCGGCCTCGGGCCCGGTCTCGAGGCGCTGAGAGCCGCGAAGCAGGCGACAGGGCTGCCGATCCTTACCGACGTCCATGAGCCTTGGCAGGCGGAGCGTGCTGCAGAGGTGGCGGATGTCCTTCAAGTCCCAGCGTTCCTGTGCCGACAGACCGACCTTCTTCTCGCATGTGGGCGATCCGGGGCCGCGGTCAACATCAAGAAAGGGCAGTTCCTGGCCCCGGAGGACCTCCGACACGCCGTTGACAAGGTGAAATCGACCGGCAACGACCGAGTCACGGTGACCGAGAGAGGCTCGAGCTTCGGGTACCACAATCTGGTGGTCGACATGCGCAGTCTGCCGACCATGCGTGCCTTTGCGCCGGTGATCTTCGACGTGACACATTCTTTGCAGTTGCCTGGCGGGCTGGGCAACGCGAGCGGCGGCGCGCGGGAGTTTCACCCCTACTTGGCGCGGGCCGCAGCAGCGGCTGGTGTCGACGGGTTCTTCGTGGAGGTCCATCCGGACCCGCCTCGGGCGCGGTCGGATGCGACGACTCAGCTCACCATTGAGGAGTTCGTGGACCTGAGCGTCCAGATCGAGACGATCTGCGGAGCGGTCAGGGAGATCGCGCAATGACCTTGTCGATCGCCCGCCAAGTCCTTCTCACCGAGTCGGAAGCGATTCGTAGGCTGGTCGATCTTGTAGGAGAAGGGTTCGAACGTGCAGTTGAGATCGTGGCCTCCTGTAGCGGCCGCATTGTCTGGTCGGGAATGGGAAAGTCCGGGATCATCTGCCGCAAGCTGGCCGCGACCATGGCCTCGACAGGGACGCCTGCGCTCTTCCTCCATCCAGCAGAGGCCATCCACGGCGATCTCGGCATGGTCAAGCCGGAGGACGTGGTCGTGGTCGTGTCGAACTCAGGGGAGACCGACGAGATCCTCAGGCTGGTTGAGGTCCTCAAGCGCCTCGGTGTTCCGTTGATCGCGATGACGTCGGCCCCCGAATCGACCTTGGCTGGGGTTGCGGACGTCCATCTCGACCTCGGGGTACGCAAGGAAGCCTGTCCGCTAAACCTCGCCCCAACCGCCTCGACGACGGCCACTTTGGCGCTCGGGGATGCGCTGGCGATGGCGGTTTCGGTCAAGAAGGGGTTCCGGGAGGAGGACTTCGCGCGCCTCCATCCGGGCGGCAAGCTGGGACGCAGGTTCCTTCAGGTCGGCGAGATGATGCACGACGGGGAGCAGGTACCACGGGTATCACCGGACACCTCCATGAAGGACGTCATCTACGAGATGAGCCGCAAGGGTCTCGGGGTCACCACCGTCCAGGACGCGGATGGGAAGCTCCTGGGTGTCATTACCGACGGGGACCTCCGGCGGCTCATGGAGCGTGAGGAAAACCCGCTCCAGCTGATCGCCGCAGAGGTGATGCATCGGGGCGGGGTCACCATAACGGCAGAGGAGCTGGCAACCACGGCTCTTCGGGTGCTCGAAGAGCGACGCATCACCTCCCTCATGGTGCTCGATGGAGAGGGGCGAGTCGAGGGTGTTCTCCATGTCCACGATCTCTGGGGCGTGGGGCTGTTCTAGTCCTCAGAGTGCGACCGAAGAGGGTCTCTCATGCGAATCACGATCCTGACGACCGGGGGAACGATCGAGAAGACGTACAACGAGCTGGAGGGAAGCCTCCGCAACGACCGTTCCGTGCTCGAGGAGATCCTGGGGAAGCTCCGCCTGCCGGACCTCTTTGTGCGTCACGTCAGCGTCATGCACAAGGACTCGCTGGAGATGACCGATGAGGACCGCGGGCAGATCGTCGCGGCGGTGAGAGACTCCCTGCCGGCCTCCGAAGCCGTGATCGTCCTTCACGGCACGGACACACTGGAGCTGACAGGCGAGGTTCTTGAGAGCGGCCTTGCTGAGCGGCTCAAGGTTCCGGTTATCCTCACCGGAGCCATGCGGCCGTACGAGTTCCGCGACTCGGATGCGCCTCAGAATGTAACCGAGGCCCTGCTCGCGGCACGGCTGGTCGAGCCGGGGGTCTACGTTGCCATGCACAACCGTGTGCTGAGGTTCCCGGGCGTCTTCAAGGACCGGCAGGCGCTCAGCTTTCGCCGGACGAAGGGGGCAGGGGCTCGGGGTGAAGGGTGAGGGGGCAGGCGCAGAGACGCTGGGGCAGAGAAGGGAATCACCGTAAAGACGCAGGGCCGTAGACAGGCAAGGGGATCGGCAAGCGGCCTACTCGCAGGCCCCTTCCAAGCCTTCGATCGCCTGCACGGGCCCGAGTGCGACGAGAACGTCCCCGGCCTCGATCTGGGAGTTGGGAGACGGGTTGAAGAGGCTGGTGCCGCCGCGGCGGAGGGCCACGACGATGACCCCGAAACGCGTCCGAACCTGGGCCCCGGCCAGGGACTTTCCGACAAGCTCGGCGCCATCACGGACCGGCACTTCCGCCAGCTCGAGCTCCTGATCCGTTCCCGGCAGCGACGCATCAAGGAAGTCGATCACCGTTGGCTTGAGAGCGGTGTAGGCAATTCGCATGGAGCCTATTCGGTAGGGGTTCATCACCGTGTTGGCGCCGGCGAGGCGCAGGCGTTCCTCGGCGCCCTCCTCGACGGCGCGGGCGATGATAGTAATGGCGGGGTTGAGCTGGCGGGCGAGGAGCACCGCGTAGACGTTGTGTGCGTCCTCTGCAAGGCTCGAGATCATCGTGACGGCACGATCAATGCCGGCCTCGAGCAGGACATCGCTCTGGGTGGCGTCGCCCTGTACGACTGGAATGCTCTCGCCTTCCAACCCTCGGCAGCACTCAGGGTCCCTTTCGACCACTACCATGCCGACCTCGCGGTGGCGGAGGATCTCCACCACGCCCCGTCCCATGCGCCCGGCACCGCAGACGACGATGTGGCCGGTCATTCTCTTGATCACGCGGTGCTCCCTTCGCAGACCGAGTATCTTCCGGAGATCCGTCTCGACAACAATCGCGGCTACCGTGGAGACGGCATACAGCATGATGCCGACCCCCGAGAACGCCAGCACCATCGTGAACGCGCGCCCGGCGACGGACAATGGGAAGACCTCCGAGAAACCGATCGTGCTGATTGTGATGACCGTCATGTAGAGGGCGTCAAACACCGAGACGTGCTCGATGACCACGTAGCCCGCTGTACCAAGAGCGAGGACCGCCACGCCCGCCCACACGACCCGCGCTGCCGCACGCATTGTGGTCATGGACCCATCGTACTCGAGAAGCGCCTTGGACCGGTGGTAGGATGAGCACCCGGGCGGCAACGGCTCATCTGGAATGGAGGGCGGATCATGGTAGAGGCGGAGGGACGACGGTTCCCTTTCACAGATGAGGGTGCACTCGCGCCGTACCTCCTGAAGACCTTTCCGTACGAATACGCGGGCCGCGAGGTGGTGGTCGAGATCTCGACCGACGAGTTCACGGCCGTGTGCCCGTACTCCGGGCTCCCGGACTTTGGCACGGTGACGGTTCGCTACGTGCCGGCCGGTGTGTGCATCGAGCTGAAGTCATTCAAGTACTACCTCCACAGCTATCGCAACGTCGGCATCTACCAAGAGCATGCCGTCAACCGCCTCCTTGATGACTTGGCGGTGCGCTGCGAGCCGAAGTGGATGGAGGTGACGCTGGACTACCGGCTCAGGGGAGGCATCCACACCGTGGCCACCGCCAGCCGTGGCGAGCGGCCCGAGTGTGGTAGCATGAGGCCGATGCGAGGCGGCGTCTGACGCACCCGTTCACAATCTTCCCCGGCGGGAAGTTTTTTTGTGCTATTCGAGCTGGAGGAGCCATGACGGACAGGGAACAGGTTTCCCCCACCCGGGTGCAGATCCTCGATGAGGAAGGGATGAACCGGACCGTGGCGCGGATGGCGGCCGAGATTGTGGAGAGGGACGGCGGCGAGATCATACTCGTTGGTATCCACACTCGCGGGGTGCCCCTCGCAGAGCGTCTCGCGACTGCGATTGCGGCGATGAGCGGCCAGAGGGTCGCAGTGGGACGTCTGGACATCACCCTTTATCGCGACGATGTGGGTCCCTGGCGGCCGGCGCACAGCCAGCCGGTCATCAAGGATACCTCGTTGCCGGACTCGATTGACGGCGAGGTCATCTATCTCGTTGACGACGTGCTCTTCACGGGGCGAACGGTCCGCGCCGCTCTCGACACCCTGATGGACTACGGGCGGCCGCGAGGAGTGCGACTCGCGGTCTTGGTCGACCGCGGTCACCGAGAGCTTCCCGTAGCGGCGGATGTGGTGGGGAAGAGCATTCCGACGGGGCTCGACGAGGATGTGCAGGTGCGGCTGCGCGAGGTCGACGGCGAAGATGGTGTCTGGATCGGAAAGGGGAGTTCGGATGCCCACTGATTCGGTACAAAGCCTTGCGGCCAAGGACCTCGTCGGGATCGCGCCGCTGAGCGCGGGCGAGATCCAGCTGATCCTCGACACCGCCGAAGGGCTGCTGGAGATCGCGCGGCGGCCGATCAAGAAGGTTCCAACGCTACGTGGCAGGACCGTGGTGAACCTCTTCATGGAGCCGTCGACGCGGACGCGCTTTTCATTCGAGGTCGCGGAGAAGCGGTTGTCCGCCGACACGCTGAACTTCTCGGCCGGTACTTCGTCGGTGACCAAGGGCGAGACGCTGATCGATACCGCGCGCAACCTGATGGCCATGGCGCCGGACTTCATCGTCATGAGGCACCCGAACTCGGGTGCGCCGCACCGTTTGGCGAAGATGGTTCCGGCGGCAATCATCAACGCCGGCGATGGAATCAACGAGCATCCCACGCAAGCGCTCCTCGACGCCTTCACGATGCGGCGTCACTTCCAGCGCCTCGAGGGGCTGAAGGTGGTCGTAGCGGGCGACATCAGCCACTCGCGTGTGGCACGTTCGAATGCGTTCCTGTTGACCAAGATGGGAGCGCAGGTCAGGTTCGTCGCGCCTGCTTCCCTGATGCCGTTAGGAGTAGAAGAGCTCGGCGTGCAGACCTTCAACCGGCTGGAGCCGGCGCTAGAGGGAGCCGACGTTGTGATGATGCTGCGCATCCAGCGGGAGAGACAGGGGAACATGAACTTCCCCTCGGTGCGCGAGTACTACGACTTCTTCGGGCTGACTCCTCGGCGGCTGGCGCTGGCGGCGCCGCACGCTGTGGTGATGCATCCCGGGCCCATCAACCGTGGGGTCGAGATCGACTCGGCGGTTGCAGATGGGCCCCGATCCGTCATTCTCGAGCAGGTGACCAACGGTGTTGCTATCAGGATGGCGATCCTCTACTTGCTGGCGGGAGGCCATGGTGAGCCGACTTCTCATTCGTAACGGCCGAGTCGTCGATCCGTCCCAAAGTGTCGATCAAGGTATGGACGTCCTGATCGAGGACGGACATATCGCCGCCGTCAGCGAGAAGCTCGAAGCGCCATCGCGGACCCGGGTTTTCGATGCAGCGGGTCTCGTCGTGGCGCCGGGTTTCATCGACGCTCATGTCCATCTTCGTGAGCCGGGTTTCGAGTACAAGGAGACGATCGAGAGCGGCTGCCGGGCGGCCGTCGCCGGCGGTTTTACGGCAGTTTGCTGCATGCCGAATACGAACCCCGTCAACGACGAACCGTCGGTGACTCGCTTCATCCGGGAGCGTGCGGCCCAGGTCAACCTGGCAAGAGTCTACCCGGTCGGAGCACTGTCCAAGGGCCAGGCTGGCGAGGGGCTGGCCGAGATCGGAGAGATGGTGCGGGAGGGTGCGGTTGCTGTTTCGGATGACGGGCGACCAGTGATGAACGCGCAGCTCATGCGGCGTGCTCTGGAGTACACGCGGAGCTTCGGCGTTCCGGTGCTCGCACACGAGGAGGATCTGGAGCTGGCCAACGGCGGCAGCATGAACGAGGGTGAAGTGGCGTCGCGGATCGGTCTGCAGGGAATCCCGGCCGCAGCGGAGGAGGTCATGGTCGCGCGCGACGTGCTGTTGAGCGAGCTTACCGGCGGGCACGTACATCTCTGCCATCTATCCGCGCGGGGCAGTCTCGACCTCGTACGCATGGCAAAGCGCAAGGGACTGAAGGTGACCTGCGAGGTCACGCCTCATCACTTCGCCCTCTCGGACGAGGACGTGGCCCGTTCGAACTACGATCCAAACTGGAAAATGAACCCGCCGTTGCGCTCCCGTGAGGATGTGAAGGCCGTGCTGCAAGCGATCTATGACGGAGCGATCGACGCGATTGTCTCCGATCATGCTCCCCATCACCAGGACGAGAAGGACCTCGATTTCAGCGAGGCACCGTGTGGCATCGTCGGTCTCGAAACCGCGGTCAGCTTGGCCTTGGACCGACTGGTGCACGGGCGAGTCATCGGGCTGTTGCAGCTGGTGCGCCTCATGTCGACAAGTCCCTCGCAGATCTTCCACCTGCCGGGGGGAACGCTGGAGCAGGGGTCGCCGGCCGATATCACGATCCTCGACCTGCAAAGAAGGGTCAAGGTGAACCCTGAAGGGTTCCAGTCGCTGTCGCGCAATACCCCTTTTGGTGGCATGAAGCTCAAGGGGGCAGCCGCTGCGACCATTGTCGGCGGGCGGATCGCCTGGGAACGGACGGCCTCGGCGAGCTGATCTGGGTTGTTCGGGAGCGAGCACGGCGGGACAGGCGAGGCAAGGTGAATGAACCGGGCTCGCCTCGCCTATGCTATCCTGTCGGCTCCCGTGCAGCCCGCGCGGAGTTCAGGCAGCGAGGCCCGCCATGACCGGTGAACCCAAAGAAGTCAACGAGTTCGAGCAGGCACTCGAGGCAAACCTCGAGGCTCAAGAGATCAGCGTCGGTGCAGTCATCGACGGGACGATAGCGGCTATCCACGGAGATGTGGCGCTCGTCGACGTGGGTGGCAAGTCCGAGGCTGTGCTGGACCGCAGCGAGCTGGACGACCTCGGCACCGGAGATCCGGTCGAGGTGGTGGTGGTGAGCGCCGGCGACGAGGTTCGTGTCTCCCGCCGCCTCGCCATCGAGCGCCGCCTCAAGGAGAAGTTGGCGCGGGCCGTCGAGCTCGGCGCTGCCGTCGACGGGAAGGTTGTGGGTCGCCGCAAAGGCGGCTTCGACATCACAGTCGCCGGTGTCCGCGGTTTCTGCCCCGTATCTCAGATCTCTGAGCCGCGGACCGACGATCTCGACCAGCATCTCGGGCAAACTTACAGCTTCAAGGTCCTCGAGTTTGAACCAGACCAGCGCCGGCTGGTCGTCTCCCGGGCCGCCCTGCAGCGCGAGGAGCGTCAACGACAGCGGGAGGCCACGTGGTCCGCCCTTGCGGAGGGCGGGGAGATAGAGGGAACGGTCCGGTCGCTGACGGACTTCGGTGCCTTTGTTGATCTCGGTGGGGTGGATGGCCTTGTCCACGTCACGGAGATCAGCCATCGTCATGTCCGCAACCCGAGGGAGGCCCTGGAGGTCGGGCAGAGGGTGCGGGTCAAGGTCATCGAGCTGGACGCCGAGCGCCAGCGGATCTCCCTCAGTATCAAGCAGCTGCTGCCCGATCCATGGGAAGGCCTGGCGGAGCGGTTTGCGGTCGGATCGAGGTTCAGTGGAACGGTGGTTCGCAAGGCAGAGTTCGGAGCCTTCGTCGAGCTCGTACCCGGAGTTGACGGTCTCATACACGTCAGTCAGCTACGACCGGGGATGGAGCTGGATGACGCGGAGCTGGGCGTGGGCGAGCCCATCGAAGGATGGGTTCGCGAGCTCGGGATCGAGAACCAACGGATCGGACTGACGCTGCGCCAGGTGCCGGATCGAGACCCGTGGGAGCTGGTAGACATGCACTACCAGGCGGGGCAAGTTGTTGAGGGCGTAGTCGAGAACGGTGCTCCCTTCGGGGTTTTCGTCGAGCTCGAGCCGGGGCTGAGCGCTCTCATACCTGTGTCTGAGCTCGGACTGGAGCGCGAGGTGGACCCGCGAACGGCCTTCGAACCAGGCGCAAGGGTCTCTGCCAAGGTCCTGTCTGTCGATTCGGGACGTCGGCGCATGAGCCTGTCCCTACGGGCGTTCAAGCGCGAGGAAGAACGCGAGGAGTACCAGCGACACATGGACTCTGGGGCGCCCGAGCGAGGGTCAACGGCCACCGCGTTTGGCCAGCGCCTGATGGAGGCTCTCGGGAGGAAGGCCGAGTAGGCGATCGCCTCCGGGAGACAGAGGTCACCGTTCGGCTTGCCGCAACTGGGCCCTGATATTGACGACGGGCCGGGGCTCTCCTAGAATGACCGCCCCAGGCGGCGACGTAGCCAAGTGGTAAGGCAGGGGCCTGCAAAGCCCTCACTCGCCGGTTCGAATCCGGCCGTCGCCTCCATTCCGCCTTCTCTTCTGGCAAGCCACCGTGGATGCATGCTGTCGGCGGTTGTTGTCCACCTGGATGAGTATGCCTGTCTGAAGGAAGAGGAAGGCGGATTGGAGCGGGAGACGGGATTTGAACCCGCGACTTCGACCTTGGCAAGGTCGCACTCTACCGCTGAGTTACTCCCGCTCAATCGTGCCCGGGTTGCCCGGGGAGCGTCAATCTAGCAAGTCGTTCCGAGGCTGTCAACAGTTGCGTGAGCGGCAGGCAACCCGACCTTCTTCGCGTTGCCCCGGTGAACCCTGATGTGCGAGAATGGGGTGCTATCCCGAGAACATGAGGAGCCGAGGGAGGGACGTTCGGGACTCCGATCTCTCGGGTGCCAGGGATGGTAGGTGTTTCCAGGCTCTCGCGCGTCGCGACCGGCTCAACCGGCCCGATTCCCTGGGCCCGGCGAAGTGTGTACTCGCCCGAACCGGCGCGAAGCAAGCTCGCAGCGAGGTGATTCAAGGGGCCCCCGGTGAGGGTCTCCGAACCCTTGAGACGCCGCAACGCCGGCATAGCGGTGATCATCCTGGCCGTCCTGGTAGTCATCTGGGGCGCTACCACCGTCGCGCTCCTGCCGATGAAGGAGACTCTGACCAAACAGGCCCTGCAAGAGTCCCAGGAGTGGTTGGATGCCTTTGTCGACGGGCGTGGTGAAGCCCTCGACGCATGGTTGAGCAGTGGTCTCCAGCAGGTCGGGTCGGTTGCCGACTTCCCGGAGGTGGTCCGTCTCGCTGCCAGCAGTGAAGGACGTCACCGGGTACAGGAACACCTGGACACGATGGTACGGAGCTTCGGCGTCCACTCGGCGGCCGTGTTCGGCCCCGACGGCGCCGAGCTCGTCACCAGCTCGCGAACGTCCGGTGTCCCCGGGAGCGAGCTGAAGCCCTTCGAACGTGCCGCCGTATCAGCCACCCCGCCGGTGATTCTGGAGAGGCACATCTCCGACGGAATCGCGGTCACATTCAGGTTGCCGATACGAGGCGCCGTCCCCGGTACCTCTCGCGGACTCGCCGTGCTGCGGCACTATCCCTCCCAGAGACTGCTTGCCGAGCTGACCCGTCCTCCCGGGACTGCACAGCCGGTGTCGATTTGGCTGCTGGTCGAGTCTGCTGATGGCGTGATCTACGCGCTCACTGCGGATGGTGAGGTGACCGTGGCTCCTCCCTGGCTGCGAGGGGGGCTGCCAGTCCCGGCCCGTCGATGGCCTAAAGACAGGCTGTCCACAGGCGGCGACATCGAGGTGACCGGGACTCCAGATCAGGCGCACCTGGCGTCCGTTCACTCGGTGCGGGGCGCCGACTGGTGGTTGGTGGGGACGATCGAGCGTGGCCCGATCCTTGTCCGGGTCGAAAGCGAGGTGCGGCGCTCCGGAGCTGTCGTGTACCTCGCGCTGATAGCTTTGGCCAGTGCGACGGTGGGCGTCTGGCGTCATTGGCGCGCTTCGCACTACAGGGCTCTCGCCGGCAGCCAGGCCCGCTTCAGGTCCATCTTCGATGGAGCGCCGATACCGCTCCTTGAGCTGGACCTGTCAGCAGTTACGAGTTTCCTCGAGGATGAGGCTCGTCAGAGGGACGGTTTCTGCGGCGATCCCGATGCACATCCCGAGCTCAAGCGTGAGCTGACCGCTCTCATTCGTATGGCGAGTGTGAACCGCGCGGGCCTCGAGCTTCTCGGGGTCATCTCTCCCGAGGAACTGAGCGGCATGTTCGGCGCACTCTTTCCGGACGGCGCAGCGCAGCTGCTCTGCGAGTGGTGGGAGTCGGTCCTGGAGGGGAAATCTGAGTTCGAGACGGAGAGAGACCTGCAACCGATTCATGGCGGGCTCCGGCAGGTGCTTCTTCGCGTCCGCAATCCGGACAGCTCAGACGGCTATGGGCGGGTGCTGGTCAGCATCCTCGATCTGACCGTGGCCCGTGCTCTCGAGGAGCAGCTGCGCCAGGCGCAGAAAATGGAGGCGGTCGGACGCCTTGCCGGCGGCGTGGCGCACGACTTCAACAACCTTCTCCAGGCAATGCTGGTTGCGGCCGACGGCCTCCGGCTGTCGGCCGGAGACCGGCAGCGGACCGAGGAAACGGCGGCCGAGCTGAGCGACCTGGTTCGAAGGGCAGGTGCGCTCACCCGCCAGCTGCTGCTGTTCTCCAGGCGCGAGACAGCCAAGCTGGAGCATCTCGACCTCAATGAGGTTGTGCTCGGTATGACGAAGTTGCTACGCCGCCTGATTCGAGAGAACATATCGTTTCATGTCGAACCCGATCAACATTCCCTGTCCCTCAGGGCAGACCGGGGTCAGGTCGAGCAGGTCCTGCTGAACCTTGTCGTCAACGCGGTTGACGCAATGCCGGACGGAGGGAGCCTGGTGGTCAGAACCGCGGCTGAAGGGGACAAGACCATTGTGCTCGAGGTTGGAGACACGGGGCACGGGATCCCGCACGAGGTCAGGGACAGAGTCTTTGAGCCGTTCTTCACGACTAAGGCGGCGGGAGAGGGCACGGGGCTCGGACTCTCGGTGGTGCATGGCATCGTCGCCAGCCACGGTGGGACGATCGATGTGGAGAGCCTCGAGAGCCGGGGCACAACCGTTCGCGTCCTTCTTCCTCGGGCGACTGGAGATCCCGACTCGGCCAAGGGAGTTGCGGCCGGCAGCGGTCTGCCTCGAGGTCGAGGGGAGCTCATCCTGGTCGTCGAGGACAACCCGACCGTAAGGACGAGCCTGGTGGAAACCCTGACCACCCTGGGCTATGCGGTGGCCGAGGCGGAGAGCGGCGAGGAAGCCGCCGTCATCGAGGGAGTGCGCCCGCACGTGCTGCTCACCGACTACCTCCTTCCTGGCATGACAGGGTTGGAGCTCGCGAAGAGGTGTCACGCACGCTGGCCAAACCTCCGCGTGATCCTGATGTCGGGATACGGAGGCGATCACCAGCTGGACGAGGCTGTGAGGGCTGGCAGTATCAGTTTCCTTCGCAAGCCAGCTTCACTGATCGACCTTGCCGAGGAGCTTCGGCGGGTGCTCCAGTAGCCCGACTTTTCCACCGCGGCGTCAGCCGAAACGCGAGACATGGCGGCGCCGGCACGTTTTCTCCCCTCCGTACCGGATGTGAGGCTACATCGAGATCTCAGGCCCCGCGCCCTCCTCGGGCCGGGCTCGCGACGCGTCCCATACGACGTACGCGGAGAGGGCGCAAAACATGGCCAGGCCGAGCCAGTTGCCGAAGCGATGGATGTTGTCGAACCCGACGATCTCCAGGTGCCTCCAGTCGGCGAACATGCGTGCAACGCCGTCGGCAACGCCGGCGAGAGCTCCGCCAGCTATGAGGCCGGATGCGATCAGTGTTCCGCGGTTGTTGCGCGCGCGCCTCGTCGTCTCATCGGGCGAGCGGCGACGTACATACCCGGCCACCAAGGCCCCGAACAGAATCGGCGTGTTCAGCTCAATGGGGAGGTACATCCCGAGCGCGAAGGCGAGCGAGGAGATGCCGAGCATCTCGACAATCAGCGCGATGACGGCGCCGACACCGTACAGCAACCACGGTGCCTGGGTCGTACTCATCACGCTCTGGATGACCGCAGCCATGGCGTTCGCCTGCGGAGCGGGCATCGGGTTGGGGTGGGCGGGGGAGTGGAGGTACCCGTAGACCGAAGCGAACAACATGATCATGGCTGTCACGGTCACTGAGGCGACTGCCGAGCCGAGGATGTTCGACCACTCGATGCGTTTCGGCGTTGCGCCGAGCCAGTAGCTGATCTTGAACTGGGTCACAAGCGAGCCGGTCATTGACAGGGCGGTACACACGACGCCGCCAATGAGGAGCGCAGCCAGCATCCCTTCCGGCCCGCTCAGCCCCATCCTCGCGAGCAGCACGGCAGCAACGATCAGGGTCGTGAGTGTCATCCCCGAGATGGGAGTCACCGAAATCATGGCCACCGCCCACGCGGACACGGCCGCGAACAGGAACGAGATGACAAGAGTCAGAACCAAGCTCAGCGTGGCGATCCGCGTGGCGTTGGGCATCCCGGCGAGAACCGAGTAGCGGAAGTAGACCCAGATGGCGGCCGTGATCGCGAAGGTGAGGACCACGACCAGGCCCATCGGAATATCTGACTCGACTCGTGAGGTGTCCTCCTGCTTGAGACCTCCAGAGAAAATCTTCTTCAGCTCGCCGAACGCCTTGCCCAGCGCCTGCCCCATCACCGGCAGCATCTTGACGATGGAGATGATCCCGGCCATGAAGATGCCGCCGATGCCGATGTAGCGCACATAGTTCGAGAAGATGTCCTCGGCGGACATCGTTGAGATCGCCGGCAGGCCGGCGGTCAGCGAGCCGGGCACGTGCGCGCCTAGCCACGCGACGAGCGGGATGAGCACGAAGTAGGCCAGGAATGAGCCAGCGCAGATGATGGAGGCGTACCGAACGCCGATGATGTAGCCAAGCCCGAGCACTGCGGCGGAAGTGTTGAGGGCGAACACCGCTTTGACGCGGTCCGTGAGCAGGTGAAGCGGACGCACCAAGGACGTGCTGAACACATCCCGCCAAGCGCCGAAGGTCAAGGCCACCAGATCGAACGCGAACCCGAGCCCCATCGCGGCGACCAGGACCTTGGCCTGCTGGCCCCCCCGCTCACCCGTCATCAGGATCTCGGTGATCGCTGTCCCCTCGGGAAACGGGAGCTTGCCGTGCATGTCGGCCACGAAGTAGCGCCGGAATGGGATCAGGAAGAGCACGCCCAGCACGGCACCGAGGAACGGAACAATGAAGATCTGGAAGAATGAGGAACGATGTTCGAGCCCGAGAACGTAGATCGCCGGCATCGTGAAGACCGAGCCGCCGACCAGGATGCCGGAGGTCGCACCGATCGCCAGGATGTTGACGTTCTCGAGCAGCGTCGACTTGCGGGCAAGGAGGGCGGAGGCGCCGATGGCGAGGATCGAGATCGGAATCGCGGACTCGATCCCCTGACCGAGCTTGAGCGCGATGTAGGCGGCGGCGGCCGAGAAGATCACCCCCATCAGGAGGCCGATCCCCACGGATCTGAGGGTCACCTCGAGGACGCCTGCCTCATGCGGGATGACCGGTGTGTACGTCTCCCCCGTCTCCAGCTCGCGGTAGGCATTATCGGGAAGCTTCAGCTGGTCTGCGGCCATCGGGACCCCCTCGGCACCTGATGCGGGGCATTCTACACCCGGCTATCCAGGCCCATGATGCGGCTCGCCCCCTATGGCGGTGCGCGTATGATAGGCCGGTGAGCAACAGGGAGTCGGTCACGCTCCTCGGGGGAACGAAACCAGATGCCGACTAGTGCAGTAGCGCTAACCATTGTTGCCGCCGTGGTTCTTGCGATTGCGGCCATGGTGACGGTCCGGCTCGCCCGCCACGGCATGCGGTGGAGCTGGACGATCCTCGGTCTCGGCCTCATTCTGCTGGCCACTGGGAGCGTCATCGTCTTGCTGCCACTCCGGGCCGGCGCCGGCGCCAGGCACTTCGCCCTCGACGCCGGGATCCTGGCAGGGGTGTCATTGCTTCTTCTCGCAACGCTGATCACGACGGACTTCCTCGTCGGGCGCCAGCGGAGCGACTCCAGAGAGATGGACCGGCTACAGAAACACCTGCGGGAGGCCGTCGGCCGCTATCAACTCCTCGTGGAGACGATCCCGGAGGCGTTCGTTCTCCTCTCGGACGGCAATATCGAGTTCGTGAACCGGTCGTTTGAGGCTGTTTTTGGGCTCGACCCTCAAGCCGTCATGGGGCGGAGGTTCGCGGACCTCATCGATCCTTCAGACCGCCACAAGATCATGCCGGACGCGGCCGTGGACGGTGAGGTCGCGTCGAGCTGGCACGGTGCGCACGCCACCGTTGCGTACAGGCACCCGAAGCTCGGCATGCGCTGGCTGGATGTTCGCCTCGAGCCGGTAGCACCAGATGTTCGGGGGGCGACGGCCGTAGGCCTCGTCTCCGACATCACAGAGCTCAGGTACACGGAGGAGGTACGCTCGGTGGCCTACGAGATCTCCGAAGCCGCCGTCAGCTCCATGGATCTCGAGACCTTTTTCGCCTCCGTGCATCGGGCCGTCGCCAGGGTCGTCGACAGCCGCAACTTCTACATTGCGCTCCTCGATCGGGAAACCGGCCTCATCAGCTTCCCGTTTTACCGTGATGAGAGCGATCCCGAACCACCCGGCCCGAGGCCGCCGGACAAGACGCTGACCGGCTACGTGCTACGCACCGGCGAGCCGTTGCTGGCCGATCCCGCCACCTTCCGGGCTCTGTGCGAGTCGGGAGAGGTGGAGCTGGTAGGGGCAAACTCCGTCGACTGGCTCGGTGTTCCGTTGCAGGTGGCGGGGGAGACTGTTGGCGTGCTCGTCGTGCAGACCTACGATGGCGCCCGCTTGGACGATCGTGACAGAACCGTCATGGTTCACGTGGCGCGGGAGATCGCGCGGGCCATTGGCCACCATGAAGCTATCGACGCCCTCAGGAACAGTGAGCGGCAGCACCGCCTTGTCTTTCAGGGCTCACCGGCAGGTATCTTCCAGTTCGACCGACGAGGCCGGATCACGTCGTTCAACGAGCGGCTGGCGGAGATACTGGGCTCCCGGCCCGAGCGCCTCACCGGCTTCGACCTGACGTCGATTGAGGACAGTCGAATCGCGCCGGCTCTGGAAGCCGCTCTGAAGGGTGAGGAAGCCTTCTACGAGGGGTGGTATCGGCCGACCACCGGATCGAAGACGGTGTTCATCCAGTTGCGGAGCAGACCGCTGTTCGGCGATGCGGGCGAGGTTCTGGGTGGAGTCGCCATCATTCAGGACGAGACGGCCCGCCGGCTTGCCGAGGAGTCCCTCACGCGCCGGGATGCGGTCCTGTCCGCGGTGACCTATGCGGGGAGCCGGTTCCTCGAATGCGAGGAGCCCCAAGGAGTGCTTGACGATGTTCTCGGCCGTCTGGGCCGCGCCCTGGAGGTGGACCGGGTCACGTTCTTCGAGATTCACCGCTCCGCGGACGGGCGTGTCCTGGCAACAGAGCGTACCGAGTGGGCAGCGGATGGCATCCCCTCGCAGCGAGGCGACATCGAGCTGATGGCGCTTGACCTGGATACGATAGGACTGGGATCTTGGATCGAGCAGTTTGAGCGACGGGAGCCGGCGTACGGGTCGGTCGACACATTTCCGCCCGCGCCTCGCGAGTTCTTCGAGGGGAGGGGGATTCGCTCGGTTGCCGCGGTTCCGGTGTTCATTCGTGATCGTCTCTGGGGCTTCATGGGATTCGACGAGTGCCAGAGGGCGCGCACGTGGTCCCTGCCCGAGATCGAGGCCCTGCGGCTCGCGGCTAGCTTGCTCGGCGCCGCCCTCCACCGGCGTGATGCCGAGGCACAGCTGCTGACAGCCCGGAAGATGGAGGCCATCGGTCAGCTGGCGGGAGGAATCGCCCACGACTTCAACAACCTGCTGATGACGATCCACGGATCAACGGATCGCCTGCTGGGTGAGGGCGAGCTGATGCGAGAGCAGCTCCGGCACGTGGTGCTGATCCACGATGCTGCGGAGCGCGCCGCGGCGCTGACCCGTCACCTGCTGGCCTTTGCCCGCCGCCAGGTCATCGCACCGGTTCAGGTCGACCTGAACATGCTGGTGGAAGGCTTCCTCCCGACGCTGCGGCGGGTTCTGCCGGAGTCTATTGTGCTCGACTTCATCGAGGGGCACAGCCTGGGTGCGGTTGCCGCCGACCCCAGCCAAATCGAGCAGATCCTGCTCAACTTGTGCATCAACGCACGTGATGCGATGCCTAACGGCGGCTCCATTACGTTCGAAACGGAGAACGTCCTCGTCAACGGTGAGTTCGTAGCGACCCACCCATGGGCAACCGAAGGGCGGTACGTCCTACTGACGGTGTCCGACACGGGCCACGGCATGGACCACGATACCATCGAGCACATCTTCGAGCCGTTCTTCACAACCAAGCCCGCGGCGGAGGGGACCGGGCTCGGGCTCGCCACCGTCTACGGTATTGTCAAGCAGCACGAGGGTATGATCCATCCCTATAGCGAGCCCGGCAAGGGCACGACGTTCAAGGTCTACCTGCCGGAGGTCGAGCGGCGGGCGATCGATATCGGAAGCAAGATCCATGCGCCAATCGAGGGCGGAAGTGAGACTTTGTTGGTGGTGGAGGACGACCCGGGCGTCCGCGAGGTCATGGTCGGCCTTCTCAGGGACCTCGGCTACGCCGTCCTCAGCGCAGAGGACGGGGTTTCGGCGATGCAAGTGCTCAGGGACTGTGAGGGCCGCGTTGGGCTTGTCATCTCGGATATTGTCATGCCCCGAATGGGTGGCCAGGAGCTTCTCGAGGCAGCCGAATCCAAGTGGCCAGGTTTGCGTTTCCTGTTTACCACCGGCTACGCCGAGAATGTGGTTCACGAGGGCTTCATCAGAAAGGAGGGCATGACCTTCCTGACCAAGCCGTTCGGCAGGGACACCCTGGCGCGCAAGGTGCGTGAGGCTCTCGGCAACGGACCGCTCGTCACTCCTGCTGGGGGTGAAAGACACCCTCGATGACGGTGCCGCAGGGGATGATACGAGCCTCATCTCCTCCCTCGACTACAGCGGCGCCACGAACGATGACCCCATCTGCGAACCGAACGTCTCCGAGCACCTCGAGACTGTCGCAGGCCACGAGCGACGGAGGGCCGTGAGGGAACCGTTCCTCGAAGCTCTCCACCAGCTTGAAGAAGCGCGGGTCGAGGCGGATCGTTGGCGGCTGACGGCGGCTGGAGTCGAGGACGACATGACCCTCCGGCGTCAGCTGATAGGCATCCGAACGGACTCCGAGAAGGTCGTTCGTCGTCTTCACGGGGGAGAATCGGCTTCTCGAGACCCGTACGGCGGCGGCGTGAGAGAACAGAGAGGCTGCTGCACCCAGGGCCGTCTCCAGCTGAATGACCGGGGGGCTCCCCGGATCTCTGGGGTCAAGGGTCTTGCGGTTGACGATGGTGGCCAGAGGCAGAACACCGTTGTGGTTTCGCAGCAGTGCCGCAAGAGTGGGGAGGTGGAGCCAGATGTTGTTGGTATTGAAGTAGCGGAAGACCATGATGTCCTGAAACTCCTCGAGCTCTTCCGGTGGCGCCTGTGCGGACTCACGCAGGGCGAGTCGGCCATCCCGCAGCAGGCACAGATGGCCTCCCTTCCGGTCGGCCGATGTCCGGTCGGCCGCCTCGATAACGAAGGTCGCGCCCGTCTGTTCCATATACCCGAGCAAACCGTTGTCCAGCGAGGCCCCGAGGTTGTCAGCATTGGATACGAACGCGAACTCGTATCCGTGGTCGAGCAGGGAACCGAGGATCCCCGAGCTGAGCAGCGATGAATAGAGGTCGCCATGTCCTGGGGGGCACCATCCGCGGTCGGGGTCGGACGGATCGTGAGCCGGGGTGAGCCCGTCCTCCCGTACCCTGGGGACGCGGTTCTGGAGGAACGAAAGCGGTAGGCCGCGCACTGCAAGGTCCGGGTAGTCCGCCAGCAGTCGAAGCGAGTCTTCCTCCGTTCGGAAGCTGTTCATCAGGAGAAGTGGAACATCGACGCCGATGCGCCGTCGCAGCGCGAGCACCTGCTGCGCAATCAGGTCCAGGAAGGTGCAGTCTCCCCTGACCTTGAGAAGGGACTTCGCCTTCTCGAGCCCCATGCTGGTGCCGAGCCCGCCGTTGAGCTTGATCACCACGGTTCGAGCGAGAGCCCGGCGGCCTGCTCCTCCGTAGGACTCGAATCTGTCAGCGTCCGGCAGGCTCTCGATCGGCGAGATGTGGTGGCGGGGCATGACGCCACTTTCTCCATCCAGCAGCCGGTTCAGGTGAAGCAGGAAGGTGTCGATTGCGGTACCCGAGGCACCTGAGAGCTCCATCAGCTCGATGAAGGGACGGACTCTGGAATCGTTCCTGTCGGGCTTCATCCTGCCTCCAAACGCGGTCGTTATCGCAGTTCCGCAAGGCATCTGGCATAATGGTACCGTTATGACTTGGTTCACGCGAGTGGTTGGAGCCTGTGGGATCGTGGCGGTCCTGGCGATCGCGACGGCGGGCGCAGCTTCGCCGGAGCCCGTGGATGAAGGCGCACCCAACCCCCTGAAGAAACTCGTGACGCGCGTCAGCCAGGAGCAGGGCATTGACCCGCGGCTTGTCCATGCGCTGGTCAAGGTGGAGTCCGACTACGACCCACGGGCGGTCAGCCGGCGCGGGGCCCTCGGACTGATGCAGCTGATGCCGGAGACTGCGCGACGACTCAATGTGAGCGATCCCTTCGACCCGGAGGAGAACGTACGGGCGGGAGTGCGCGAGTTGGCACGGCTCATAGACCGTTTCGCGGGTGACCTGCCGCGGGCGTTGGCCGCTTACAACGCGGGCGAGGGAGCGGTCGCGAGCTACCATGGAGTGCCTCCGTACCGGGAGACCCGCGGCTATGTTTCTCGGATCATGACGCTCTACACCGGCCATCCATACCACCTCGCGGCAGGTCTGTGGCACCGCCCGGTGCTGCTGCTGCGCGAACCGGAGTCCGGCCATGTTGTCATCACCAACGCAGCCTCGCCGGGCCGCATAGCGGCCGCGGCAGGAGTGGCAGAACACCCGCGAGGCTACCTCTCCGGCGGTTTCGGCAGGTAGGTCGGGCTTTCGTGACAGGGGGCGGATGAGATGAAGTGCCAAGGCGCTTCTTTACCCTCCGCGATTGCCGATGTACGGTCGATCTGATCCCCGATTCCACGCAGTACGGAACCGAGCGGCTTGCCACTGGCGACCGCAACGAGGGAGGGGTATGCCTCGACCCCGGCTCGGCTGAGAAACCCTTGCCACAGCGACTGCCGATAGGGAGGACGATCGAATCGCAAATTGGGGATTCCGTTGAGGCCCTGCTCGACGAGCGCGAGACGTCGCCTCGCCTCGCGATGTCCGAGCATCGGCTCGGCGTGGTACGGGGTATAGGGTTTCGGGACAAGGATGTTGAGGCCGACGTGGAGGGTCCCGACCCTGCCACGCCCACGACCATGAGCGATCATGATCGCAGATGCCCGGCGCACGAGCGTTGTGATGCTCTGTACGTCCTCATCCGTTTCACCTGGCAAACCGATGATGAAGTACATCTTGAGGTTCTCGATCCCGCACCGCTGTGCGTTCTCGACAGCCGTCAGGATCTTCTCGTTGCCGATGGGCTTGCCCAGACATTGCCGTAGATCGTCGCTGCCAGTTTCCGGAGCGATCGTCACCGAGCGGGCTCCGGAGTCTGCCAACGGTTCGAGAACCTCGGGGACCAAGGCCGGAATGCGCAATGACGAGAGAGCCACGTTCAGCCCCCGTGAGCGGCAGTGCCCGAGAATGGCCGCTAGGTCGGGGTGGTCGCCAACGGCAGTGGCGACAAAGCCGATGCGGTCCGTGATCTCGGCAAGCTCCTCAACTCGCCGGAGGATTCCCTGAGTGGGGTAGGCTCTAAGGCGGCCATAGTTGTAGCTGACCCAGCAGTAGCGGCACTTCTCCGGACAGCCGCGGGACATCTCGATCAGTCCACGTCGGCCGTACTCGGTATTCGGAGTCACGATGTGCGAGGACGGGAGGAGCTCGGGATCTGCCATCGCCGCGCCACGCTTCTCCAGGCGGCGCAAGCGATGGCGTGGACGTCCGCTACTATCGAGATGGTGGAGGGGCACGAGATAACCGTCACGGCCCGCGAGATCGGCGAGAAGTGCCTCACGACTTGGAGCTGTCATCGAGAGGTTGAGTAGCTGCGGCCACATCAGCTCGGCGGATCCGAGACAGAACACGTCGACAACCGGGGAGAGGGGCAGCGGGTTGATCGAGGCAACGGCCCCGCCGACGACGATCAGGGGATAGCCGTCGGTTCTTTCATCGCGCCGCGCCGGTATCCCGGCCGCGGCCAGAGATCGGATAATGTTGGCCGCATCAAGCTCGAAGGAGCAGGAGTACGCGAGGATGTTCAGGTTCCCGAGAGAAGTGCCCGACTCGAGCGTCAATCCGCTCAGCCCCTCCTCCACGACGAACCTCTCGACTCCAACGTCGTCGACCCGGGAGGAGAGCTCGACGAGCCACTGGAAGGCGAGCGACGAGAGGGCCACGTGGTACGAGCTCGGGTATCCGACTCCAACCAGGAGCCGCCCATGCCGGCTTGGCCGAAGCCGTCTTCCTTCGGCGGCGAGCAACGACTCGCGCGAGAACTTGCGAGCTGGTCTCACGGAGGTAAGGGTAGCAGAGGTGGAGGAAGCGGATGTACTCCGGCGGCTGCGGGGCAACATGGCCGAAGCGACGGTTGCGGGTCGCGACCGAATGAGCCGGTCGACCCTCGCACCAATAGGCCGGGCGCCTGTCACACGCTGGGCGCGGCTCTTGAGGATGGACTTGTCGAGAGGTTCGGGTACAATGACGCTCCCGGGCAATCTCGGGGAAGGAAATAACGGACTCTGTGACCCACTCGCGCGACACCAACAAGTCACCCATCCTCATCGCCATCGATGGTCCCGCCGGTGCCGGCAAGTCGACTATTGCCCGCTTGCTCGCCGAACGCTTGGGTGTGCCATACCTGGACACGGGAGCCATGTATCGAGCGGTCGGTCTGCTGGCGAAGCGGCAGGGACTTCTGCCGCCGTACTCGGACGAGGCGGGTCCTCGTCTGGAGGCACTGGTCATTCGGCACAAGCTGGATTTCCGACCCGGCGAGGAGGGGTTTCGGGTTCTCATCGATGGGAATGACGTGAGTGAGGAGCTGAGGACCCCGGAGGCCTCAGATCTGGCGTCCGCAGTCTCTGCCGTGAGCACGGTGCGCAAGGCTCTGGTGCCGCTTCAGCGGCAGATGGCTGCAAGGGCAGGAGGCGTGATGGAAGGCCGGGACATCGGCTCAGTCGTCCTTCCGAACGCCGATCTCAAAGTGTTCTTGACGGCAACCTCAGAGGAGCGTGCACGTCGTCGGTATGCCGAGCTGACCCAACGCGGCGTAGACACCGCCCAGGCCGAGGTCCTCGAATCCCAGAGGAGACGCGACCTGCAGGACAGCTCGCGGACGGACTCGCCGCTTCAGGTAGCTCGCGGTTCCGTGGTCATTGACAGCACGTCGCTCACACCGGAGGCAGTGGTCGAGCGCATTCTGAAGGAGCTCGAGCGGCGCCGCGAGACGCCCCTTGACACAAGTGGCGGCGACGCCGTAAAGTCACGAAATCATGGCAGATTGGCGCACGGCTCCCGTCTGCCAGCGGAGGAGGAACGGTTTTGAACACGGACCCCGGGAAAAACGGAAACGACGACAGCACGGAGGGCACCGAGCAGTTCTCGATGGCGGAGCTGGTGGAATCCACGATGCAGCAGCTTCGCGAAGGCGAGGTCGTGCGAGGCACGGTTGTTGCGGTGACCAACGACGACGTGATGGTGGACGTCGGATTCAAGTCCGAGGGCGTCATCCCGTTGAGCGAGTGCAGGGACAAGGAAGGCGGAGGGCTCGATGTCGCCATCGGCGACGAGATCGATGTCTACATCGAACGGATGGACGAGATGGAAGGTGTTCTCCGTTTGTCCCGCGAGCGTGCCGCCAAACTCAAGATCTGGAACACCATCGAGCAGGCATTTCGGAACGGCACGTCGGTCGATGGGAAGGTCGTCGAACGAGTCAAGGGCGGCCTGTCTGTAGACATCGGTGTTCGGGCGTTCCTGCCGGGATCACTGGTGGATCTGAGGGTGAACCGGCGGCTCGAGGATTACATCGGGGACGAGATCGAGGCCAAGATCATCAGCTTCGATCGGCGGCGCTCGAATGTGGTTCTTTCACGCAAGGCGATTCTCGAGGAAGAACAGAGCGAAGCCAAACGCGCCACGATGGAGGAGCTGGAAGAGGGCAAGCTGGTTACCGGCGTCATCAAGAACATCACGGACTACGGAGTCTTCATCGATCTCGGGGGCCTCGACGGGTTGTTGCACATCACGGACATCTCGTGGGGCCGCGTAGGACATCCCAGCGAGTACTTCAACGTCGGAGATGAAGTGGATGTGGTCGTGCTTCGGTTCGAACGTGAGCGCGAGCGCGTATCACTGGGGTACAAGCAGCGGTTTGAAGATCCGTGGGCTCTGGTGCCAGAGAAGTACCCGGTCGGCAAGCGCATCGGCGGGAAGGTCGTGAGTGTTGTCGACTACGGCGCCTTCGTGGAGTTGGAGGAAGGCGTTGAGGGGCTCATTCACGTCAGCGAGATGTCGTGGACCAAGAAGATCAAGAACCCGCGTTCGGTGCTCGACATCGGCCAGGAGGTGGAGGTTGTGGTTTCCGAGGTCGAGCCCGACAAGCGTCGGCTGTCGCTGTCGCTTCGGGCCACCGAGCCCAACCCGTGGGAAGAGGTCGCAGAGAAGTACCAGGTGGGGAGTCGGATCAAGGGCACGGTGCGGAACCTGACGGACTTTGGCGCGTTCGTGGAGATCGTGCCCGGCGTTGACGGTTTGGTGCACATCTCCGACATGTCCTGGACACGGCGGATCAACCACCCCTCGGAAGTGGTGCAGAAGGGTCTGGAGGTCGAGGCCATTATCACGGCTATCGACGTGGTCAACCAGCGGATCTCTCTTTCCATGAAGGAGCTGTTGCCGAACGAGTGGGAGGAGTACGCCAACGCCCACGGGGTTGGTGACATCACCACTGGCGCCGTCACCAACATCACTGATTTCGGGGTCTTCATCGAGTTGTCTCCCGGTGTCGAAGGCCTGTGCCACATCTCGGAGATCGATCGAGACGGCGGGCTGAGCCTGCACGAGATGTTCTCCCCCGGCCAGAGCGTCCGCTGCCGCATCCTGCGTATTGACTGGAACGAGAACAGGATCGGGCTGTCGATGCACGGAGTTCCCCAAGATGGAGCTGAGGAGGAGAGGGCAGAGTCGGCCGCTTTGCCAACCGCAGGAGGAGACACAGCCATGGCCGCGGCGCTGAAGGCATCTGGCCTGCTTGTTGCAGATGATGAGGTCGTCGAGCCGCAGCCGGACGTAGCGGAAGAGGCTGCCGAGGCCCTCCAAACCGAGGTCACGGAAGCCGCGGCCGAGGAGCCCACATCGGAAGCTGCAGGAGCTGCACCCGCAGAGGCTGAGCCTGCAGAGGTGGCGGCTGAGGCACCGGAGATCGCTGCCGAGGAACCAGAGTCGAAGGTGGCCGAGGAAGCGGCAGCGGTGGGGGAGGTCGAGGCCGAGAAGCCGAAGCCGAAGGCAAAGGTAAAGGCGAAGGCAAAGGAAAAGGAAAAGGAAAAGAAGACGGCCACCAAGAAGCCCAGGAAGACGGCCGCCAAGAAGAAGAAAACCGCCGAGAGTGTACCGCCGGCCGATGCCACCGAGGCAGAGGCCACGGCAGCGGTAGCAGAGGAGGCGGCGACGGCTGAGTCGGCGGGCGATGACAAAGCTGAGCCCGGTGAAGAGTAGTCTTACTTTGTTTTGCGTTGGCAATCAGGGAAGGAGATTCGAGGCATGACGATGACGAAGGCTGATCTCGTCGAGCTGGTTGCGAGCCAGACCGACGTAGCCCGAAAACAGGCTGATGAGATCGTCCAGGTAGTGCTCGATGGAATCATCACGGCGCTCCACCGAAATGAGAAGGTGGAGCTGCGTGGGTTCGGATCGTTTCGCGTCCGCCAGCGCGGTGCGAGGATCGGTCGGAACCCGAAGACCGGAGCCAGGGTGCAGGTACCGCCGAAGCGGATTCCCTACTTCAAGCCAGGGAAGTACCTCAGGGAAGCGCTGCTGAGCCAGTGAGGGATGCGGCCGGTCTTCACTCCGTGGCGTTTCGAGTACGTATCGTCTGCCGACAAGCGCGTGGACGGTGAGTGCATCTTCTGTCGCGCTCACGCGTCGCAGAACGATGCGGAGACGCTCACGTTGTGGCGATGGCAGCACAGCTTCGCTCTCCTCAACCGCTACCCGTATACGTCGGGGCACACAATGATCGCGCCGGTTCGTCATGAGGCTGCGCTGGATGCGCTCGATGACGCGACCATGACGGAGATGATGGTCGCAGCGCGCACCGTTATCCGCGCGCTTCGGGAGCTCTACCACCCGCACGGGTTCAACGTCGGGTTCAACGTCGGCGAGGCTGCCGGAGCCGGTATCGAGGAGCACCTCCATCTGCACGTTGTCCCGCGCTGGCGCGCAGACACGAACTTCATCTCAGTCCTCGGCGATGTCCGGGTCATTCCTGAGGCTTTGGAACAGACCTTCGAGCGCCTCTCCGTGGCGCTCCGTAGCCATCTGGAGGGAGAGAGAGTTGGACAACCCGAGCAAGGGTGAGACGGCAACCGACGTCGCCAAGGTGGTCTCGGCCGCGCCCCCGCTGCTGCTGCTCGCAGCCTGGCTCGTGCCGGGGCTCGGCCACCTGATTTTGAAGCAGAGGCTCCGCGCCGTGGTGTTCGGGGGCGTCATCCTCGCGGCCTTCCTGACCGGCATCGTGCTGAACGGCGAGCTCGCGGTCCCCAGAGCCGGAGCGCCGTTCTCCTGGCTCGCGTTTGCCGCCTGTATCGGCAACGGCGCACTGTACGTTGCCGGCCGGCTGCTCGACCTGGGTCTGGGAAACCCGATGGCCCAGGGCTTCTCCTACGGGAATACGTTCCTTGTAACAGCCGGCCTCATGAACCTGCTCACGGTGCTGGACGTCTCGGACATCGCACGCGGGCTGAAGGAGTGAGATGGACCACTTCGTTCTCATGACCTGGCACGCCACGCTCGTGTCGATGTTCTTCGCCTTCCTGTGGCGACCCGCGGGCAGCGAGCGGCGCAAGCTCTTCTTGAAGACCTTCATCATCATGGTTGCCGGTGCAGTTGCGCTCGGCTGGCTGATGTACCCCTTCCCCTGAGGGCGGACGGGCTCTCGGAAGCAGCCAGCCGCGGAGATCATGGACGAATCCCGTTCCCCGCAGCAGGCGAGCGCCGGCAGCGCCGGAGTTCCTGGGTTACTCATCGTCGCAGGCGAGGTCTCCGGTGACATCCACGCCGGGAACATGCTCTTGCGACTGAGAGAGATTGCGGGCGACCTCCACGCATTCGGTATTGGCGGTGAGCGTCTGGAGGCCGCCGGCCTCGACCTCGTCGCCCGCACCAGTGAGTTGTCACACATGGGTCTCTTCGAAGTCGTGCGGGAGCTACCGAGATTGCGAAGAATCCTGCAACGACTGGTCCGAGCCGCAACCCTTCGCCGGCCCGCCGTTGCCGTGCTCGTGGACTCGCCCGACTTCAACCTTCGCCTGGCCAAACGTCTGTCGGCAATTGGGGTGCCGGTAGTACTGTACGTATCTCCGCAGCTGTGGGCGTGGCGCCGGCGTCGGGTGCGCACCGTGCGCAGGCTGGCACGGAAGGTCCTCTGTATTCTTCCGTTCGAGGTTTCGTTCTATGAGCGGCACGGCGTGCCTGCGGTTTTCGTGGGCCATCCTCTGGTCGACGACATCGAGAGCGAAGGGCTGAAGGTAGCCGAACGACCGCCTCACAGCCGTCGGCTCGCGCTGCTCCCGGGATCGCGGTCCATGGAGGTCCGGCAGCTCCTGCCGGGTATGCTTGATGCCGTTTCGCAGCTCCCGGGAGAGCTGATCGAGGAGGTGGTGCTGATAGCTGCGCCCGGCATGGAGACCATCATCGGTGAGATACTCGAGAGTGCTTCCCACAGCTCTCGTGTCCGAGTCGTGGCGGGCGCAGGTCGCCGCCGTCAGCTGGCCGGAGCAGCGCTCGCTTGGACGGCTTCGGGTACCGCCACCCTGGAGTGCGCCCTTCTCGGCGTACCGATGGTGGTTGGCTACCGGCTGCATCCACTCTCCTACATGCTTGCGAGAACGCTGGTGCGGGTGCCGCACATTGCGCTGGTGAACCTCATAGCCGGTCGCCGCGCCGTCCCCGAGCTGGTCCAGTCTGCCTGGAAAGCAGAGTCCTTGATAGCTCACACGCGGCAGCTATTGGCCGGGGGCGGTGCCGATCAGAAAGTGGAGCTGCAGCTGGTGCGCGAGCGGCTCGGACCCGCGGGCGCCTCTCGGCGAGCGGCCGAGGAGGTGGCGCGCCTGATTCGCGACGAAAGAGCAGGGTAGGAGCCCGCAGAACATAGGCATCTCCCGACGGTTGGATCCTGGACCCTGTGGTGCGCCTTCGTCCGCAGGCTCTTACGGACGCGCCGCGCGCGCCGAGGAGAAGGCAGCTTCGATGCTCCCCTCGCTGCGGACTGTAGAGGGGTCAGAATCGAATGGCCTCTCTTCTGCTCATGAGATACCTCCCCGAGCTCATGTGGGTCACCTTCTACCTGGCCCAAGTCAGCAGCGTTTCGCGGCTCTAGCGAGTGGTAGAATCGCGCGCCTGGAGGGACGATGGGTGAGAGATTGCTGTCGATAGGGGATGAGGGGCGGTCCGGGGCGGTTCGCGTAGGGATGATCGGCCTCGGGTGCGCGAAGAACCTGGTTGACGGAGAGATCATGCTGGGGCACTTGGCGCGGTGCGGCGTCGAGGTGACGTCCGATCCAACTCGGGCGGATATGGTGATCGTCAACACTTGCGGGTTCATTACGGCTGCCAAGGAGGAGTCGATCGAAGCGATACTCGAGGTGGTCGAGGCCAAGCGAGCGGGGACCGTTCGGCGCCTCGTGGTTGCGGGCTGTATGGCACAGGCCTACGCCGAAGAGTTGGCAGCTGAGATTCCCGAGATCGATACCTTCATAGGCCTTGACGAGCTCGACCAGGTTGTGGAGGCGGTACGGGGCGAGTTGGAGCACCACATTCCGGATCAGGGCGGAGCGCTTCGTCTCTACGGAGCCGCAAGCCCCCGGCTGCTTTCCACAGCGGGCTATGCCTATCTGAAGGTGGCAGAGGGCTGCAACAACCCCTGCTCGTTTTGCCACATTCCGGCGATGCGAGGTGAGTTCAGATCACGGCAGATGGGAGACCTGGTCCGCGAGGCCAAGAGCCTCCGTGAGCGCGGCATACAGGAGCTCGTTCTGATCGCCCAGGATACGACCAGGTACGGTGAAGACCTTGGCATTACCCGCGGTCTCCCGGAGCTCGTGAGGGCGTTGCTGGACGAGACCGACATCCCCTGGATTCGGTTTCTGTACGCCTACCCATCGACTCTGGACGAGCGTGTGTTCGAGCTCATGGCGGCAGACGAACGCTTTGTTCCATACCTCGATCTACCGCTGCAGCACGCCAGCCGAAAGGTGCTCAAGGCGATGCGGCGAGGCGGAGATGCACGTTCCTACCGGTCGCTGATTGAACGGGCTCGGGCGGCGGTCCCGGGGCTGACCCTCCGCACAACATTCATCGTCGGGTTCCCCGGTGAGGGCGAACGCGACATCGTGGAGCTCGAGGACTTCATCCGCGAGATTCGGTTCGACCATCTCGGCATCTTCGCCTACTCGTGGCAGGAGGAGAACCCGGGCGCCGACCTCGGCGACCCGGTGCCGGAGGAGGTCAAGGCCGAGCGGCGCGAGCGCCTGATGGCGGTCCAGCAGGGAATCGCTCTCGACGTGAACAACGCTCTGATCGGCAAGCGACTGCCGGCTATCGTCTCCGGGCGACTGCAGGAGATGGAGCTCCTCACCGAGGGGAGGCTCCAGCGGCAGGCGCCGGAGATAGACGGGCGGTTGATTATCAACGACGGCACCGCGCCAGCTGGCTCTCTGGTTGAGGTCGAGGTGACCGAGGCACATCCGTATGACCTGGTCGGACGCCTGGTGCGGGTCACCGGACCTTCGCTCGCATCGGTTCCCATGCTGCCCGTGATCGCAATGGGGGCCTGAGGGACAGCGTCGTGCTGGTACTGCGCGATCCTCTTGTGAGCGACGAGCCCCCGCGCGAGGCCGTGCTCACGATCGGGAACTTCGATGGAGTGCACCTGGGTCACCAGGACATTCTCCGCCAAGTGGTCGAACGCGCGCAGGGGATGGGCGTTGAGGCAACCGCCATGACCTTCGATCCCCACCCCTTGAAGGTACTGCGGCCCAAGGATGCCCCGAGGCTGCTCACAACGCTGAGCCAGAAGCTCGAGCTGCTGGGACGACATGGTATCGAGGTGGCGTTGGTTGTCCCATTCACCCACCGCCTGCGGAGAATGGCAGCCGCCGAGTTTGTTCGCCGGGTCTTGGTCGAACGGCTTGCGGTTCGCGAGGTCTTCATCGGCGAAGGCTTTCGTTTCGGGGCCGACCGGGAAGGAACTGTCGAGCTGCTTCGCTCGATGGAGGCGGAGGGTGGTTACTCAGCACACGGCATCCGCTCGGTGCGGCACGACGCGGAGGTGGTGTCATCGACCAGGATTCGCCGACTGGTCGCGCACGGTCGCGTCGAGGAGGCCGGAAGTCTCCTCGGAAGGCCCCTGCTCGTGGACGGGCTGGTCTTCCGGGGCGAGCGGCTCGGACGGAAGTTGGGATTCCCAACCCTCAACACACAGGTTGAGAACGAGCTCTTCCCAGCCCGCGGTGTTTACATCACTGCCGTGTTCATTCCCTCGTTTGAGCGGAGCTTTCCGGCCGTCACCAACATCGGGGTCCGCCCCACCGTGTACGAGAACTACTCGACCACGGTGGAAAGCCACATCATCGACTTCAGTGCCGACGTGTACCACGAAAGCGTGCGCCTGTTCTTCCTGCAACGGCTCCGCGACGAGCGAGTGTTTTCCTCGCCGATGGCTCTGGTCGCCCAGATCCGCCGCGACGTGGTGCTCGCGAGGGCGTGGTTCGAGGCCCATCCTCTCTCATCGATGGAGCTCGTCACCCCGTGACCGCCGCCGCTCTTGGGATCGAGATCACGACGATTCTGGCTGCGGCCGTCTTCCTCGTGCTGGTGGTCGCGGCGGTATGGTGGTTCGATCGTTACGACCGAGAACCGCTGGGAATGGTCGCCGTTGCTTTCGGCTGGGGCGCACTGGCTGCTCCCGCGCTGGCGGCTGTCTCGGAGACCATCGCTCTCGGTGTGCTGCGCACCCACTACGGTCGTCTTCTCGGTGGCGCGCTGGTTGGGATTGGCGTCGGACCCTTCGCCGAGGAGGCGTGGAAGGCGGTCGGCCTGCTGGCCGTCGTCGCTCTGTCGCGAGAGTTCGACAACCCAACCGATGGTCTTGTCTACGGGACCGCCGTCGGTCTCGGCTTCGCGACCACCGAAAACCTGCTCTACGACCTGACGGCGGCTGCCTCCGGCGACCTCCACCGTCTGGTCGTTGTGGCGGCCGGGCGAACCCTGATTACCGCTGGCGTCCATGCCTTGTGCTCTGCAACCCTCGGCGGCATGCTCGGGTTCGCTCTTCTTTCACGAAGCTGGCTCCGTCGCTCCGCACTCGTGGCTGGCGGGCTGGGAGTTGCCGTGGGTCTTCACGCTGCCTGGAACACAGCGGTGGCCGCGGCTGCAATCGGGCGGGATGACCGGGGAGTCGTCTTCATGGTTGGGATGCTACTTGCCCTCTACCTTCTCTATGTCGTGTTGCTCGCCGCCCTCCTCCATGGAGAGCACCGGATCCTCCAGGCCCAGCTTTCGGAGGAGGTCAGGCTCGGTGTCCTTCCCGTCTGGGTGGCGGACGTGTTGCCGTTCTACAGACGGCGAGTCCGGGGCGCGTGGTGGCCGGAGCGCAGTGAACGGACTGTCATCGCCCGACTTGTGACACGACTTGCCTTTCGCAAGCACGCACTCCGGCACCTTCCGGCTGATGAGGCTCGTCTGGCGGGACTGGAGGTCATGAGGCTGAGGCAGCGCATCCGCTCCGCTTTAGGTCTCAGCGGAGTTGCGGCTGACCATGAGGTTGGCGGCACGAGGGAGGGGCTCGGCGAGGGGTGATCCGACTCGGTCTACGGATCGTGTTGCGATCTCGAGGGACCCCGGTTCGGAGTACGATGATCCGGTGACACGGATCGCCGAGCTGAATACGGACGGCCTCATCCAACTCGTCCGGCACCAGGATCTCGATGACAGTGAGGTGCTCGAGGTCCTCCGCAGCCCTTTCTGCACCGTGCGGGTGGCAGAGGCAGTTTTGGAGCGTCGTTCCCTGCTCGGCTCGCACCTGGTTAGGGAGAGGCTCGCACAGCTGCCAGGGGTTTCTTTTGCGACCGCGATGTCACTGCTGGCCACGTTACCCTGGCTGTCACTTCTGCACACGGCGAAGCAACCGCGGACGCCTCCCTTGGTTCGACGACATGCTGAGCGCAAGCTGCTGCAGCTCATGGGAAGGCTGTCTCTGGGTGAGGCGATCGCCCTTTCCCGCCTGGCCCACCGGCCGCTCATCAGGTCCCTGGGGACGGTCAGTCGGGTCGAGGTTCAAATCGCGCTTCTCGATAATCCGCATGTGGTTGAGAATGACATTCTGGAAATGATGGCACGTTCCAAGGCCCCGCGAGCGCTCGTGGTCGCCATACTCGGGCATCGGCGCTGGGGTCTTGGCTATGGCGTGAGACTGGCTGGCGCCGTTCATCCCAACACACCGATCCCGCTTGCACTCAGTGCTCTGGTTCAGCTCAAGCAGACGGATCTCAACGAAATCAGCACGCGCCTCGATGTCGCAGACGTGGTTCGAGCTGCCGCCGCCTCGCTGCTGGAGCGAGGCAAGAGGGGTGGTACAATCCCGCGGTGATGTCTGCGCTCAATTCACAGCCCACAAACCCCGAGGCATTTGGCCAGGAGATGAGACGGTTGCGTGAAAGCGCCGGCCTCACGCTCCAGGATATAGCGGCCGAAACGAAGATCTCGGTCCGCATTCTGACGGCGCTGGAGGACGGTAAGTTTCAGTACCTCCCGGAGTATGTTTTCACGCGCAACTTCGTGGGCCAATACGCGCGGACGATCGGCTTCGACCCAGAACGGCTGACGACGTGGTTCGACGAGGCGTGGGAACGCTTCAAGCTGGCCTCGGGGAGTCATCCCTCTCTGGAAACCGAGGAGGTGAAGCCGAGGAGGCCGGTTCCTTGGCGCTTCCTGCTCCCGGTCATCCTCATCGTGCTCATCATCATTGCGGTTGCGGTCTCAGTGCTGAGGGGGCGTGGCCGGTCGCCGGTCCCGAGGACTTCACCCCAGCCGACAGCGGCTTCGACATTGGTCCCCGCCTCTCCGGTGCCGAGCGGGGCTCCGTTCGTACCGACCATGGGGATGGGTGATGAGACATCCCGCCGGCAGGCGGAAGTGGAGTTCACGGTTGCGGTCAAGTCCGGCTCAGAGTGCTGGCTTCGCTACCGTGACCGGGAGGGAAGAAGCGAGCAGCGGCTACTCAGTGGTGGACAGACTGCCAGCTACTCGCTGCCGGAACCGGTTCTCCTGACGCTGGGCAATGCGGCGGCAGCGGAGGTGGCGAGCGGCGGCAGGGCGTACGATCAGCTGGGAGCTGAGGGGGAGGTCGTCCACCTTGAGGTGACGCGCGAAGGCGTTGCGCCTCTCGCTCGCGGCAGCGCGCATGAGTGACGATCCGTTTAAGACGGTTGATGAGCTGATCGACGGCATCATTAACGGGCGCGTCCCGCGCCAGATCCGTCTCTTTGCGGCGCAAGGACTGTTGCCGGTATCCCGGGAGGACCTCCTCCGGCTCCAGGTCATCCTAGCTGCCGACCCTGACGAGGAGCTGGCCGACGTGGCCCGTTCTTCAGTGTGCGAAGAAGACGGTGAGGTCCTGCTGAACTGGGTCGCCGATGAGGCAGTCCCTTCGCTCGAGCTGGAGCTACTGGTTCGGGTCCGGGACGACGAGTCGATCTGGGCGGCCATCGCCGCACATCCGAGCGCATCCGATGAGACTCTGCGGGTGCTTGCCCGGAATGGCACGCGACTCGTGCAGGACATCATCATCACGAACCAGGTGCGGGTGCTCGGCTGTCTGGACATCCTGGAGGACCTGAGGGCGAACCCGAAGGTTGACAGCGTGATTCTGCGTCGGGTCCACGAGTTCGAGGACGAGTTCATCGCCAAGGCAGCCCAGATGCAGGAAGCGCCGGGGAGAGGACCCAGCATCGAGGATGCGCTCGCCGCACTCAGGACCATCGGCGCACACCTCCCGGCGGAGGACTGGCTGTTGTTTCCCTCCCACCTGGACGCGGAGCTTGCCGAGGAGGCCGAACTCGCGGGCAAGAGCTCTTTCAGCAAGATCATGTTGATGAATACCTACGAGAAGATCATGAGGGCCCTCAAGGGCACTCGCGAGGAGCGGTCGATCCTCGTCAACTCCCGCAACAACCTGGTTGCAAGAGCCGTCCTCGCCTCACCGAAGCTGAGCGACAATGAGGTCGATGGCTTCGCGGCGTCTCGGAGCGTCACCCAACAGGTCATACGGACGATAGCCGAGAACCCGAGATGGCTGCGCCGCTACTCGGTCGTGGTGTCGCTGGTCGGGAATCCCAAGACACCGATTCAGGTCGCGATGCGCCTCCTGCCGCGACTGAACGAACGCGACCTGAAGCGGATCAGCTTCGATCGCAACGTGCCCCCACCGGTCCGGCAACAGGCCGGTCGGGTGCGGCAACGCAGGCGATAGTGACGGCGAGCCGCCGGCGCTCTGGAGTCGCGCCTGCCAAGCGTGTTGCGCCGCTATTTGGGCTGTGGTAGACATGTTCGTGATCATGTTCATTGATCTGTTGAAGGATGACCCGCGGTGAGCCAGCGCATCACCCTGTACGACGTCCTCGGCGTCGGCCCTGATGCCTCTGATGAGGATATCCGTGCGGCCTTTCGCAAGCTGACACTCAAATACCATCCGGATAGGTTTTCCTCCGACAGGCGGGAGAATGCCGAAAAGCGGTTTCAAGAGATAACGGAGGCCTTCAATGTTCTGAGTCGGCCGGACTTGCGCCAGAAGTACGACCGCGAGATCGTCGTGCCGGGTAGCACGAGGTCACAGGATCCGCGGGAGCTCGGGCGTCGTCTCGCGGCAAAGGGCGCGCAGGAGTACAAGGCCGGGAGCTTTCAGGAAGCCCAAGAGCACTTGGAGCTGGCGGTCCATCACGACGACAGCAACTCGCGCGCACACTACTTCCTGGGCATGACCCTGCTTCACTTCTCTGGTCAGCAGAAGGAAGCCCTTCGACACCTGGACCGAGCGGTCAACCTCGAGCCTGAGAACGTGGCCATCCGGGGCGAGGCAGCACGGTGTTTCCTGGCAGCTGGAATGAAGCTACGGGCACAGCGCTTGGCGGAGGAGACACTGGCCGCCGATCCGACCAACACCAGGGCTGCCGAAGTGATGAACCTCCTTGGGAAGAGCGGTTCCTTGGGTGGGGAGGGGCTGCTTGGAAAGCTGAAGAGGAAGGCGTAGATGGGCGAGCCGGCGAGCGCGCTTCCGGAGATGATCCTCGAGTCGTGGGGCGACAGCGACGTCGGCATGAAGCGACGCCTCAACGAGGACGTGTACCTCGTCGACGAGGAGCATGGGATCTATCTGGTGGCGGACGGCATGGGAGGCCATACCGCTGGAGAAGTGGCCTCGAGGATTGCGGCGAACGCGATTCAGAGTGTATTCTCCAACGGGACACATCTCGAAGATGTTACGTGGCCCGAGCACTGGGATACAGAGAGGAGCGCCGCCGCCAATTGCCTCGTAGACGCCATCCTCGAAGCGCATGCCAGAGTGACCGAGGCCGTCTCGGCCAACCAAGAGCTGAAGGGGATGGGTACGACGGTCGTCGCGGCCGTACATTCGAACCGTGCCCGGCAGTTCATCATCGGCCATGTCGGCGACAGCCGTGCGTACCTGCTCCGAAATGGCAAGCTCGAGGTACTCACCGACGATCACTCATGGGTGCACGAGCAGGTCACGGCCGGCTTCCTGTCGGAGGAGGCAGCGAGGTCACACCCGCTGAAGAACGTCGTCACGCAGGCGCTCGGCGGCAGCACCAAGCCCCACGTGGACATTCTCGAGATCGAGGTGCGTGACGACGACCTCTTTCTGCTGTGTTCGGACGGCCTCAACACCATGCTGACGGATGAACGGATCGCCGAGCTCCTGACCTCGAGCGAGTCTCTCGCGGAGGTCGGACGTCGGCTGATTGTCGAGGCTAACCAGGCTGGCGGCAACGACAACGTCTCAGTGGTGCTCGTCCGTGTGAAGGCGACAGTGGACGAACGCTAATCAGCCGTGAGGCGACCCCGTCGCAGCGTCACAGGAACTGAACAGCTAGCAGGGAAGGCCCCCGCGCCGCAGGCTGCTATTGCTCGAGGAGCTCGTACTTCAGGTCCAAAGGGCGTATCTCGTAGTGTCCGCTCGCTTCGGAATCGCCCTCGAGAACCAACCAGTCCTGGCAGGCATCGAGATTGCCTTTGAAAACGATGGCCTCGTCACCGGTGCGTACAAAGACCACAGCGTAGGATACCGACTCGAGCCTGGTTGTCACGGGACGGTCCTCCTAAGGAGAATATAGTGGCCGAGCCGCCGCCTGTCATGCGTAGCGTTACAATGAGCCCGGAGTCGGAGGAATACCGTGAGCTGGGAAAGAGAAGAGGCAGCCTACCGTGCACTGAGCCACCAAACCGGCTCGAGGATCGTCTTCCTGATCTTCGACGGTCTTGGGGATGTTCCCGGTGCTGACGGCACGACCCCGCTCGAGGCCGCGACGAAGCCGAACCTGGACCGCCTGGCGAAGGAGGGAACCTGCGGCTTCTTCGACCCAGTCGCCCCCGGCATCACTCCCGGCTCTGGGCCAGGACATCTCGGCCTGTTTGGCTATGACCCCCTGCGGCACGCCGTCGGACGCGGGGTGCTCTCGGCACTCGGCATCGACTTTCCGTTGCAAGCATCGGATGTGGCGGCTCGCTTCAACTACTGCACACTCGATGCAGACGGACGGGTTGTCGACCGCCGCGCCGGTCGGATCTCGACGCGCGTGAACGAGCAGCTCACCGCCCGACTCAGCCGTGAGCTCTCTCCTGGGGAACCCGATGTGGAGCTGTTCCTGCGCCCGGTAAGCGAGCACCGGGGACTGTTGGTCCTCCGCGGAGCCGGGCTTGGCGCACGGCTCGACGACACCGACCCGCAGGAAACAGGAGTCCTGCCGCTCGAACCTCGCGGTGACGACACGCCTTCGCAGCGAACCGCGACCATTGTCGGCCGTCTGATCGAGCAGGCGCGCCGCGTGCTGTCCGATCAGGAGAGGGCAAACGGTCTCCTCTTCAGGGGATTCGACTGCAGGCCTGACATCGATTCTCTCCCGCAGCGGTTCGGGCTTCGTCCGGTGTGTATCGCTCAGTACCCCATGTACCGCGGCCTTGCACGCCTGGTCGGGATGGAGGTGCCGGCTGTGCCGGCGGACCTCGCAGCCTTTCCTGCCGCGCTGGCCGAGGTGTGGGATGACCACGACTTCTTCTTCTGCCACGTCAAGTACACAGACAAGGCGGGAGAAGACGGCGACTTTCTCCGCAAGCGGCAGGTCATTGAGGAGGTCGACGAGCTCGTGCCCTCGCTGCTCGGTCTCAAGCCGGATGTCGTGGTGGTGTCGGCGGACCATTCGACGCCGGTCCCTCTGTCGGCACACTCGTGGCACCCCGTGCCGACTCTCTTGTGGGCTCCTCGCACGGTGAGGCGGGACGCCGTGACCGAGTTCGGCGAGGGTGGCTGCGCCAGCGGCGGGCTGGGTCGTTTCCACCTTCGTTATCTGCTGCCGCTGGCCCTCGCCCACGCAGGCAAGTTGAAGAAGTACGGGGCGTGAGCCGCATCTACGACCCGGCCGCCGTCCTTTCCCCGGAGCGGCTTCGCGGCGTTCTCTTTACCGACTTGGATGGAACTCTTCTCGACTTCGACACGTTCTTGCCATCTCCTCCCGCGATTCTCGCGGTGAAGGAACTCCTCGATGCCGGGATCGTGACAGTTCCTGTGACGTCCAAGACGCTGAGCGAGGTGGAGCTCCTCACCGCCATCCTGCCCCTGGCACCGATCGCGGCGGCCGAAGGAGGTGCGGTGCTGTATGAGGCCGCGAACGGTCCTCGGCTGCTGGGGGCACCGCGGAGCGAGCTGATCGACCTCTTGCGGACCCTCCAGAACGACGGTTGGCCGATACGCGGGCTGTCAGAGATGAAAGCAGGAGAGGTCGGGGCGATCACCGGCCTTTCTCCCAGCGCTTCCAAGAGGGCTCTTGAACGGCTGGCCAGCGAGCCGTTCACTTTCACTTCCAACCGGCATTCCGAAGAAGCGATTCTGTCGCGGCGGGTGGGCGAGCTGGGAGGGAACCTTGTACGAGGTGGGAGGCTCTGGCACCTCCTCGGCGGCGGCATCGACAAGGGCACTGCGGTGGAGGCGGTCAGAGCGTGCATCCCGATGGTTTCCTCCGTGCCTGCCGCCGCAGTTGGCGATGCCTGGAACGATCTCGAGATGCTGTGCAAGGTCGAGCACAGGTTCCTGCTCGGTGGGGCGGTGGCTGAGGGGGAGCTACCGTGCGCCATCGAGCGAATCACGGAGCGTGGCCCGGCAGGCTTCGCCGCCGCGGCGCGGCGGTTTCGAGTACGGCTGGTCGGAGGTCCTTCATGAGCGCTCGCGGCGAGGTGATGGCCAGCCGGCGGATCACCGGTCGCAGCGCCCCTGAGTGACCGGTCCCAGTCGATCGAGCAGACGCCATTGCTGTGCAACCCCATGGTTTGCTAGAGTCGCCGTATGGCCACGCCGACGCTCCCGTTTCTCGAGCCGATTGAGTCGGTACGTCAGCGACTGCTGCAGCTCGAGAGCGAGTCCTCGTCACTCGAGCGCGACGACGCCCTGGCGGCCACGAAGCGTGAGCTCACGGAGACGATCGCGAGTGTGTTCTCGGTCCTGACACCGTGGCAGCGCTGTCAAGTCGCTCGACATTCTGAGCGACCCTACACGCTGGACTACATTCATGGGGCCATGAACGACTTCATCGAGCTTCACGGCGATCGAAAATTCGCGGATGATCCGGCCATCGTGGCAGGCTTTGCCCAGCTCGACGGAGATCCGGTGGCCGTCATCGGGCATCAGAAGGGACGATCGACGTCCGAGAAGGTCCGCCGGAACTTCGGGATGCCGCGACCGGAGGGGTACCGCAAGGCGCTCCGTGTCATGCGACTGGCCGCACGCTTCGGACGTCCGGTCATCACCTTCATCGACACCCCGGGGGCCTACCCGGGGATCGACGCCGAGGAGCGGGGGCAGGCGGAAGCCATCGCCTCCAACCTACTCGAGATGGCGCGCCTACCGGTCCCGATCGTTGTGGTCGTGACTGGCGAGGGCGGGTCGGGTGGAGCGCTCGCCCTGGGAATCGGCGACCGGATCCTCATGCTCGAGCACGCTATCTACTCGGTCATCTCGCCGGAAGGGTGCGCTGCAATCCTCTGGAAAGACCAGGCCAGAGCGCAGGATGCAGCCGCCGCGCTCAAGATTACGGCGCCGGACCTCAAGCAGCTCGGGGTCATCGACGAGGTCATACCGGAGCCTCCAGGTGGCGCCCACATGGACCCTTCCGCCATGTGCCGGTCCGTTGCTGTCGCGGTTCGTCGCGCCCTCAAGGAGCTTCGCCGGAGTAAGACCGACGCCCTGCTGCAGCGACGGTACCGGAAGTTCCGTGCAATGGGGCGCTTCCTCGAGCGCTAGGTTGTGCTTCTCTTGCATGTAGGTCGCCAGGCAGCACCCGGAACGAACCGTGGCTGAAAAGACGCGCAAGCTCATTCGGAGGACGACGACCGCCGGCATCGTGGTGCTGCTGGGTGGTGTGTCAATGTTGGCGGTGCATCGTTCCCGGCAGTTGAGGCCCCATGTTGTGGAGGTCGGATCGGACCAGTTGGTCGGCGGCGATGTGCACGGCGGTGACGAGCCGGTCGGCGTATATCACGGCTTCGAGTTCACCGAGAGCATTGCTGGGAAGACGGTGTTCGTGCTTCGCGCCGACAAGACGCTTGGCCTTTCTTCCGGTTGGAACGACATCGAGGGCGTACAGCTCCAGCTCTACCGGGCAGGCGAGCAGCGGGCCACACTCACCTGTGATTCGGCGAGGTTCAACCCCCAGACCCGGGACGCAAAGCTGACCGGAGCAGTCCAGCTGAGCTTTCCGGATGGCGGTCTGGTCGATACTGACCGCGGGCGGTTCGACGCCACATCGCGACGCTTCGTCGCCGATTCGTCCGTGGTGTACTCATCGCCACAGGCGATCGGCGAAGCTCAGCACGCGACGTACGACCTCACCCGTGACCTCGTTGACCTCAACGGGGGCGTGATCATGCGGCAGCGGAACGGACCGACGCTGCGCACGGACCACCTCTCCTACGATCGCGACACGAAGGAGGTCTCTTTCCCTGTCGGAGTGAGTCTGGAGGGAGATACATTCCGTGTCCGCGCCAGCGAGGGCAGGCTCACGTTCTCCAAGGAGGGTGGCCTTCCAGAGCACATTGATCTTCGCGGAGGGGTCCAGTTCGACGGCTCCGACCCGGCAGGTCTCGACCAGATGGACGGGTGGGCGGACCGGATTGTTGCCGACCGGGATCCGGGGAATGTCTGGCACATGACGGCAACGACCCCCGGCCCCTGGGTACGACTAGAATCCCACGCCGCGGCTGGATCGATCATCTCGCTGTCTACCTGGCGGCTGAAGGCGGCCATTGGCGACGCCGGGATTCTGCACGCGGAGTGTGATGGCGTGACATGCATGACGGAGGTCCCGCTTGAGGGTCCGCCGCGGACCGGTGAGGCAAGACAGGCGAAGCTCTGGTTCGAGGGAGGACGCCTGACCAGCCTTCTCCTGGAGCAAGACGTGAGCCTGTGGGCGGACGGCACTCTCGGCCGGGGATCGCGGGCCCGGTTTCTCAGTGGCGAGGGGAAGATGGTGCTTGCCGGACAGGAGCGCGGTGGTGAGCGTGCCGTGCTCGTCTCGGGGAGATCGCGCATGAGTGCAGATCGGGTCACCTTCCTCGATGCCAGCAGGGAAGCCTATGCGGAGGGAAGCGTGAACGGTGTGGCTGCAGAGGCGGGCCTGTTTGCCGGGGCCGGTACGGAGCAGCCGCCGGTGCGGTTCGCAGCGGATACCTTGCACGCGACCCAGGGTGGTGAAGAGCTTCGCTTGAAGGGGAACGCGCGGGTGTGGCAAGGCCAGCGGCTGCTATTGGCCGACGAGATCGTGTTCAACCAGCGGAGCGAGGACCTGCAGGCGTTCGGCAATGTCCGCACGACTCTCCCAGCCCAGCAGATGCAGCCTGGCTCGAGCTCGACCGACGAGGTCCTCGTGGTTGCCCGATCGCTGCACTACCAGCGGGCAGCGCGGCTGGCTGTCTACACCGGTAACGTGCGCTACTCCGATGCCGCACACATCCTGGCCGCCTCAGAGCTCCGCGTAACGTTCGCGGATAACGATGCCGTCAGCATGTTGGAAGGCTCAGGTCAGGTATCGATCCTGGATTTGGCCGAGAACCGGCGGATGGCGGGTCAACATGCTCTCTACGACAGCAAGAAGCACACTCTGACCTTGACCGGAAAGCCCGTTCACCTGGTAGATCAGAAAGGGAATGTGATCACCGGAGCGTCGTTGACCTGGGATCAGGCGAGTGGTACGGTCACAATCTCCGGGGGCGCCAAGGCGCCCTCAGAAACCGTGTACCACCCGGAGGAGAAGCCCTGAGCCCGAAAGCTCTTGACCTTTCAGTGAAAGGACTCCGCAAGACCTACCGCAGGCGGAAGGTCGTCGACGGTGTCAGCCTTCGCGTTTCCCCGGGTGAGATCGTCGGTCTCCTGGGACCCAATGGCGCCGGCAAGACGACCTGCTTCTACATGATTGTCGGCTTGGTGGAGCCTGAGGATGGGACCGTGGCGCTCGGGGACCGCGATATCACCGACCTTCCCATGTACCGTCGGGCCAGGATGGGTATCAGCTACCTGCCGCAGGAGCCCAGCGCCTTCCGACACCTCCGAGTGGACGACAACATCTGGATGATCCTGGAGGCGCTGGGGGAGGATCGCTACGATGCTCAGCAGAGGGTTGAGCAGCTTCTGGAGGACTTTGGCCTGATAGATCGCCGGCATCAGCGTGCCGAGACCTTGTCCGGAGGGGAGCGGCGCCGACTCGAGGTGGCTCGAGCGCTTGCAATCCGCCCGACCTTCATCCTTCTCGACGAGCCGTTCGCAGGAATCGATCCGATTGCTGTCCTTGATCTGCAACGGATCATCCGTCATCTCAAATCATTGGGAATAGGAGTCTTGATAACGGATCACAACGTTCGCGAGACATTGAAGATCACGGACCGCGCCTATATAATCAAGGACGGCAAGATTTTTGCTTCCGGCGTGCCCGATGAGCTCGCCGGTGATGTCAACGTGAGACGGATCTATCTTGGGGAGGACTTCCAACTTTAGGTCATGGCCCTGGAACAAAAGCTCAGGCTGAAGCTCTCGCAGCGCCTTGTCATGACGCCATCGCTGCAGCAGGCCATCAAGCTGTTGCAGCTCTCACGTCTTGAGCTAGGGGAGACTCTGTCGCAGGAAATCCTCGAGAACCCGATCCTGGAGGTTGAAGAGGAGACTGAGGCGCCGCAGGCGGACCTTGCGCAGACCGGTGACAGCGGGGAGCCTTCGGAAGTTCCTGCGGCAGAGCGGGACTCGGCCCTTCCTACCGAGGAGGAAAGCTACGGCGAGATTGACGTGGAGGCGTTCTTCGCCGACTACCTCGGGGATCTTCGCAGCGAGGGGCCCTCGATGGCGTTTGGCGAGGAGCGCGAGAATCGGCTCGAGAACATGATCTCCGCCTCTCCCGGGCTCTACGATCACCTCCTGTGGCAGCTCCATCTCACGGACGCGCCAGGGGACCTCTTGACGGCAGGGGAGTTCATCATCGGGAATCTGGATGAGGACGGCTACCTTCGAGTGAGCGACACCGAGGTGGCGGCTGCCACCGGCCTCGAGCTGGAGCAGGCGGCGAAGGCCTTGAAGATCGTCAGATCGCTCGATCCTCCCGGAATCGGTGCCCGATCGCTGCAGGAGTGTCTGTCTATCCAGATCGAGGTTCTGCGTAGCGATGCCGCCGGCGGATCCGAAGAGTTGGAGCTCCTGGATAGAACCGAGAGCGTGATCTGCAGCTGCTGGGATGATTTTCTCCACCAGCGGTGGGAGGTGGTTGCCGCCCGTCTCGGTTGCGAGGTTGAAGATCTCAGGTTTGTGCTGGACGTTCTGCAGCGTCTTGAGCCCAAGCCAGGCCAGAAGTACCACAGAAGTGACAACGCCTATATCGAGCCGGATGTTTATGTGAAACGGGTTGAAGGGGAGTACCGGATCAGCCTCAACGACGACGGCATGCCAAAGCTGAGGATGAACTCGGAGTACTTGCGAATGCTGGAAGGGAAGGTCCTCGGGTCGGAGGTGCAGGGCTATCTGCGCGACAAGATGCGCAGTGCGCTGTGGCTGATCAAGAGCATTGACCAACGCCAGCGGACGATCCACAAGGTTGCCCAGAGCATCGTCTCCTACCAGCAAGATTTCCTGGACCATGGGATGGAGGCGCTGCGACCGATGGTTCTGCGCCAAGTGGCGGACGACATCGGGATGCATGAGTCGACGGTGTCTCGCGTGGTGAGTAACAAGTACATGCACACACCACGCGGGCTGTACCCGATGAGGTTCTTCTTTCACTCCGGTGTCGACTCTGTCCGGGGAGAGAACATCTCCTCTCTCGTCGTCAAGGAACACATCAGGAAGCTCATCGAAGCCGAGGACCCCGGGCATCCTCTCTCTGACTCGAAGATCATGAAGATGCTGCAGCGGGAAGGGACCCGACTCGCCCGGAGAACCGTTGCCAAGTACAGGGAAGAAATGGGCATCCCATCATCGGAAAAGAGAAAGCGGGTCTTCTGACCCGGACGCTGTTGAAGGAGAAGCGGATGAATATCGAGTACATCGCGCGAAAGGTCGACCTCACAGACCAGATTCGGCAACTGACAGAGAAGAAGCTGTCGCGCCTCGAGAAGTACTTCAACCAAATCCTCGACATCCGAGTCGAGTTCGAGCAGGAGCGGCATCTCTTTGTCGTCGATGTCGTGGTCAACGGCAAGGACTTCGATACCAGGTCCAAGGCTCAGAACAAGGATCTCCGCACAGCGATCCAAGAGGCCGTCGACCGGCTCGAGATTCAGGCGCGGAAGGCCAAGACTCGCTTGAAGGGACGCAAGCGGCAGGGAGAGGAGGGATCCTCAGCGCCCGATTGGAGCATCGATGTTCTTACGCCGGAGTCGGTGTCCTCTGGGGAGCCGCGAATCGTCAAGACCAGCACCATCACGGTGAAGCCGATGACGATCGACGAGGCCATGCTGCAGTTGGGGCGCTCCCGCAACGAGTTCATTGTCTTTCTCAACGCCGCGACGGACCGGGTCAACGTCCTTTATCGCCGGCAGGACAACAACCTCGGGTTGATCACTCCAGAGCTGTAACGTGAAGCTCCAGCAACTCGTCCAGCCCGATCGCGTCATGCTTGGCCTGACCGCGCCCGACGCCGACGGCGCTCTGTCGATTCTCGCCGAGCGTATCGCGCTGGCGCTCGATATGCCTGAAGCCTCTCTGTGCAAGGCACTTTCCGAGCGCGAGCATCTCGGCTCGACTGCAGTTGGCGATGGCTTCGCGATTCCGCACTGCAAGATCCATGGTATCGACGATATCTACATTGCCTTCGCACGGTTTGAGCCGGGGGTCGAGTTCCATGCTCCGGACAAGAAACTGGTTCAAGCGATGTTCGTGGTGCTGTCTCCCCCGGACCAGCCCGCGGCGCACCTCCAGGTTCTGAGCCAGATTGCCCGTGTCCTCAAGCGGAAGGAGTTCCGCGAGGAGATGCTGCGGGCCCGAGACGTCGGTGAGGTTGTGAGGTCGGTTCATCGGGCTGCGGAGGCAGAAGGCCTGTGAAGACGCCGCCGCCGATGCCGGTAGCGCGGCTGCTCGAGGCTGAGAGGTTGAAGCCGCTGGCTCTTCGGGTGCTCGCAGGCGAGGCCGGGCTGCAGCGAAATCTCATTGCGGGTCCGCGGATTCAAAAGCCCGGGCTCGCACTCGCCGGGTACTTCCCGTATGTCAGAGAGGGCAGACTGCAGATTGTCGGCGCCTCGGAGTTCTCCTACCTGAGCACACTGTCTCCAGAGGAGGCGGTCGAGCGCTGGAATCGCTTGCTCTCTCTCGGAATCCCAGCAGTTGTCTCAGCGAAGGACCTGCAGCCTCCGCGAGAGGTCCTGAGTTTCTGTGACGAGCATGGCGTTCCGTTCCTCAGTACGGCGCGCCAGACCTCGGAGGTCATCTCGAGTCTGTCGGCGTTTCTCGAGGAGGCGCTGGCGCCTCGCATCCAGGCTCACGGGGTTCTGCTCGATGTTTTTTCCCTCGGGACCTTGATCGTGGGCGATGCTGGGATCGGCAAGAGCGAGTGTGCCCTCGAGCTTGTCTATCGCGGACACCGGCTCGTGGCCGATGATGTCGTCGTCATCAGAAGAACCCACGGAAACGGCTTACTTGGGACCGCACATCCGAACCTGGAGAACTTCCTGGAGCTGCGGGGGGTTGGCATCATCGACGTGCGGAAGCACTTCGGCATGACGTCGACCTCGCCCGGCGTCCACCTGTCGCTGATGATCCGGCTGGTGAAGCTAAGTGAGGCGACTCGAAAGCTGGAGAGGCGCTGGCGTGAGCAGCTCATGACCGACGCCCGCCCATGGGTGGAAACTCACGACATCCTCGGAGTGGAGATTCCCCTCTACACAATGGCTGTTGCCCCCGGTCGCGATGTGGCAATCATGGTCGAGACGGCCGTGCGCAAGTGTCTACTGGCCCAGCGAGGGGTCGACGACGAACGGGTGTTCATCGAGTCAGTGAACAAGCGGGCCGCAGGGTTCGAGGTTGAGGATCTGAGCCTTGATGATGACTGAACAGGCATTCTCCGGGCCGTTCGTCATCACGGGGCTGTCCGGGTCGGGGAAGACCGTTCTCAGCCGCAGCTTGGAGGACGTCGGATACCTTTGCGTAGACAATATTCCTCTCGAGCTCCTGAGTGACCTGTTCTCTCGAGCGGCGGGAGAGGTCGAGCGGCTGGCGGTCGTGCTTGACGTCAGAGCCGAAGGCTTTGCGGAACGGTTTCCACCGATTCTGCAGGGCCTCAAGGAGGTCTGGCCGCAGCTTCGCCTCGTTTTCGTGGAGGCCTCGCCCGAGGTCCTCCTGCGGAGGTTCTCGGTGGCTCGCCGTCCGCACCCGCTGCGGGGCAGGAACCTCGAGGCCGCGATTCGCGAGGAGCACATCTCGCTCGAAGGCGTTCGCCGGTCAGCCGACATAGTTGTCGATACGACGTCGTTGAATCCCCATGAGCTTCGGAGGCAAGCTCTCGGCCTTGGTGGGATCGATGACCCGAAGTCCATGCTCTCTCTCGACATTGAGAGCTTCTCGTATCTTCACGGTGTGCCGCCGACCGCGAGTCTGGTGTTCGACGTGCGGTTCTTGCCCAACCCCTACTTCGTCGAGGAGCTTAGGGAGCTGCCGGGCGATGACCCTGCCGTCGAGGGATGGATGGAGCAGTTTCCTGAAGTCTCCGCATCAGTGGGGAAGATCATTGGTCTCACCCTCGATCTGCTGCCGCGGTACGGAGCGGAGCTCAAAACCCACCTCAAGATTTCGGCTGGCTGCACGGGAGGCCGCCACCGCTCGGTGTACACGGCCTGCAGGATGGCGAGCGCCGTCGCAGCAGCCGGGTACAAAGTCTCACTCCATCATCGTGACAAGGATCGTTGGAGGTACCCATGATCCCGGTCCTGATTCTCTCACACGGCAAACTGGCGGCCGAGCTCCTGGATGCGGCCTGTACCATCGATCCACTTCTCAAGGGCGACTCGATCGCGCTTTCGCTACCGTGGGATATCGATTCGGATGCCGCCCGAGAGCAGCTCGGCCAGAACCTCCAAGAGCTCGACGCAGGGGAAGGGGTCCTGGTCCTCACCGACATGTTCGGCGGGACGGCCACGAACATCGCGCTGCCGTTCTTGTCCCCCGGACGAGTCGAGGTGGTTACCGGCGTCAATCTCCCGATGCTCGTCAAGCTGGGATCGCTTCGCGACCGTGAGATGACGCTGCACGAGGTGGCGCTGCGGATGATGGAAGCGGGTCAGAAGAGCATCCATGTCGCGAGCGACTTCCTTCACGGCCGGCGGCAGGCTCGGACAGAGGGCGGAGAAGGGTAGCCCAAGCCGGCGTACAGCTGCCACTACGGCCGGTAACCCCCCTCGAGCGTGGGAGAATGGAACGATGAGAAGGGAAGAGGTCCGGATCAGCAACAAGCTTGGCCTGCACGCCAGGGCGGCGGCCAAGGTTGTGCACGCGGCCAACCAGTTTGAAAGCGATATCTTCGTCGGCACGAACGACGAGGAGGTCAACGCGAAGTCCATTCTGGGTCTCCTGACTCTGGCGGCCAGCAAGGGGACAGCGATCATCGTTCGGGCCGAGGGCCAAGACGAGGACAACGCCGTAGAGGTGCTGCTGGCGCTCTTCAACGACAAGTTCGGAGAAGGTGAATGAGCCGAACGGAGATAGCAGGGCTCGGGGTGAGTCCCGGGATAGCAATCGGCGACGCCGTCGTTCAGGAGACGCGTCAGATGCCGGTCCTGCGGATCTCCGTGCCGGCAAATGAGATCGACTCCGAAGTCCAGAGGTTCCGTGATGCAGTCACAGACACGATCCGTGTCATCAACGAGAACAAGAGACGTGCTGCGCAGCAGATGGGGGAGGACTATGCCGCCATTTTCGACGCGCACATGCTCATTGCAGGGGATACCGCGTTTCAGGGCCCAGTCGAAGAGATCATCCGTCAGGAGTCGGTCAACGCGGAGTGGGCGCTCGACCGCGTCATCGCCGATCTCCTGTCCCGGTTCAAGGACCTCGGCGACCTCTACCTGTCGGAACGGCGCTTCGATGTGCTCGACGTTGGCTCACAGATTCTGCAGACCTTGCGCGGTCAAGGCGAGTGGAGCCTCGACAACCTCGATCATCCGGTCGTTCTGATCGCCGATGACCTGCCGCCGTCCATGGCGGTTCAGCTGCCCCTGGAGAAGATCCTCGGCTTCGCACTGGAGATGGGCGGGCCGACCTCTCATACGACCATCATTGCCCGGTCGTTCGGGATTCCCGCGGTCGTCGGTGTTCATGGCGCCTGCGAAGCGGCGAAGCGCTCGCAGCTCGTGGCACTCGATGCGCTCGAGGGCAGGGTCGTTTTCCAGCCGGACCCGGCCGAGGTCAGCGAGTACAGGTCGCGGCGACATGAGTACGAGGAGCAGCAGGCCCAGCTCGCCAACGTGCGGAGCCTGTCCACAGTCACCAAGGATGGTCAACCTCTGAGCCTCCTCGCCAACATCGACCTCCCAGCGGAGGTCGACTTGGCGCTGAGGTGGAGCGTCGACGGAGTCGGTCTCTACCGCTCAGAGTTCCTGTACATGCGAATGAGCCCGGCGCTCCCAGGCGAGAATGACCACCTGAGCTTCTACCGTGAGCTGGTCCGTCGGATGGCGCCCAGGCCGGTCACGATCCGAACTTTCGACCTCGGGGGCAAGAAGCTCGCGCGTGAGGTGATCGGGAGCCCCGAAGCCAACCCGGTGCTCGGCCTCCGAGGGATCCGCCTCTGCCTGGCAAAGCCCGAGTTCTTCCGGACGCAGCTGCGTGCCCTGATCCGGCTTGCGGGGGAGTTCCCACCGGGCGCGGTCAGGGTCATGATCCCGTTGATCTCCGGCATCGAGGAGATGCGGATTGCCAGGCTGTTGATCCAAGAGCTGAGCAAGGAGCTGCGTGCGGAAGGCCATGAGGTTCCGAGCTCGATCCCCTTGGGGGCCATGGTGGAGGTGCCCTCGGCGGCCGTGCTCGCCCGCGAGCTCGCCCGTGAAGTCGATTTCTTTTCTATCGGTACCAACGATCTGATTCAATACTCGTTGGCGGTTGACCGGGCAAACGAGCTGGTGGCGGACCTCTACCGTCCTACTCATCCCGCGATCCTGCGACTGATTCAGGAGGTCATCCGCGCCGGCGAGGCAGAGGGGATCGAAGTCTCCATGTGTGGTGAGGTCGCCGCCGCTCCGCTGATGATACCGATTCTGGTCGGCCTCGGGTTGCGCAGGTTCAGTATGAACCCCCAGGCAATCGGGATCGTGCGCAACCTAATACGGCACCTGTCATACCGCGAGTCGACACACATCGCCAAGCAGGCGCTGGAGATGGTCACGGCGAGAGAAGTTGAGGAGTACCTCCTCGAACGCCTTGCTATCTTCTTTGCCAAGATCAAGATTTCTGTGTAGGGGGGTGCTCGTGGCCGAGATCGCCGAGGTCCGCCGCGTCGATAAACCGTGGGGCTACGAGGAGATCTTCGCCGTCACCGAGAGGTATGTGGGCAAGCTGCTCTTCATTCGAGCCGGAGAGGCATTGAGCCTCCAGTACCATCGTGCCAAGGACGAGACCCTCCGCGTAATGGAAGGTACGATGGAGCTGGCGAGCGGCAAGCGGGTTGCGACGCTGGAAACGACACGGCTCGAGCCCGGGATGGCCATCCGCATCGCTCCGGGGGTCATTCACCGCATGACTGCCGAGACGGACTGCCTCATTCTTGAGGTCTCCACACCGGAGCTGGATGACGTGGTCCGCCTCCAGGACAGGTACGGACGGGAGGGGACAACTGACCCGTAACTTGAGTGCGACAATGGGGGAACCATGAGGAAGAGACATACCACGGAACGCTTCGCAGAGATTCTGACACTCCTTGCGGCCCTCGCTCTCCTCCCGACCTCAAGTGTGCTCGCGGCTCAAAGGGGACAGAACGCGAGGCAGGCTGCCGAGGCGACCCCGACCCCGCGCCCGAGATCGCTCGGCGACATCGCAAGGAACATCAAGTTGCAGCCAATCGGGAAGGGCGTCGGTGGCGCGACCGGTGCGGTTGTGATTACCGACTCGAACCTCAAAGAGTACGCTGCGAAGGGCAGCCTGACGACTGCCTCCAAGCAACCGCTGCAGCGTGGCGGTGGGGCTCCCACCACGCAAGCTCAGACCGGTGCTCAGGACGAGCTGAAGCGAAGCTCATGGCGGTCCATGTACCAGCGACAGGCACAGCTCATCAGCTCGATCAAGGCTCGCATCAAGGAGCTCGATGAGAGCATTCCTGGACTCTGGAGGCAGTTCTATTCCTGGGATGATCCAGCCTACAGAGACGGCGTGATCAAACCGAAGCTGGACAAGTTTCTCAATGAACGTAACGAGCTTGCGAAACGCCTGCCCCAAGAGGAAGCCAAACTGCCTGAGATTCTCGATCGCGCGCGCCGCGACGGGGCCCTGCCCGGCTGGTTCCGCGACCTCGTCAAGCCGTGACCGATAGGGGTTCCGGAGCCGCGAGAAACGCACGACCACGGGCTGCCGCGAAGAACCGTGGGAGGCTGGCGAGCTCACGTTAGAACTCTGATAGACTTCGTCCGGGAGCGTTGTGTAACGGAGACTCAGTATGAAGACGTTTGCGATCGAAACCTGGGGCTGTCAGATGAACCACCATGACAGCGAACGCCTGACCGGCGTTCTGAGGCTCACGGGGCTCGATCACGTCCAAGAGGGCAGCTCCCCAGACCTCATTCTTCTCAACACGTGCTCAGTACGGGAACGGCCCGTGCAGAAGATCCTCAATCGCATTGGCGATCTTGGCAAGAGCAACCCATCCGCTGTAATCGGCGTTTGTGGCTGCGTGGCGCAGCAGGAGGGAGAGAGGCTCCTACAACGATCGCCAAACGTGGCCTTCGTCCTCGGACCGGGCCAGGTGCAGAGGGTAGGGGAGGCCGTCCGTGCCCTTCTGCAAGGCCGTAGAAGCGTGCTCACCGGGTTCGATCCGGAACAGGAGTACAGCTTCCACACCATCTTCCGGAAGAGCTCGACACGTGGGATGGTGACCGTGGCAGAAGGATGTGAGGAGTACTGCACGTTCTGTGTCGTGCCCTACACAAGGGGAAGGGAGGTCAGCCGTCCCAAGAACGATATTCTCGCAGAGGTTCGACTTCTCGGTCGGGATGGCATCAAGGAGGTCGAGCTCCTTGGACAGACCATCAATGCCTACCGTTGCCCCGTTTCAGGGGCCGACTTCGCGGATCTGCTCGGTGCAGTTGCCCAAGAGCCAGGGCTCGCTCGGGTACGCTTCATTACTTCACACCCTCGGCACTTCAGCACGCGGCTCATCGACGTTCTGGCGACGTACCGCCATGTTTCCCGCTACTTGCACCTTCCTTTCCAGGCCGGCTCCAACCGCATTCTGAACCGCATGCACCGTCGGTACTCCAGAGAGGACTATCTCGATCTCGTGGCCCGAGTCCGGGCCGCAGTGCCGGGAGTCAACATGTCCACCGACGTGATTGTCGGGTTCCCGGGAGAGGAGGAGGAGGACTTCCGGCTCACCCTCGATCTGCTGGAACAAATCCGCTTCGGACAGGTCTTTGCCTTTGCGTACTCCCCACGGCCGCGCACCCCGGCTGCCCTCTACGCGGACCAGGTTCCGGAGGAAGTCAAGAGCGAGAGGCTGCAGCGGCTTTTCGCCGTCGCCGACCGGATCTCTCTCGATCTTAACGCTGAGCTGGTTGGCAAGCAGCTCGAGGTGATCGTCGACGGGGACAGCCGCCGCTCTGCGAACGACTGGCAAGGGCGCTCGGAGGGGAACCGGGTCGTGAACTTCCCGAAGAACGGCCTCGGGGCAGCGGTTGGCGACATCCTCACTGTTCGCATCACTCGCGCCTCCGCCCATTCACTCTACGGTGAGGCTATCCACAATAACTGCCGCCTACCGGTGGTCTCGTCGCCTCCGTCTCACGGTGCCACCACAGCTTGACATTCCCTGCTTCGGCCCACACATTCGTTGCATGACACGAGGACCATCTCCCGCCGGCGCCGTGGCGCTCAAGCTCCGGGCTCTGGTCATGGACCCGGTCTCCCACATGCCCGTCGTCGTGCTACAGCGCGAGGACCAGTCAGCCTTCCTTCCGATCTGGATTGGCCTCTGCGAGGCCAATGCCATTGCGCTGCAGATGGAAGGTGTTGCGAGCCCGCGGCCCATGACCCACGACCTGCTCCTGTCGCTCATCAGTAGCCTCGACTACTCACTTGAGCACGTGCTGATCCACACCCTCGAGGACAACGTCTTTTTCGCTCGTCTCCACCTCAGGGCAGAGGCAGGCGGTACCGTCGACATCGATGCTCGGCCTTCGGATGCAGTGGCACTCGCCCTACGTGCGAGTGCCCCGATCCTCGCCAGCCTCGAGGTGCTTCGAATGGCCGAGACCACCACCACCGACGACGAGGAGACGCTGCGCGCTATTCTGCGGCGCCTCCGGCCGGAGGATCTCGGACAGTACGAGATGTAGCCCGGATCACACTCCTTGATCCCAGGTTGACACCAATTCGTCGTCCCTCCTATAGTGGCCTTTCCAACAACTGGGGGCGCAGCACTTCATGATCATTGCCATCACTAATCAAAAAGGCGGTGTGGGAAAGACAACAACGGCAATCAACCTTGCCGCTGCGCTTGCCCAGAAGGGGCTGAAGACTCTCCTTGTCGACCTCGACCCGCAGGCCAACTCAACCCTGACGTTCGTCGACATGACCTCCTGCGAGCACAGCATGTTCGACGTTCTCAACGGTGAGGTCGAGATGACTGATGCGCTGGTCAAGGCTAGCAGCTCGAACCTATGGGTCGCCCCCTCCCGCATCGCCATGGCGAAGCTTGAGGTGAGCCTGAGCGGAGAGCTCGACGCGCCCTACCGGCTCAAGGATGCTATGGCGTCAAGTCTCGACCCCTTCGAGGCGATCATTCTCGACACACCGCCCGCTCTCGGACTCATCACCGTCAATGCTCTGGTAGCGTCTACGCACGTCCTGATCCCAATCCAAGCCTCGTACTTCGCGCTCGAAGGTACCGACGATCTCCTCGAGACCATCGACAAGATCAAGGCACGACCGAACACGGATCTGCGCCTGTTGGGAGTCCTCGTCACACTCTTCGACCGGCGTACGGTGCTTTCCCGTCAGGTTTTGGCCGAAATCAAGGGCGTCTTCAACACGCTCGTCTTCGACACCGTGATCACCAAGTCTGTCCGTTTGGAAGAATCTCCGGCCCACAGACGCAGCATCTTCGACCATGCCCCCGAATCTAGCGGTGCTTACGAGTACTACCGGCTCTGTGAGGAGGTCATGCAACGTGTCGGGTCCTAAGCGCGGCCTGCCCTCGAAGCGACGCATGCGCCACGACAGTCACTTTGTCGAGGAGCTTGCCCAGCGAGCAGGGGAGGGGATCGGTCGCATGATCCCCACCGAGCTCATCACCAGTAACCATGACCAGCCCAGAGCGGCCCTGGGCGACCTCCGCGATCTCGTTGCGAGCATCGGGACACATGGAGTCCTCGAGCCCCTCCTCGTACGACGCCGATCAGAGGGTCACGGCTATGAGCTGATCGCTGGTGAGCGCCGCTTTCACGCGGCTCTCGAAGCCGGGCTTCAGGAGGTCCCTTGCTTGCTGGTCCAGGCGAGCGATCGCGAGGCCCTGGAGATTGCCCTCATCGAGAACCTGCAGCGCAAGGACCTGAGTCCTTTCGAGGAGGCAGAGGGCTTCCAGACACTCATCGCCAAATACCAGTACACCCACGACCAGGTGTCGAAAGCCGTAGGCCGCTCAAGAGTGACTGTCACAGAGACGCTTCGGCTCCTTCGCATTCCGGATGAGGTGCGGGCTCGATGTCGGCATGCCGACATCTCGGCCAAGGGAATCCTGCTGGAGATCGCCAAGGCCGGTAGTCCTTCTGCCATGCAGACCCTGGTCGACGAGCTGACTTCCAGCAACATCGATCGCGCGACCCTGCGCGACCTCAGAAAGGACTTGGGCCAGGAGGGGTCACCTGCGCCGTCCTCATCGGCTGACGACCCTCGGACGCCGTCAGAGGGAACCGCGCCGCGCCCGTACATCATGCGGTTCAAGAACCCGGAGCGTTCGTTTAGCATTTCCCTTTCGTTTCGCACCGCGCGAGAGCCGGAACCGAGGGAGGTGGTGGCTGCGCTTGAGGAACTCCTGGGTGAGCTTCGGAAGGAGCTGCCCGGCGGAAGGTCATGAGCGAGAGGCGGGATACTGGGGGAAGAGGGGGAATGGCGACTTGAACTACGTAAGAAACCTCCTCAATTGTAATCTAGGTTGACATAATATATCTTATCGGACATTGCAGATTGACGCTGACATACGGTCTTCGTCGGTCCCTGTGGAAAAGCTGTTGATGCCTCAGCCCGACGCCCTCCCCTGTGGAAAACGACCCCCTCCTCTTGGTCGTGCCTCATTGAACCGTGTAGACTGACGCGGTCATGAAGCGACCCAGGTGGAGACGCTCGCCGTTGCCCGTCCTCGACGGATATGTGATCCGCGAGATTCTGGCTCCGACGACGGTTGGGTTTGTCACCTACACCTTCCTACTGCTCATGCGTGCGATCTTCGGTCTCATGGAGCAGATCTTCGTTCGCGGTGTGAGCGGGGCGGACGCGCTGCGATTGTTGTGGGTCACGGTGCCGCACGTGGCCGTGCTCACGGTTCCCATGAGCTTCCTGTTTGGAGTTCTGATTGCGGTCGGTCGCATGAACAGCGAGAACGAGGTCGTTGCGCTGCAGGCTGGCGGCGTTTCGGTGGGACGCATGCTGCGCTCGATTGTGGCGCTCGGGATCGTGCTGGCAGGATTGAACGGCTACCTGACGACCATGGTCATGCCGCGTGCGAACCGAGAGCTCAGGGAGCTCAAGGTGCGGCTCTTCTCCTCGGCGAAAGTGATCGGACAGATCGAGCCTCGAGTTTTCTACGAGGGGTTTCCGAACCTGTTGCTATATGTCCGGGATATCGACCCAGACACCGGGTACTGGCGTGGGGTTATCCTCTACGACCGTTCCCAAGGCGGCGAGGACCGCCTCGTCGTTGCCCGGCGCGGACGGCTGGTAAGCGAGGTGCCGTCGGAAACCGAGAAGAATGGAGAGGCGGGCTCCCCTACCGGTGAGCCGTGGCTCCGACTCGAGGACGTTGTGACCCATGAGTTCAACCCTGCGAAACCGGAGACTTACCGTGTAAACGTCAACCGCACACAGCTTCACAAGCTGTTTCCGAAGGAGCCCGGCTCGGTGAGCTACTCGCTCGGGATGCGCGAGCGCGGGACCCCGAGCCTCCTTCACATGGCCGGGCTTCCGTGGCTGTTGGGCCAGTCGATCCCGGACGCCGAGACAAAGGTGAGTCCAACGGAGCGGCGTCTGGCCCTCGTCGAGCTCCACAAGCGGCTAGCAATCCCGGCGGCCTGCATCGCGTTTGCGTTTATCGCCCTTCCTCTGGGGATCGGTACCAGGTCAGGAGGCCGTGGTCGCGGCTTTCTGCTGTCTGTCGGGGTAATCCTCGTCTACTACATCATGCTGAATAACGGCGAGGTCGTGGCACGAGAAGGTCGTATCCCTCCGTGGCTTGGAGTGTGGGCTCCCAACCTGGTCCTAGTTGCAGTGGCACTGTACCTGATGCGAGGGATGGCTCGCTGGCTGGGAGAGAAGCGTCGCGGTGTGGGCGTTTTCTCACGAGTCCTGGGGCGGGGATGGGGTCGCCGGCGAGGAGCCGATTCAGAGGGAAGGATAGGACGGGCGCCGGTGCCGCTCACGGGCTCGATCCCGATGGCATTGCAGAGACGTCGGCCCAAACCGACCTTTCCGACCCTTCTGGACCGGTACCTGACAACGCGTCTGCTGGCCCCTCTCGCGCTTGTGCTGGGCAGTACAGCGGCGCTTTATATCATCGTGGACCTCGCGGACAAGATCGACGAGATTGCCAAACACAAGGCTTCGTTCGGGATCTTCCTGGCGTACTACTGGAACCTGATTCCCCAGGTTGCGCTCGATGTCACCCCGTTTGCCATCCTGATCGGCGTCCTGATTGTGCTGACGCTGCTCGAGAGAAACCTCGAGCTCACCTCGTTGAAAGCGGGAGGCATCTCGTTGTACCGGGTCGTCGTGCCGATCTTGCTCGTTGCCTTGGCCTGTGCGATCGGCCTTGGGGCCCTGGAAGAATCCGTGGTGCCCAGGGCCAACCGCAAGGCTCAGCACTTGCTCGATCGGATCATGGGTCGGGAAACGGCGCGCTCGTATGCTACAGCGGATCGGCAGTGGCTGTTTTCGCGTGACGGAATGACCCTTTACAACTTCCTCCGCTTCGACCCCAAGACCTCGACCTTGATCCGCTTCACTTCGTTCCGCTTCGACGAGAGTGGAGCCTTGAGGCTCCAGCTCTTCGCAGATCGGGCACTTTATACGAACGGGAGCTGGATGGCTGACTCGGGGTGGTTCCGACAAATCTACCCCGACGGCACCGACGAGTTCCGTCGCATCACGCGGCCGATGGAGCTTGATGTCCCCGAGTCTCCCAGCTACTTCGCGCACAAGTACCAGTCGCCGTCACAGATGTCATTCCGCGACCTGAGAAGGTACATCCATGAGCTGGCGGCATCGGGCTACCGCCCGGTTCAGCTCATCGTGCGCCTCCAACAGAAGCTGACCTACCCCCTGTCGGCATTCGTCATGGTCCTACTTGCATTGCCGTTTGGGCTCAACCGGTCAGGAGGTCGTCGTCTGAGCTCGATGCAGGGGGTGGCGCTGGCACTCGGACTTGGTATCGCCTACTTCCTGCTCGTTGCCGTGGCCGGGAAGATGGGTGAGGCCAACCTCCTTCCGCCAGTCTTGGGAGCCTGGCTCCCGCCGATCCTGGCAGCTCTCTTCGCTGCTAACCGGCTGACGACTCTCAGAACGTGACCCCCGCTGTGAACCACCAAGGCGCTGAGCAGGGCAAGAACATCCTGTTCTGGTCGTAGCGCCTCTCGCCTCTTCACGCTCTCATCATCATCTCGACGCTGCCGGGATGTGGGCCTCGGGACGCGCCGGCCAGCTACGGGAGGAGCCTCCTGCCGTGCCGCGCCGAGCACCCACGGGACTACCTGTTGATCAGGGAGTGGAAGCAGCGGCGCAGGGGATGCAGGTCGCTACCGCGGTGGCTCGGATGGTTCCGGTTCGTGAGCAGGATCATGATTCTCCCCTGCTCCGGATCCACCCAGATCGAGGTGCCGGTAAAGCCCGTGTGACCAAAGGCACCTGGTGGAAGCGCGGGGCCGGCCGAGCAACCCGGAGACGCCGCAAGCTGCCAACCCAGTCCCCTGGATTGCTCCTGCCCGGGTGTGTAGTTGCGTGTGGCGAGCACGATCTCTTCGGGCTCAAGCAGGCAGCTGACGCCCTTGAGGTACTGGGCAGCCAGGGAGAAGGAGCTCGCAGCATCCGCAAACAGTCCGGAGTTTCCAGCCGCTCCCCCGAGGAAGCGGCAGTTGCCATCGTCCGGTATCCCGGCTCCGGTGGCAGGCAGCCACCGAGTGGCGTGGCCCAGGCCAAGTTCGTTGAGCAGTGTTGCCTCTGCAGTCGGTCTTTGGGCTCCACCAGCGATCCGGAGATCGGCTGGAGACGGCGCAAAGCCTGCATTAAGGCCCAGCGGCTGTGCGATCCGTTGATGGAAGCAGTCGAGGATCGACTGGCCGAAAGCGGCCTCAAGCAGGAAGCCGAGCAGGATGAAACCCGGGCAGGAGTAAACGATCTGCGCGCCCGGAGGGGCGGCAAGAGGAATCTCGAGGAGAGCTTCCAGCGCGCGGTCGCGGTCTCCCTCTGCCAAGACATATAGCGGTGCCCAACCCGGTAGGCCGGACGTGTGCGTTGCGAGCTCTTGGACGGTGAGTTCACCGGCCGGCTTGTCACCAGCGATCGGCAGGAGATCGCGAACCCGAGTGTCCAGTGCCAGCTTCCCCTCCCGCACGGCCAGCAGCACCAGCGTCGTCGTGCAGAGAGGCTTGGTCAGTGAGGCGAGGTCGTAGATCGTGTCGGCGGCAGCAGGAACCACCTCCGGAACCTCGATCGCAGCGCCGCGCGCCACGATCTGGGGGAACGCCTCCCCGCTTCCCCACGCAGCCACCGCACCTGGGGCAAGACCGGCCGCCCGTGCTCGCTCCAGGAGCAATCCAACTGCTGCTCGTGTGGCTGCCACCCGCTACTCGTCCTGAGTCCGCGACAAGCCTTGTTCCGAGGAAATCTGCACCGGCCTGTTCTGGGAATCGACGTTGACATAGGTGATCTCAGCGCCGGTGACCTCGACGATCTCTCCCCGATCCCACCGGCGTGCCGCTCGGACCGAGACCCGAACCGTCACCGATGTACGGCCCACGCGCAGGAGTGTCGTAAAGAAGGAGACGAGGTCGCCGACAAAGACCGGTTCGCGGAAGACGACTTCTTTCATTGCAACCGTAACGACTCGCTCCGGGCCGTGTCGTTTGGCCTCTTCCGCCCCCGCCTGGTCGATGTAGGACAGGATGACCCCTCCGAAGATAGTCCCCGACGGGTTGGTGTCCCTCGGCATCATGAGCACCCTGATGGCAGGCTCGCGGATCTGCAGTCCCATGCTTCCTCCTCGATCAGCGGCGCCGGGTCCCGCAGACGGGACGCCGACGTTGCCGGTCAGTATACCCGCTGCTCTACATCCATTCGCGTTTGCACGCTGCTGCGGGACCGGCGTGGATGTCGGTGTACCCTTGGTCGGTGAGACTCATCGATCTCATCCCGGACGCGGCCCGAGTCCTGCCCAGGTTTCCCCTGTCGGTCAGTTACCGTGTCCTCGTCCCGCATTACCCAGCGGCAGCGGACCACACTGTCGGCGAGACCCTGCGCATGGTGCACGTCGAGGGGAATCTGCTCATGCCGGGCAGCTGGGCGCTGAGACTAGCCTACCCGACCTCCGTATATGGCCTGATCCGTCGAGATGTCGAGGACGCGGTCAAGCTGAGTCTCGGTGTTGTGGACGGTGTCGCAAGGCTCGATCTTCACTGTGTGCCGCGACAGCTTCACAATGCTCACGCCGCCGGGTTCGCGGGGGTACTTGCTCTCAGCGCGGCCGCGGGGTTCGCCGGTGGTTGGAGCCGTGGAGCGCCGGCGGCGATCTCGGTCTTCCTGGCCGGCGCCCTGCTCGTCACCGTCAGCCGGGAGATGGCCCTCCAGGCACTCGAGCGGCGACTCCGACGCCTCGCTGAGGACCTCGGCGCCGCGCTCTGGCCGGGATTGCCGGCCCAGTTGCTACCTCCCCCGAAGCGCCTCGTGTAGAACGATCAGTCGACCGATGGCTCGCGCCTGTCGAGCTCTTCGGGCTCGGGAAGGTCAGCGACCCTCTCCAGCCCGAAGTGAATGAGGAACTCCTTCGTCGTCCGGTAAAGGAAGGGCTTGCCGACGACCGCTTTGCGCCCCGAAACGCGGATCAGACTGCGTTCGAGCAGGGTCCGTACAACGCCGCCGGACGCGACACCCCGAATGAAGTTGATCTCTGGCAGTGTTACGGGCTGGCGGTAGGCAACGATGGCCAGCACTTCCAGTGCGGCCTGCGAGAGGCGTTGCCGCGCAACGACGCCGTGGAACGAGCGCAGGTACGGATCCAGCTGCGGCGGAGTCACACACCGCCATCCGCCCCCTACCCTTTCCAAACGGATACCGCTGTCGGGCTGATCCCACCGTTTCTGAAGCGCCGCGAAGATCTCCTCCACCTCCGCTTCGGTCGCTTCATCACTGCCGAGGACCTCGAGGATCTGCTGGGCAGTGACCGGCGATGTGCTTGTTGTCAAAATGGCTTCAATTACTGCTGTATTCATCTCATATATCACTTGTATCAGAGATAACCCTTAATCGGTCAAGATCAAGGTTGGCGGTTCCAGGACGCAGGTAGATCTCCGCGAACGGCTTGCTCTGCTCTGTATGAAGGCCCCCGAGCCGAGCCAGCTCGAGCACGGCGACCACCGTGGTCACGACTTCCTCCGTTTCAGTTCTGGTCCGGAGGTGCCGCATCAGCGGCACCAGCCCCTGCGCTTGAACCCAACCGTAGAGTTCGCGGATCTTCTGCTCCACCGTGAAGCGCAAAGGAAGCACGGTGAGCGGGGGTGGATGTGCATCCGCAAATCTCTGCATGACATCCAGGTAAGTCCGTGCAATGAGATCGAGATCGACATCCTCCCACTCGAGCTCGATGGGCATGTCGGTGGTCTCGACATCGATTCGCACAGGCCACACGCCGCGTCGCACCACCTGGATCTCCGACAGGATGCCGGCGACCTCTTTCACCCTTCGGTACTCGAGCAAACGTTCCACGAGCTCGGCACGCGGGTCCTCGTCTCCACCTGCCGTAGTCGGCAACAACGTTTTCGACTTGAGCTGCAGCAGCCAAGCGGCCATCCACAAGAACTCTCCGGCGACCCGGAGGTCGATCTCCTGCATGGCCGCGACGTGAGCGTGGAACTGGTCACAGATGCTCGCGACCGGGATGTCGTAGATGGAGACTTGATTCTTCTGAATCAGGTGCAGCAGAAGGTCAAGAGGCCCGGTGAATACCGGCACCTCCACCGCGGGTCCGCTCGCCTCCTCCAGAACCAGGTCGTCAGCATTCATTCCGTACCGAAGAGCTCCACGCGCGAATGGTACACGATCGGCGAGTGAGTCATCAGGGCTATGCCGGGTCCGTGTCGACCATCACCTCTGTGGAAGGGCCGAAGCGGCGACGGAGGCGACCTATCAGCTCCTCGGTCAGGAGGTGGGACCGGTTGAAGGAGATTTCGCCGTTCAGGCGGAGCCGGAGTTCGATGAAGATTGTCTTGCCGCTGCGGCGCGTCCGGAGATGAGAGAACCCCTGGACATCATCGCCGAGGGACGCGATCACCTCCCCGACCTCGGACTCGAAAGACGTCGGAAGACCCCGGTCGAGGAGCTCATCAGCAGCTTCCTTGAGGATTCCCACCGCCTCGAACACGATATAGGCGGAAATGGCAAGCGAACCAACAGAGTCCCATCCGCCGGCTCCGGTCAGCCTGACGAGCAGCAGCGCACCGGCCGCGACCGCGCTGGTACCTACATCGGTGAGGTAGTGAAAGGCGTCGGCACGCAGCGCAACTGAGCCCGTTCGACGAGACTGACGGCGCAGGTAAAGCCCGAGGACCAACGACACTGGAATGGAGACTACCGAAACGATGATCCCCTGCGTGGTGCTACTAACAGTGGACAGAGTCACGATTTCTTTGACAGAGTGGCTGGCAAGGAGCAGCCCACCTGTGGCAATGATCGTGGCCTGAATGACCCCCGATAGCGCCTCTGCCTTCCCGTGGCCGAACCGGTGCTCCCTGTCCGGCGGCTTCCGCGCCAGGCCAAGGAAAAAGACGTTGATGCTTGAGCACGTCAAGTCCATGAGGCTGTCTACAGCGGTGGCCAAGACTGCCAAAGACCCAGTGGAAATAGCAATCACGACCTTGGCAACGGTCAGGACCGCTGCAATACCGGCCGCGATGACTGCCGGGCGTCGGGTCGTGGCCGGACTCATGGCCTTCGCTCCTGCCTGGGTTCGCCGCCGATCATGCGGTCCCCGATGCCGCCTTCAACGAGAGTGATGCCCTGAGGCACCAGAAGGAGCCCCAACTGCACCCGCTCGACCTCATTTGCCGTGACCGGTACCACCTTCTGCTCTATTCCTGCGACAAACTCTGAGAGAGCTGTAGCCAGCTCTGCGTGACCGTCGCCCGGGCCCCGGACGCCGGTCGAGCCAACCTTCGGGGCACCGATTCGTTGCTGGATGAGAGGGCGAAGGTACCCCAGTAATCGACGCTGAAAGGCGGCCCGGGTCTCCCCGATCTCGGATGCCACCGACAGCTCGCGCTGCCTGAAGAGGCGGATCTCCAATGCGCCCAGCTCGGACCGAAGCAGATTCACCGCATCCCCCGGCAATGACGGCCCGGCCTTGCACACCTCCAGCGGTTGGCGACTCAGGTCCACCCTCTGCCAGCGCTTCCCAGCTCGTGCGTCATCGAGGGCGCACGTCATGTGGATGTGTCCGTCACGAAGAAGCCCCCACTCCTCGATCTTGACGCTGATCCAGAGATTGGCATGAAGGAAAGAGCGACCCTCCCCCGCCTCACCGGTCGTTCCACGCGGACCGGCGACCACAGACGCTGGATGAAACTCGATTCTCACAAGCACATGCTACACTCGCCGCGGCGGCTGCGGCCGTCGCCCGATCGCAAACGGGGAGGACAGGGTGGAGACCTGGAACGGTCAGATGGGGCTCTTCGACGACAATCCGACCCGCGAGGTAGCGAAGGACAGGCTCGTTGTTGTCTTCGACCTGGAGACTCAGCGCTCGTTCGATGACGTCGGCGGCCGTAGCCAGCTACACCGTCTCGGTGTCTCAGTCGGTGTCTCCTATCGCTATGACCGCGACGAGTTCAAGACCTACACTGAAGACACGATCTCCGAGCTTGTTGCACTGCTGCAGAGCGCCGATCTCGTCATCGGCTACAACATCAAGGGTTTCGACTACGAGGTGTTGAGGGGCTACACCGAGGCCAATCTCCGCGCACTTCCCACACTCGATCTGATGTACGAGCTCGAGGGGCGGCTCGGCTTCAGGCCGAAGCTCGAGAGTGTTGTCAGCGCGACTCTGGGCACCGGCAAGACCGCCGACGGCCTTCAAGCACTGAAGTGGTGGCGCGAAGGCGAGATTGAGAAGATTGCCGAGTACTGCACGGAAGACGTTCGGGTCACGCGCGATCTGTTCGAGTTCGGCAAGCGCAACCGCTTTGTCCTCGTCTCCCGCTTCGGCGGTAAGCCCCGGCAGGTGGAGGTCGACTGGTAGAACGAGCTCCATTCCTTCTCACCGGAGCGAACGGTCTGCTCACGTCTGAGGTGGCAAGGCAGCTCGCCGACCGACGGACGCCGTTACTGCTTCACCTGCACAAGCGGCGAGACAGGGTCTCCGACCTCCTGACACGGTTCCCTGCGTTCGAGGCCGACCTTCGGACAGCAGAGGGGCGTCGCCGACTGGCCGGTTGGGTCGCGGAACAGGCCCCTCTCGGTGGCATGGTCCTTGGTGCCTCGCAGTTCTCGCCGACCCTACCGCGGTCGGTCACAGGCAGCGATCTCCACCGAGTCCTGGCTTTGGAGCTCGAGTCTCACCTGGATCTCGTCATCCGACTCCACACGCTGGTTGTCGATGAAGGCCGTGTCTTGCTGTTCTCCGATGTCGGCGTTCGGCTCGGATGGCCCTCCTATCCGGCCTACCTTGCCGCGAAAGGAGCGCTCGAGGTAGCGGCCCGCTCTCTGGCCAGATCGCTCGGGCCGCGACTCGTGATCTCGTGTGTCGCGCCGGGAGCGATCGAGGGCGCTCCTGCGCCGCCAGATGGTGTCGTCACTCGCGATACGGCCCTGGAGCGACTCGGTCGCCCGTCCGAGGTTGCCGAGGCCGTCGTCGGTTGGCTCGGGTTGCCCGCAACGGTGATCCAGGGGCACTGCCTCCGGATCGATGGCGGCCGCCGTCTCGAGACGTGAGGAAGACGGCCCCGAGGTTCAGCTCGCCCCGGGTTGTAGCAGAGCCTCACTGCGAGCCAGAACCTGCAGCCTGTCCGGCAGGGCAAGTGCCCAGGCATAGGCTGACGGCACACCACGACCGGCTGTGAGGAGTGCGACCACTCTCTTGTACTCTCCCGCCGCCCGCTCCCCCCAACCGAGCCTGCGCAGGCTTTCGGCCAGCAAGAACCTCGCATGAAAGTGCTCTGCCTCGAGATAGACTGCTCCGCGGTATGCCTCGACGGCGGACTGCATGTCGCCGCGCAAGTCACAGGCGATGCCGAGCAGGAGGTACAGGTCCGGCCCCTCTGGGCCGTCCTTCGCAAGCTCCCGGAGTCGGTCCTCGACCTCAGCACTGCGCCCTTTGCGCAGACTCCAAGCCAAGCTCTCGATATCGGAAGGATGTAGCGCGGGTCGCTCGTCTTCCCCCGATCTTGTCGGCGCGGCCGGTTGCACAACCGCTGCAGGTTCCCGGTTTACGACCGAGCTGTCTACTGGCGGCCGAGCGGGTGGGGGGTTGCCGCTCTGGTGGTTGGCCGTTCGGCCGGGCTCAGGTGCGGAGGAGGGATGTCTGTAGGCGAAACAGCCGGAAAGCTCCTCAGGTGTGAGAACCTTCGAAATGGCCCACATTGCCTCCGTCGGCCCAAGGAAGAGCCAGCCGCACTTTGCAAGAGCGCGTGCCATCTCGGCCAGCACTCTCTTTTGGGAGCTCTGCCGGAAGTAGATGAGCACGTTCCGCAGGAAGATAATGTGGAACGAGTCGTCCTCCACAGGCAGCCTGTCGTGAATCAGGTTCATGTATCGGTACTCGATCCGCCGGCGAAGGCTCGAGGCGAGCTCGTGCTCGCCATCTTCCCGCGTGAAGTATCGGCCTAGCAAGGGTGCCGGTACGTGGGAAACCGCGCGCTTGCCGAAGCGTCCCCGAGCCGCCACCTCAAGCGCGACCTCGTCGACGTCCGTGCCGAGTATCTGCCAATGCCGTCCCGTGAGGTGTTGGCTTTCGGCGAGCACGATCGCCAGCGTTGCAGCCTCCTCGCCTCTGGCACAACCTGCCGACCACACCTTGATGGGACCACCCTCCGTCGCTTCAGCCCGTGCCAGGTGCGGAAGCACGTGGTTGCTCAGCGCCTCAAACTGCTGGCGGCCGCGGAAGAGATAGGACTCCTTGACCGTGATGTGCGAGACCAGGTGCCGCCATTCCGGGCTCGCCGGGTCGTCCCGCAAGAGCCTGAAGTAGGCTTCGCACGAGGCCGACTCGGTTGCACGCAAACGTGCATCGACCACCCTCTTCAGCCCCGCAGAATCCCGTTCGACACTCACGTTCCCCGTGACCCGCTCGATCAGGTGGAGCAGGTCCTCGAAACCGCTCACGGACGCACGCAGTTCCTGCCGGCGTCCTTCGCCTGATAGAGACGTTGGTCCGCCAGCGCAAGCAGGGCGTCCACAACCCGCGCTGCCTCCACCTCCTCATCACAAGCGACCCCGAACGAAGCGGTTACAGCGAGATTGGGATCGGCCGCGGCAGCAAGCTTGCTGGAGGCCAGAAGGGTCTGCAGACGACGGGCCGTGGTGATGGCGGTCTTGAGCGCGGCGTGCGGTAGCAGTAGAAGGAACTCCTCGCCTCCATAGCGTCCGACCAGATCGGCGCCACGACACCCGGTGAGGAGCACCTCGGCCACCCGACGGAGCACGTCGTCACCAACCAGGTGTCCGTAGGTATCGTTGACCCTCTTGAAATGGTCTATGTCGCAGAGAATGATCGACAGCCCGGTTCCGTACCGCTGGGACCGCTCGACCTCCTCCGAGAGGCGCGCGAGGATAGCTCGCCGGCTTGCCAAGCGTGTCAGATCGTCGATCGCGGACAGCTCTCGGAGCCGATCGGCCAGGCGTGCATTGTCGAGTGCCACTGCGACGTGAGAAAGCGTGTCCGAGAGTAGCTTCGAGAAGCTGTCTCTGGCCCGGGCCCCGGCCGGTGGCCACAGCAGGAGGATTCCCGTCGCGTCTCGCAGAGGAAGATAGTAGAGCTCGGGGTCGCCGCCCTGCGAGGATCCCGGCGGCGGTCCCGGTATCGCCGAGAGAAGTGTCACCTTCATTGAGTCGATCTCGTATCCGGAGCGCGCCATTTGAGACCTCAGAAACGTGTCGAGGTTCACTTCCCCAACTGTTGCAGCGCCTCCCCTCACGAAGGCGGTCCCGATGCCGCCCTCGATGATGCTGACGGCGATCATCGGCGTATCGATGAACTCGGAGAAGTGGGCCATCAGCCTGTCGGCTGCATTCTCGAGAGACGTCGCCTTGAGACCGGCCTCAAGCACGTCGTTGATGATAGTTGTCTGCAAGAGCCTGTCATCCAGCTGGCGTACGACGCGGGTGACGATGTCCTCCGAGGCAACAGGTTCTGAAGCGGGTGCCTGAGTCGCCGGCTGGGCCTTGGCCAGGAGGCCCTGGACCACGTCGAGTAGAATATCGTCTCCCGCGTCCTTGGTGATGTAGGCGTCCGCTCCCGTGTGGCGCCCCCAGTACCGCGACGCCCCTTCCTCGTGGCTGGTGAGCATGATGACTGGAATTGGCGCAGTCTCAGGCTCCGCCTTCAGGAACCGTGTCAGCTGAAAACCGTCGAGCCCGGGCATCTCCACGTCGGTAATCACGAGGCGTGGACGGTGCATCAAAGCCAAGCGGGCTCCCTCCTCACCGTTCTTGGCCTCTAGGATGACGAGGCCCGCGCGCTCGAGCCGGCGGCGAAGCACCGTACGGGTGACGGTGCTGTCGTCCACGATCAAGACCCGGACCGCCCGCGTCACGCTCGATCCCCAAGTACGGCATGACGGAGGTAGGTGCCGATGCCTTGCGGCGGCAGGACAAGCTGTGCTGCGCCCGATTCGATGGCCACCCTGGGCATACCGAACACCGCGCAGCTGTCACCGTCCTGCGCCAGCGTTAGCCCACCGGCCTTGCGAAGGCTCCCGAGCCCTTCCACGCCGTCCTTTCCCATCCCTGTCAGCAGAGCTCCGGCAGTCTGCAGGGGACTACTCCGTGCTGCCGACAGCATCAGCTCGTCGGCCGACGGCCGATGCCCCCCTCGGGCCGGCGAGACGTCGTCGAGAGACAGTGTGCCCCCTTCCTGAAGTCCGAGATGCGCACCAGAGGGCGCAAGACGAACCATTTCCGGTCGCAGTCGCTCGCCATCCCGAGCTACGGCGATGTCCTTGCCCAGTTCCTTGGCTAGCCATGCCGCCAGACCTTCCTCGAACCCTGGAGAGATGTGCTGAACGATGGCGACACCGAGACCCGTCCCGACGCCCAGCGCGCAGAGGAGTGAGTGAACCGCAGCCGGGCCACCCGTTGACGCCCCGATGGCCAGAAACTTGAGGGCCCGACGGGCCGGGATGAGAGACTCCTCAGGCACGGGACAGGTAACATCCGGCCTGTCGCGAGCAAGCCCGCTGAGTGTTGCAGCGATGGCACTCGCGAGCTTCTCCCACTCATTGGGGACCTCGGGCTTGGGGAAGACCGCCACTGCGCCTCGCTTCACGGCGGCAAACGCGGTAGCAACCTCGTCCCGGCGAGTCTTCGAGGTAATGACTACAACCGGCGTCGGCCGCTGCGACCGAATGTGCTCCATCGCAGTCAGGCCGTCCATACCTGGCATCTCGAGGTCCATCAAGATGACATCGGGCCGCAGGCGAAGAACCTGCGCGATGGCCTCGCTCCCATCCGCCGCCTCCCCCACTACCTCGACAGCGCCTTCGCGACCGAGCAGGCGCTTCAGAGCAGCGCGTACCGTGGCGGAGTCGTCCACGATCAGGGCACGTACCGGCATCACGCGCCGCCACCTAGCCGTCGCACGATCTGTAGTAGCTCGCGGGAGTCCATCCCCTGCTTTGTGATGTAGGCGTCGGCTCCCGCGTGGAGACCGGCGAGACGGTCCTCGGCACTGTCGCGAGTGGACACCACCACCACCGGGAGCTGCGCGAGCGCGGGTGTAGCCCGCAGTTGACGGGTGAGCTCGAGCCCGTCCATTCGAGGCATTTCGATGTCCGTAATCAAGCAGTCAAAGCGGGCCTCAGCCAGCTGCTGAAGTGCCTGCGCCGCTGAGGAGACGCCGCGCACCGTGCAGCCGCCGTCTTCGAGCAGACGTCGCAGCATCTCTCGCGTCACCGTTGAGTCATCTACCAGGAGCACGTGAAGGCGCGCGGCGGTCTTTCGTCCGGCCTGGGGGAGCGCCTCTCGATCACTCAGCGAGCTCAGCAGCGAAGGTGAGATCACAGGAACCGGACGAGCGTTCGAGAGCAGAGTCATCGAGTCGAACACCCGGTGTCTGCCGGCCGCCGCCGGGAAGGGGCGAATCAGGACTTCCTCCTCGCCTGCAATCGCGTCTGCGAGCAGTGCCATGGTCGAGCCACCGGTTGACAACTCGAGCAGGACGCCTTCATCTGTCTTCGGCTCGCCGAGGAGCCTGGACAGTCGGTGCACGGGCACCAGCCGCTCCCTGAGAACGGCCATCTCATGATCCCCGGAGCGTTTGAGCAGGTCAGGTGTCAGCCTGACGAAGGACGCCACCGCTGCCGACGGCACCGCAGCGACCTGGTCGCCAGTCCTCAGTACCAGCACCTGGTCACCTCGCCGCATGAGCGGCACTCGCAGATGCACAGACGTGCCCTGGCCGGGCGTGGACTGGAGGGTCACGTCGCCGCCGACTCTTCGGACTCCTGTAGCGACGGCGTCGAGACCCACTCCGCGTCCGGAGATCTTCGTAATCCGATCGGCCATCGAGAATCCGGGTCGGAAGAGAAGCTGGAGCACATCCTCGCGGCCAAGCTGCTCTGCCTCGCTTGCCGATACGACCCCGCCCGCTTGGGCCGCCTCGAGAATCCTCTCCGGCAGGATTCCTGCGCCGTCATCGGTAACGACGATCCGGACCTCCCGCCCCCGACCCGTAGCATCGAGGCGGAGCACACTTTCGGCGGGCTTCCCCGCCAGCTCCCGCGCCTCCGGTGCTTCAATCCCATGATCGACCGCGTTGCGGACGAGGTGCAGAAGTGCCTCTTCGAGGGCAATCAGGAGTCTCCTGTCGAGCTCGACGCCCTCCGCGTCGACCTCGACTCGAACCTGCTTACCGAGAGCTCGCCCGAGCTCCCGGGCGTGTCGCGCCAGGTCCTGCAAAAACGGTCTCAGCGGCTGCAACTGCAGCCCGAGCAAGCGATCCAGCAGCCGGTCAGCCTGTCGCAGCATGCGGTCCTGGCCGGCCTCGAGCTGGAGCACGAGGTGTCGCAGTGAGGCCGCCAACGTTGCGATGACCTGCCGGGGCTCGTCGTCGTTGACACTCCGTTCGGCCGCACGACTCAGCTCGGCCAATTGCTCGCCGAGGCCGATTCCACCCAGGGCCAGAATCCTCAAACGCGTGGCGCGGTCAGCAAGCTCTGCGAGGCTGGATGCGGGCACCCGGACGTCACTCTGTAAGCCACCGCCAGGAGGCGGAGACGCCGGACCAGGGACGGGGGCCGTCTTCGTCCGCGCCGGAGGAGGTCGGTCGGGGACCGGTCGGGGCTTCGATGCGCCCTCGAGCTCCCCGACCATGCCGAACATCCGATCAACGAGCTCCACAAGCCGATCGGCGACCTCCTCGAAGGGCGGTGTCAGCAGCGTCTCCCCCTCGTGGCAGGCATCGGAGATCTCCTCCAAGCGCATCATTCGACTCGCACCCTTGAGGGCATGAAGCTCCCGGCGAATCTCCTGCCCCGCGACCTCGTCGCGGTCCACACTGGGTGAGAGATCCGCCAGGTGCTCCAGACGTTCCCTGGCCTCGGAGAGGAACAGAGGCAGGAGATCGTTGAGGTCGGGGCTCATCGCCCGCCCGCCAGCATCGGTCAGATCCGGGTCCAGTGGCGCACGTTGACGTCGACACCGAGTACGCCTTCGAGGTCGCCGTCGGGGCCGATGACGGGGGTCGCCACCGTGAAGCAGGGCTCCCCGGTGAGCAGCGAGTCATAGACTGGGGTGACCGCGGAGTGGCCATGTCGCGTGACTCCCGTGAACCACGGGCGATCGTTATAGGTTTGTCCCACTGCGACGTGCCCCGGCAGCTCCTTCTCACCGGCGAGGGCCTGGTTCACGGCAAAGCTCACCATCGAGCCCCGTCCATCGACAACGTAGAGAAGCTCGAGGAAACTATGCTCTCTGAGAAGTTCCTCAAGCACGCCTTCTGCCACCTCGGCATGGGAGGAGAAGCCAGCCAAGCGCTCGCTCCATTGTGCAAGAACCTGCTTCAACGAACGCTTGGAGTCGATTCGAAAAGCCTGCGTCAGAAGCTGAATCGAGAGCCCCAGCTTGCCCAGTTGCTCCGCCGAGGCGGTGAACCGCTTGAGCCCTTCCGCCATCCTCTGGATGACCTCGCTGACCTCCTTGAGCGTGAGAACGACCTGGTCCGAAGCAGTACGCTGCTGCTGAGTGGCGAGCGAGATTTCTCGCGACGCCTGCGCAGTCTCGGTCAGCGCACCACGCAGCTCCTCGATCGAGGCGGCAGCGGCGCGAGATCGCCCCAGCACGTCGGCTGCCGACTTGTTGCCCTCCTCAGTGGCTACCACGGCCTCTCGCAACGACTCCGAGAACTCGTCCAACAGACTGCGGACCGATTCCACCGACTCACGTGATCGCTCGGCAAGTCGTCGCACCTCGTCGGCAACTACGGCGAAGCGCTGACCGTGCTCTCCCGCCGCTGACGCCTCGATTGCCGCATTGAGGGCGAGAATGTGGGTCTCCTGGGCTATCTCGCTAATGAGGTCCAGCACGCCGTAGATCTCCCGGGATCTGCGACCGAGAGCATCCGTCCTGGAGGCGATTGCCTCCATTCTCTCCCGTACGGCTTCCATTCCGGCGAGGGCGCCCTCGACGGCCTGCGCGCCATCGTTTCCGGCCCGTTCGGCCTGGCCCGACAGCTCGGCCTGGGCGGAAGCGTTGGTGGCAATCTGGCCGGCCGTGCGCGCCAGCTCCTCCATGGTGGCGGTGATCTCAACCACGCCCGCCGCCTGCTCCGACGAGCCCGACGCGAGATCGGACGCGGTCTCCTCGACCGCTTGTGCTGCGACAGCGACCTCGATCGAGCCGGTTTGGATCTGACGAACCAGACCGTCCAGAGCCTTGAGCGCAGCTCGCACGGGCATCTCGAAGTCGCGCCCCAGATCGTGACCGCTCGCCCCGGCCATGACGAGATCACCTGCCTTCAAGTAGGCCAACGAGGATCTCAGCGTGGCGAGCTGTTTGCTGCTGCTTTCCGAGACCAGCAAACTGCTCCGGCGGAACCGTCGTTCCGGCAGGTACACCAACCACACATAGAGACCGATGGCGATGAGAGCGGCGATCGGCGCGCCCCCGACTACCCACGCCGGCGCTCCCGCCGGCAGCACGGCCTCGAGCAGCCCGCCACACGACAAGGCCGCTGTCACGAAGAGGACCAGACCCAACACCGACGGCTCCGCAACGCTTCTTCCTGACTCCGTCACGGTCTTCCTCCCTCTTCCAGCCCACGCGTCGCTCTCAGACAGGACGGTGGGGCGCCAGGGTCGATGGTGATGACCGGCTCTTCCTGAAAGACAGCCAAGGCGGCGCAGCCGCCGGGAACTAGCCGCGAGAGTGCGGCACCGATCTGGTGGAGGGCAAGCGGCTCGGAACCCCGGACCACCCGGTCGCCCTCGATCACGTCTTTGTCGAGGCAGAGACGGGTGACCTCACCCCCATCCTCGACTCGAACGACCCGTGCCGCCTGGACGGCCCACAGACAGCCATCCTTGCGGAACACCAGGTACGAGCCACCGCTCATCGAGCGTCGTTCCCGAACCACGTCAAGTCCACCAGCTTGACCACGCGATTGCCGATCGCACGCTCCGCGCACACTGCGCTCTGTCCGACACGTGCTTCCTCTTCCAACTGGAAACAGGCGATCTGCAGGGCTTCGTCCGCCGCGAGCCCAACGGTCTCCGTCCGTTCGGGCGGCCCGATGCGGGTCACAATCGTGACACCGTGCTCTGCCGTCCCGGTCACTCCCAGCTCGAGGAGCCGACCCAGGTCGAGGACGCCGATCGGCTCGCCGCCGAGCTGGCTCAGGCCCAGTAAGACCGCCGCCGAGCCCGGAACGGCATGCACCGGCAGAGCCCGGACCACCTTCCCGATCCGATCGACCGGCAGGCCACAAAGCACGGCACCGACCCTGACGATCAGGTAGCTTCGACCCGGGTTGGCCGGCGGCATCTCCATCATCCATGAAGAATAGCACCGATCGCGCTCATCCCGAGGCAAGGGGTAACCTGTGGCTCATAGGCGGATGCCGGATCATCGGCGGTCGTTGGAGGCCCGGTGAGACTTCCTCGTGGAGCCATGCACCGAGCTCCAGTCAGAGTTGCGGCGGCGACCTGGCCTCACTCCTCCCAGATGACGCCTTCGGCTCTATCCCGAACTACTGATGGGCGATCGTAGTGAGGCCGGCGAACGCGAGAAGCCCGGCCGGGTTCACTATCGCCGGTCACAGTAGATTGCAAGGAAAGGACCCGGGCTAGGACCTGCGGGCTCTCAGCGCCCTCCGAAGTGCTTCAGCCAAGGCGCGTGTGTTCACCGGCTTCTCCAGGAAGTCCACATCGTCGGGCAACGCGCCGAAGCCGCCGGGCAGGCTCCCACGGGCATAGCCGCTGATCAGAACCACCGGCAGGTTTGCGTGCCTCTGGCGTGTCGGGCCGATGACATCGAGCCCGGAGCCGTCTGGGAGTTGAAGATCGCTGAGCAGAAGATCGATCTCCTCGCTCTCCCCCAGGGCCAGTGCCTCCGCGACCGTGGCCGCAGCGAACACCCGATACCCGATCGACTCCAGGACATCAGAGAGAGCGTGTCGGACCTCCGTGTGGTCTTCCACTAGAAGGACCGTCTCCGAACCTGACATGATGTCGGTATCATCACTGATGTCGCGAGCAGTCTTCCTGCGTTCGGCTGCAATCGCCGGCAGGCGGATCCGGAAGGTCGTCCCCGCCTCGGGCAACGACGTCACATCGATCGTCCCCTGGTGTTGGCGCACGATCCCCATGACCGAGGCGAGCCCGAGCCCGGTACCACCCTCCCGCCTGCGCGTCGTGAAGTACGGCTCGAAGATCAGCGGTAGCGCTTCGGGCTGGATGCCGACCCCGGTGTCCGAGATCCGCAGCTCCACGGAACCCAGCTTGTCGTTACGTTCGGCGGTCCCCACTTTGGCGGACACGGCGGCCGTGGCGAGCCCGAGCTCACCCCCTGTCTCCATGGCATTGCGAGCATTTGCTGCCAGGTTGAGGAGTACCTGCATCAGCTGCGAGGTGTCGGCCGAAACCAGCGGCAACTTCTCAGCGAGGTTCATGCGAACGGCGACATCATCACCCACCAGCCGCTGGATCAGCGGCCCCGCCTCGCGTACGACATCATTGAGGTTCACCGGTTCTGGTTTCAGCACCTGTCTTCTCGAGTAGGCGAGCAGCTGACGGATGAGGTCGCGACCTCTCCTGGACAGGCCCAGGATCTCCTGCAACCATTGATGCGGGGCCTCGTCGGACACCGCCGCCGCCGCGAGCTCGGCGCTGGCTACGATGCCCTGCAACATATTGTTGAAGTCGTGCGCGAGACCGGCGGCCAGTCGTCCGACCGCCTCCATCTTCTGGGACTCTGCGAGGGCTTCCTGAAGGCGATGCTGCTCGGTCACGTCACGTGCCACGCCCTGAATCCCGGTGACGATGCCCCCCTCGATGATGGGATGTTCAAAGACCTCGAGCAGGATCTTCTCTCCGTCCCGACGGCGGGTCTCGATCGTGTGCATTCCCTGCGGCTCGTCCCCACGCAGGTGGGCCCAAGTCGCCTCCCGGGCCGCCTGGTTGATGGGGTTGTCGGTGATGAACCAGTGGTACTGCCCCAGCCACTCATTCACGGTGTAGCCGGTGATCTTCTCGATGGAAGGCGACACGTAGGTGACGACTCCATCCCCGTCCTGGGTGTAGAAGAAGAGGTACGGCGTTCCTTCCACCAACACCTGCATCCGCTTTCGTGAGCGCTGCAGCTCCTCCTGGGTCTCTCTCAGAGAGGTGATGTCCATCAGCACGGCGACGACTCGGGTCCGGCCAGCCTTGTCCGTTGGCATCCACTTTGTTCGCTGGAGAACATACGCAATGCGGCCCGTTGCAGCATTTCGCATCCTGTACGTGACTTCCAGCTCTTCACCATGGCTGAAGGCATCGGACATCATGCCCGAGATTCGTTGCCGATCGTCTGGGTGTATGAGATCGAGCATGCTGTTCGGCGACGAACGCAGCTGGTCTGGATCCAGCCCTGTCAGCTCCTTGACCATGGGGCTTTGATAAGCGTTGGCCAGATCCAACCCGGGTCCCTTGACCCAGTCGGCAATGAACACGGCGCCGGGCAACGCCTCAACTATGGACTCGAACAGCGAATCGGAGGCCCCCGAACCTACCGGCGGCGGCAAGGCGCCTGGCTCGACCATAAGACTATCTTACCTGGAAAACGAGGCAACGGCGCCGGGCACTTGCCCGGCGCCGCCATCCTCCGTTGCAAAGTGGGACTACCGTAACGCTCGTGTGGCCCGGCACTGCAGCTTCCGACCCGACCTCGAGCCCCAGTCTTACCCCTCTACCGCCTTGCGTACCATCGCCTCGATAGCGCCCGGCTCCAGCTCTTCGAGCTCGTAGGTGACCGTCGCGATCGGCTTGTTGACCGAGATGATCCTCTTCAGGTTGATGGGAGTCCCCTCAACCACGACATCCGCTGGGGTCGCGTTGATGGTCTCTTCCAGCTCCTTGACCTGTTGGTCGCCATAGCCCATTGCGGGCAGGATCTGAGACGCGTTCGGGTACTTGGCGTAGGTCGCCGCAATGGAGCCGACTGCGAACGGCTTCGGGTCCACGATCTCCGCCGCCCCGGCCTGCTGCGCCGCAAACCACCCGGCGCCATAAGTCATGCCTCCGTGTGTCAGCGTCGGGCCGTCCTCAACGACCAACGCACGTTTGCCGCGGATCAGCTCGGAGTCGTCGACGGTGATGGTCGACGCACACTTGATCACGCGCGCCATGGGGTTGTACTTCCGGCAGCTCTCCAGCACTTGCTGCACGTTCTCCGCTGCCGCGGTCTGGACCTTGTTGATGATAAGCAGGTCGGCCATCAGGAGGTTTGTCTCTCCGGGGTAGTAGGACAGCTCGTGCCCCGGGCGGTGGGGGTCTACCAGCGTGATATAGAGGTCGGGCTTGAAGAAGGGAGTGTCGTTGTTGCCGCCATCCCAGAGTACGACATCGGCCTCCTTCTCCGCTTCGCGAAGGATCATCTCGTAGTCGACGCCCGCATAGACGACGAATCCGTTGTCGATGTGCGGCTCGTACTCTTCGCGTTCCTCGATCGTGCACTGGTGGCGGTCCAGGTCCTCGTACGTCTCGAACCTCTGGCATGCCTGTTTCGCCAGATCTCCATACGGCATGGGATGACGGACGGCGACCACGCGCTTGCCCAGCTGCTTCAGGATCCGTGAGACATAGCGCGTCGTCTGCGACTTGCCGACGCCGGTCCTGACTGCTGTAATCGCTACCACCGGCTTCGTGGAAGCGATCATAGTCCTTGTGGCGGAGCAAAGCCCGAAATGGGCGCCCCAGCCGACGACGTGGCTAGCGTGATCCATCACGTAGGTGTGAGGAACATCGGAGTAGCAGAACCAGACCTCGTCGATCCCCTCCCCTTTCACGACTTGCTCGAGCTCGGACTCCGCCTTGATCGGAATGCCGTCGGGGTAGAGTGAGCCTGCCAGCTCTGGCGGGTAGACCCTCCCCTCGATATCCGGAATCTGAGCTGCGGTGAAGGCCACGACCTCATACCCCTCGTTGTCTCGGAACAGGCAGTTGAAGTTGTGGAAGTCACGCCCTGCGGCTCCCATGATGACTACCTTCGTTCTTGCCACGGAACACCTCCTGCCAGATGTGCGGCCCCCGCACATCCCGAGCCTCGCGCTCGGAAGCCGCCGGGTGAAGCTAAACCGGCGGCACGGTGGCTATCTTAACAGGATACGGTCATGATGAGCTCCGACCGATGTTCAGATGAGCCCCAGCCAACCGGGCAGATCCGCAATCGAGTCGAGGATGGCGTCCGGGGGCCGTGAGAGGGAGGGGATCATCTCCTCGCTGAACGTGCCGGTCCGCACGGCCACACTGATGCTGCCGACTTCCTGCGCACCGCCAACGTCGTTCTCGACGCCGTCACCGACCACAACCAGCCTCTCCATTGGAACACCGAGCGAAGCAGCGGCCCCTTCGAAGAAGGGCCGGGCGGGCTTGCCGACCAGCAGCGCATCGCGACCGCTGGCGTACTCCAGCGAAACCACGAACGGACCGGCATCCAGCTGTGGCCCCTCCCCAGCATCCCAGAACCGGTTCTTCTGAATTGCGATCAATCCCGCGCCGTCCAACAGTGACCGCAAGGCGGCGTTGAGCAGTTCAAAACTCCATTCATGACCGAGATCCCCGACCAGCACGTACTCCGGCCTTGAGTTGGTGATCTCGAAGGAGCGAAACTCCTCGTGGGTGGCGTCCGGAAGAAGCAGAGATACCCGCCGCGCTCCCTGCCTCGTGAGCCATTGCGCGGCGGCTACCGGCGCCGTGAAGATCTCCTCTGCCCGCACATCGATTCCGAGGTTTTGGAGGCGTCGAACCAGCTGCGAGCGGGGATGGCGAGTGGTGTTGGTCGCGAACGCCACCGGCAGGCCAGCTGCCCGGATCCGTTCCACCGCCCCAGCCGCTCCCGGGATCTCTGTGCCGGCAAAGTAGATGGTGCCGTCGAGATCGAGCAAACAGGCGTCTGCACGGCCAAGCTTGCCAGCAGCCATGAATGGCATTGTACCTGCCTGCCAGAGCGCATCCGCCTGTGCAGCCCCCGGATCGGCCTCTCTCAGCCGTCCAGGTCCTGCGCCAGGGCAGAGAGAAACGGGTCCGCCAAGATTTCTAGACGCCAGCCGCTAAGGCCGCAAGCCTCCAGCGCCTCGGCCGAGGCCGGCACCGGCGTGTGAGAGGCAATCCCGGTCACAACCGCTCGCGGGCAGAGCAGCCCTGGCTCCAGCCCCAGGGCGACCGCCACCGGATCGCGCGCGGCAGCCAGCCGGCCTGCGCGCTGGCGTTCCTCGGGGCTCTGTGACCGATGGTCATCGCGGCGTTCTCGGGGGGGCGCGGGCCCCGGCTTGCGCAGGATGGCGACAACCTCTCGCCCCCAGCGACGGACGAAACCGGCACCGACTCCGGGTCGCCGGCCCAACTCCTCCCGGGTCCCAACTGGCTCGACGGCAAGCTCGAGGAGTTGGCGGTTGCCTACGACCTTGAATGGCGGCCTATCGAGCTGCCGAGCACGCGCGTCGCGCCATGCGTGGAGAGCCGCGAGCCGGTCGCGCGCCGGTCCCTTGAGCGTCCGTGCACCCTTCAGCCGCTCGAACGCGAGCGGCCCGGCGTCGGGCGGAGAGTAGCGCACGGCCTCGAGCTTGCGGAACTCCTCGGTCGCCCAGCTCCATCTGCCGAGGCTCTCGAGGCGTTCCCGAAGCCTGCCGGCGAGGCGAACGAGAAACGCTGTGTCCGCGGACGCATATGCGAGCATCCCGTCAGGAAGCGGCCGCTTCCCCCAGTCAGCCCTCTGAAAGCGTTTGTCGAGCGAGATTCCAAACTCATTCTCCAGCAGCGCGGCGAGCCCGGTTCGCGGCTCGCCGAGAAGCTGTGCCATGACCTGTGTGTCCTCGAGCCCCCTCACCTCGGCTCCGAAGTCGCGGTCAAGCACCCGCAGGTCGTAGTCCGAGCCGTGGAGAATCATGACCACCTCCGGGTCCCCGACCACGTTCAGCAGCGGGGCGAGCGCCTCAGTAGAAAGGGCCAGCGGATCGACAATGAAGTTGTCATCCTCGACCGACACCTGGATAAGGCAGATCTTGTGAAAGTACGAGTGCAGCGAATCGGCCTCGGTGTCGAAGGCAATGCATCCAGTCTCCAGGCATCGGGCGGCAAGCGCCTCGACCGCACTCTGGGAGTCGATCCAGACAGGGGCGAGTGTCCCAAGCATCGCGGCGATGGTAGCAAACGGGCGCGGCAAAGGGTGATTGACGACCCAACCGGGACCCGGTAGCATCGACCGATGCCCGTCCCCAATGAAATCGATGAATGGTAGGCGCGGCAGGGAGGAAGGCGATGCGAGTGGTGCAGTCGAACAGCTCGAGGTTCTGGTTGCTGGTCGCGGTGGGTCTGTTGTGTGTTCCGGCGCTGGCAGCGGGCCCGCAGGCACAGATCCGTCCCTGGGTTCTGGACCACACGGCACACGGAGCCAAGGCCGAGTTCTTCGTGGTCCTGCGCGATCAGGCCGACCTCTCAGGCGCCGCGGCACTGACCGGCAAATCGGAACGGGGACGCTACGTCTTCAACACACTGCTGTCGACCGCACAACGGAGCCAGGCACCGCTCAAGCGCTGGCTGGACGATCACGGCGTGTGGTACCGGCCCTACTACATCGTCAACGCGATCCTGGTGCGTGGCGACCGGGCGCTTGTCGAGGAGCTGGCAAGACGGCATGATGTGCTGCGGATCGAGGGCAACCCCCAGGTTTACAACCCGATGCCGATGCCGGTGCCCTCGAGCGACGCTCCCGAGGGGGTCGAGTGGAACATCACCCGGACACACGCCCCGGACGTCTGGGCGATGGGCTTCACCGGGCAGGGTGTGGTCGTCGGTGGGCAGGACACCGGGGTTGACTGGACCCATCCCGCCCTGATCGGCCACTACCGCGGCTGGAACGGCGACACCGCTGACCATGACTACAACTGGCACGACGCGATCCATGACTCGGTTGGCAACCCTTGTGGCAATGACTCGCCGGTGCCGTGTGACGATTATGGCCACGGTACGCACACCGTCGGTACGGTCGTCGGCGACGACGGTGGCGGCAACCAGATCGGCATGGCGCCGGGCGCCAAGTGGATTGCGTGCCGCAACATGGACGACGGCGCCGGGACGCCCGCCCGCTACCTGGAGTGCTTCCAGTTCTTCCTCGCCCCCTACCCGGTCGGCGGCACGCCGGCCGAAGGCGACCCGTCGAAAGCGCCGGATGTCACCAACAACTCGTGGACCTGCCCACCTGACGAGGGGTGCTCGTGGGACACTCTCAAGGCGGCGGTCGAGGCCCAGCGTGCGGCTGGGATCATGACCGTCGTCTCCGCCGGCAACTCCGGCCCGAGCTGCGGCACGGTCAGCGAGCCACCGGCCATCTACGACGCGTCCTACTCGGTGGGATCGACCACCTCATCGGACAACCTGTCTTCGTTTAGCAGCCGCGGCCCGGCCACCGCCAACCTTGGCAACCCGAACCTCATGAAGCCCGACATCGTGGCTCCGGGGTCCGGAGTTCGCTCCTGCGTCCCTGGCGGCGGCTACGAGACATGGAGTGGCACCAGCATGGCCGGACCCCACATTGCCGGTGCGGTGGCGCTGGTGTGGTCGGCGCTGCCGAGCCTCAAGAACGACCAGGCGGCGACCGAGGATCTGCTCAACAGTAGCGCCTACCCTCTGACCTCGGTTGTGGAGGGCTGTGGCGGCGACTACGTCAACGGGCCGAACAATTCCTGGGGGCACGGCCTGGTCGACGTCAAGCAGGCGCTCACCGAGGACATCACGCTGCAGCCGACGGTGGTGGCGCTGGCCGAGACCTCGGGAAACGGCAACGGGGTCTTGGAGCCGGGCGAGATTTTCACCCTCTCGCCGACCTGGTACAACCCAGGCTCGATTGTCGTCGCGGGCGTGACCGGAGCGGTAACCACCAGCTCGGGGCTCGTGCCCGGCGACAGTGCTGCGATCTACGGCAACATTCCCGCCGGCGGCTCGAAGTCGTGCGCCGAGAACGGCGACTGCTACGCGGCCCTGGTCAGCTCGTCGCGGCCGAGCGGTCACGTCGACGTGATCATGACCGAGACGCTATCGACCGGAGAGACCAAAGACTGGGTCCTGCACATCGGGAAGAGCTTCACCGACGTGCCTCCGGAGTACTGGTCCTACAAGTTCATCGAGACAATCTTCCATCATGGGATCACGGCCGGGTGTGGCAGCGACATCTTCTGTCCCGATAGCAACGTCACGCGCTGGCAGATGGCGGTCTTCCTCGCCGCTTCCGAAGTCGGCAGGACGGCGGTCCCGACCACGGGCACGGTTCCGGGGCTGGGGAGCTACGACTGTTCTCCCGGCGGCACCTCTGTGTTCTCCGACGTGCTGCCCACTGACCCCGGATGCCGGTTCATCCACTTCATCGCACAGCAGGGAATCACCGTTGGCTGCGGTGGCGGCGATTACTGCCCGCAGGCAGAGGTCGATCGCTGGCAGATGGCGGTCTTTCTGGCCAAGGGGATGCTCGACGGCACACCGATTCCGACAGCGGGAACAGTTCCCGGCGTGGGCGATTACGATTGCACCGCCGGCGGCACCTCCGTGTTTGCAGATGTCTCTCCTGAGGATGGGGCCTGCAAAGCCATTCACTATCTGGCAGCAACCGGTGTGACGGTCGGTTGCGGTGGCGGCAACTACTGTCCGAATCGTCTTCTATCCCGCGCCGAGATGTCCGTGTTCCTGACCAAGGCGTACGGACTGACCCTCTACGGACCGTAACCTTGCCGTGGTTCGAAGAAGGGGAAAGGGAACCGGACTAGCTGTCGATGCCACGGGCAGAGTGGGGAGCCGATCCCGAGTTCTTTGGACCTCGCCATGCGTATCGCGAGGCGATGATTCTGCGTGAGCTTGGAGGCAGGGTCTCGGACGGTGGGTTGCATCTGGAGTGCGCTGCTGGAGTCGGCTCGCTCTCTGTCGCCCTGGCGAGACGGCAAGTGACCATCATCGCCGGCGACCTCTCGCTACGCTCCCTTCTCATAGTCGTGCGCAGGTCCCGAGAAGCGGGTGTTCAGAACCACGTGCTGCCGGTTGTGGCCGATCTCACCAACCTGCCGTTTTCCACCGGCGTGTTCGCCTCTGCAACCAGCGCCGAAACGCTCGAACACGTCGCCGACGACACAGCGGCTGTTCGCGAGCTGGCGCGTGTCCTGGCGGACGGCGGTCTGGTCGTGGGCACAGTCCCGGCCGGCCCGAAGCAGTGGTCAGTCTGGGACGATTGGGCCGGTCACCTGCGGCGCTACCGGGGCCCGCAGCTCAAGGAGTTGCTGGTCTCCGCCGGTCTCGATCCGAAGGTCTCCGGCTGGGGGTGGCCGCTGGTCCGGCTCTACGACGCACTGTTTCTGAAAAGGGTCAACCGGCGGCGGCTGCAGGCCGACGGACCGGTCGCTGGTGATACACCCCTGCGAGTCGTCGCAGCAGTTGGCGGGAAGCGCTGGCTGGTATGGCTGGTGCGCGCGGCATTCAACGCCGAGCGGCTGTTTCCAGGCGCACGCTTCGGCGTGGGGTGGCTGTTCCGGGCGTCGAAGGCGGCACCATTCCCGTCCCCGGAACCTCCTGAGCACCAACCAACTGCCTCCCCAACCCGTCCGTCAGGGTGAGGCGCAAGCTGTAGTTGCGGAGCGGGTCCGCACCTCCCCAGGTGCCGAGCTCCATGGCGTCCTCGTTGCCGGCGTTTCCCTGGCCGAGAACGTAGGTCGCGTGACTCCAACGAGGCACGGCCTCGAGGCGCCAATGTCCGACAGTCAAACCCCCGGCAAGGCTGAACAGCGCCGCGATCCCATGGAGTGTGACAGCGGCGCCAGGCGGCGGAGAGGAGGGGGCGTCCTGAATCCAGGTCACCGCGATCAGGCCATTACCTCCCAGCGCCGGCGTGGGCTTCAACACCGGCGTCTGGTCTGCGTAGAGCCGGGCCTCGTCGTAGGCCCCGAACCGAGTGTATGCCCCTGTCACATCCCCTGGGTAAGGTTCAACACTGCAGCTGTGGAGCTCGATCGTCGAGCCGCCGGAGGCCTGAATCGTGCAGGTGAACGTGCTGTCGTAGGCGTTGACGTGGGCGGAACCGTTGGCACCGAAGTATCCGCCGCTGCCGTCGACCGTCGTGTGATCGAGGATCGTGGAGGCATTCCCGAAGGTCAACACCTCTCCCACCACCGAGTCGTGGATCTCGACCCGCGTCGGGATCTCACCGATCGTGACACCGTTGTTGTCCTTGACCGGCTCGTGGCTCTCTGGGTACAGGTTCCAGGTGTCGATCGAAGCGTTGTCTAAGGTCACCGTACGGTCGGAAAGCGGCAGCTCCCCGCTTTGAACCGGTGTCCGGTTGACCAGGCCACGGACGACCGCGGAGGTGGGCATGTGAAGTCCGACGACGACCCAGTTGTCCTCGGGAATGTCGCGCAAGGTCAGACGGCAGCCGTTCCAGACCAGCATCGGCCACAGCTTGACCATGCATCGTTCCAGATGGCAGGTTTGCGGGATCCCGGACGACCCTGGAGGCGGAAAGTCCCACGACTCGACGATGCCCGGCATCGGCGGGGTGTACACCGCTTCGCTCCCCTCCGGAAACTCGGGCCACACCCAGAGATCACCGGCGCCGGGGTCACGTGGGATGTCGGCCAGCTCCAGGCGCCCCGCCCCCAGGATCAGGGTTTCGAAGTGCCCGTTGAGTCGCTCGGCACGGAGCGTTGCGCTGTCGCCGGCCAGCAGCTGGATGTCGCCGAAGTCGGTGTCGTGGACCTCGATGGTCGAACTGCCGGCCGCCACCAGTGCATGCTGAACCTGGTTGGGAACCCGGTAGTCGCAACCCGTGACCTCGACGGAGGAGTTGTCCGTGGCCGCCAGCGAGTACTGCCCGTGGTAGGTGCTCATGAACTGGATGACGGAGTCTTTGAGGAGGACCGAGGAGTCGCCAGTCGCCCACAGGTTGCCGGTGATCCTGAGGCCGGGTTCCTTTACGCCGTCCACTACCAGTCGACCGTCGCCGACGACGATGACATTGCCGACATCCATCGGTTCCGTGATGATCACCTCGGTGGAGATGAACCACGGATCGTCGGTCGCTGCCGCCGGGACCGCGGCGGCCGTGCAGAGCACGGTAAGGACTGCCATCAGTCCAGAGTGTTGCAGGTGCGGTTGCAGCTTCATACCGGGTCTTCCCCCTTCATGGGACCTCGAGCACGACATCCTTGCCGTGACAGTGAAAGCCGGGCAGCAGCGGAGCCGCCAGTGCCGCCCGCGCGAGAAGCCCCGCGTAGTTCATCTCACCCCGTATGACTCGTACGAAGTATTTGCATAGCAGGCGGTTGCGGAACATCACGCCGAACGCTGTCAGTGGGTGGCCATACATGAGACCCGAGAGCTTTCGCGCCAGCCGGAACGGGCCGTGGATCGTTCGCCAGAGGCGCCAGGAGTAGCCATCAAGGGCTGTTTCGAAACGGAGAAAGCGGTCGATCGATCCTGCTGCCAGGTGGGCTGTCCGGAAGGCTTGCGCAATCCCTTCGCCGGTCACGGGGTCGACGGCATCCGCGGCATCCCCGACGAGGACGATCCGGGACGTGTTGTAGGACCGTAGCGTACCGCCCAACGGGAGCCGATAGCCCCGCTGCCGGTAGATTTCGCAGGCGTTCAGGTCCTCCCACGAGGACAGGAACTGTTGGCATCGTTGGCGAACCTCTCGCGCATGCGCTCCGCCGACATAGCCGCCGATCGAGCACCGGTCTCGCTTCGGGAAGGCCCAACCGTAGCCACCCGGGAACGACCCGAAGTCGATCTGCGCTGCGATCTCGTTCTCCTGAGAAGGCATCCAGCCCTCAAGCTCGAAGGCGGCCACGAACTCGCGCTCTTCCCATCCCTTGAACGTCTTTGCAACTACGCTTTCCACGCCATCGGCCCCCACCAGCGCTCGCCCGTGGAAGGCGCCGGAGCTCGTCTCCACCCGGACCGTGCCGGCCCCCTCCTCTACCGCACGCACCGCCGTCTCCTCCATCACTGTCACGGTATCGAGGCCTCGCACCAGCTCGAAGTGGGCGTGGTCGAACTCCTCCCGGTGGACCATCCAGCCGATGGGCTTTCGGCAATGCAGACGCGTGACCCTGCCGGGTCCGTAGGAGATCACGGTCTCGTGGATCGTGCGCTCGAAGAAGCGGTGCAGCTGATGGGGTATGAAGGGAGCCGCCTTGACGGTGATGCCTCCGGCACACGGCTTCCAGCGTGGGAACGCGGCGCGGTCGAGAAGGAGGACGTTCCAACCGCGGTTTCCCAGTTCCCAGGCGGCGTGACAGCCTGCCGGCCCGGCGCCGGCGACGACGACATCCCACACCGACCCGCCGGAGAGGCGCACACTCATGTCGAGCTCCGCCCCAGCACGCCGGTCATGCACGCGATCCCGCCCGCCGCCTTGGTCAGCTCGTCGATCCTCACGACGGTGCAGGTGACGCCCAGGCTCTCGAGAAAGGCGCGGGTCTTCACTGCCCCCGCGGGCATCAGCACCTGCCGTGGCCCGAGGGGCACGACGTTTAACGCCTGCCCCTCGTCGATCTCCGCTCCCGACGGTGCCGCCGCGACCCTCATACCCAGCTTTTCCAGCACACGAGTTGCCGCCTCCGGAACGGCATCCGCGCGGACCACGGCGAGGTCCTCGTCGAGCACCCGGACCGTCCCCATCAGGTGCATGGTCCCGGGCGACAGCTGCACCTTGACCGCGTCGACCCCGAGCTCCTCCAGAGTCCGGCTTACCAGGCGCGCGCCCTCGCCGTTGGTCCGCAGTCCCTGTGCCAGCAGCACCAGGTTCGGACGGGCCCAGAGCGCGTCGGCGCCCTCGAAGGTGCCGCTGCCGCCCACCGTTCGCAGGATGGGGATACCGAGGTCCGCGAGGCGACGCGCAACCCATCGCTCCTCCCCAGCCCGCACGGTCGAGGCCGGGCGGCCGACGACCGCCCCGACGGGTGTCATGAAGAACAGGTCCGCCACGAAGAGAAGGTTGGGTGGCGGCAGGCACGGTGGATCGACAAGCTCGACCCGCACCCCTGCGGTCTGGTAGGCGCGTACAAGACCATCGTGCTGCTCCCGAGCCCTCCTGTGGTCGACGGGAGCCAGCATTTGGACGGCATCGGGGTCGACCGAAACGCCCAGTTCGCTGCCGGGAGAGTGCAGCAGCACCGCCTCGAGCCTCCCCCACTCCCGATCCACGCCACATGCAGCCCAGACCTTGCCGATCTCCTCGTGCGCAGTCAGCCGGCGCGGCGACCAGGCAGGGCCTCCGAAGGCGCCGGGGAGCGGCCCATCACCCACCGCACGGCCCTTCCCGCCCGGTCATGCCCCCGGCCGAGAAGGTGGCACCACCGTCGTGCTGCCGTCGGTGGACTCCCGGACCAGGTACAGGGGCCTCTTCTTGACCTCATCGAAGACCCGGCCCAGGTACTCGCCGAGAATGCCGATCATGATCAGCTGCACACCACCGATGAAGAGAATCGAGGCCATGATCGATGTGTAGCCGGGCCAGTTGATCCCCAGCGCTTTCAGCAGTATGACGACGGCGATGTAGATGAATGCCAGAGCGGACACGGCGAAGCCCGTCCAGGTCGCGAGACGCAGGGGAAAGAACGAGAACGAGGTGATGCCGTCGAGGGCAAAGCGGACCATTTTCTTGAGGGGGTACTTAGTCTCTCCCGCGAGCCGCGCCTGGCGCCGATAGCTGACGGCCGCTTGTGGGAACCCGAGCCAGCTCACGAGCCCACGAATGAACCGGTTACGCTCGGGCAGAGCCCGGAAGGCCTCGACGACGCGTGGTCCCATGAGACGGAAGTCACCGGTGTCGACCGGGATGTCCACGTTCGTGATTGCGCGCAACAGGCGGTAAAACAGCGCCGCCGTCGTGCGCTTGAACCAGGTTTCGCCCTCCCGCTCCTCGCGCTGTGCGTACACGACCTCGTAGCCTTCACGCCATCGTGCCACTAGCTCGGGAACAACCTCGGGCGGGTCCTGGAGATCGGCATCGATGATCACCACCGCGGTGCCGCGCGCGGCATCCACACCGGCGGTCAGCGCAGCCTGATGGCCGAAGTTGCGGGCAAAGCGGATCCCCCGCACGCGAGGGTCCTCCTCTGCCACTTCCGAGATGATCTCCCAGGTGGCGTCACGCGATCCGTCGTCGACGAATACGATCTCGAAGCCGTGCACGACCTCATCGAGCGCCGCAGTCAGGCGCTTGTACATTGGGCGGATGCTCTCCTCCTCGTTGAAGGCAGGGACCACAACCGTGAGCTCCGGACCTTCAGACACGGCTGACCTCCATCACCCACACCTTACCCGACAGATCACCGACGGCCAACCTCCGGCTCGCGGGGTCCCACGCGATTCCTGTCGGCCGGATGCCGGCTCCACCGAGATCGATGCGCGTGACCTTGCCGTTGTGATAGTGCCAGAGGGCTTGGCCGGGGGTATCGGTGGCGATCCACTCGTCCGGCGCAATGACCGCGATCTGGGGCCGGGAGTAGAAGTCACTCCAAGCGTCGGGGAGCGACACCACCGACCTCACTCTCCCCGTTCGATCCAGGGCCTGAACCCGCCGGTTGCCGGTGTCGCAGACGACGAACGAAGAGCTGTCGAGCCAGGCGATTCCCCCCGGTTCCACGAACTTGCCGGGGGCGGATCCCTCTCCCCCGATCGCCGACAGTCCCCCGCTCGCCGGGTCGTAGAGAACAACCCGCTTGTTGCCGGTGTCGGTGACCGCCACCCATCCGTCCGGCGCCACCGCTACGCTCCTCGGTCCGTACCACCCTCCCTTCGGCGTCGGAAATGTAGTGAACGTCCCGTCGCCGACGTCGACCCGAAGTACTCGGTGGTTCCACGTGTCGGCCACGTAGAGCGCGTTGAGGCCGGCCCAGGCGAGCGCTTCCGGCTGGTTGAGCGGCGTCTGGACCGGAACCTCTCGGAGGACGCCTGCATCCGAGCTCACGAAAAGACGGCCCAGCGCTGCGTCTGCGATCGCGAGGCGCTTCCCTTGCAGGGACAGCCCCCGAGGTTCACCTAACCATCCGGAGCCGACGACGGTGGCACGAACCACCCGCAGGGAGCTTGCGAGCGATCTTGGCAGCTCGACCTCGATCTGAGGTTTCGTACCTCCCTTTTCCCGCCTGAGGACGACGACATCGGTGGAACCGAGGTCTCCCCAAGGCTTGCGAGTCAAGAGGTACCGCAGCACCTCCTTGGCGGTCGGGACCTCCTGGTACATCAGCCACCAGGCGCGGAGGGGAATCCGCCGCCTCGAGTAACCGGGGCCGACAGCCTTCCGTACTTCCGCCTCCCGGCCGGGGTCGCAGATCACGATCGGCGGCCTGCTGCCCTGCGAAGGCGTCCCCCACCAGATCTGGAGCCGGCGCCAGTACCACATCAGAGGCCAGGAGGCCTCTCCGGACACGGCTGCAACGAGTCCACTCTTCTGTGCTGCGGCGACTGCAAGGCCGTCCGCAGCGACCTGCTTCACCTCAGGGCAGGTCTGGACGAAGATGAGAGACTCGACCCGGTCGCGGGCGGGCGTGATCTCATCGAGCACGAAGCTGGCGCAGAGTGAAGCTGCAACCGTCGCAAGGAGCGCCGCTCCGGCCACGCCCCGGCTCCACCAACGGCCCCGCTTTCCAAAGGTCCTGGCCAGCTGTGCCCCCGCCAGCGGAACGAAGGCCCATACCTGGTGAACGGCAAGCCACGGCGTCTTCTCCCCGAGGTAGCAGTAGGTCCCGACAGAGGCGACCGCGAAGACGATGAGGAAGATCTCTATCCGCTTCAGCTTACGGATGCGGCGCACGATCCAAACCAGGGCCGCTCCAATGGCCAGGAACTCGTACTGGGCGAGCCGAGGGAGGTGGTACCAGCAGGGGCCGCTGACCCGGTGGATACTGTGCTGATGCCACCAGTAAGAGATTGCCTTGACCGGAAACGCCCAGTCCTGGGGATGGCTGAAACCGACCGTGTACAGGGGGATGGTTACCAGAACGAAGACGGCCAACGCCGCAGCCAGACCGAGCCACTCCCGTCGCGCCCAGGTCCAGCTTGCCTTCACTGACGTCCAGGGTCCGGAGGTGAGGGCGACCGCACCTCCAGCAACGCCAACCAGTGCTGCCGTGACATACGCGTTCTCCTTGGTCGCGAAAGCGAGCGCAGTCCACAGACCCAACCAGAGCCAGGCCGTTCGAGAGCCACGGAGAACTCGGTACCAGGCGGCCAAGGCGGCCGATGCGGTCACCATCTCGAGCATATCCATGCGTAGGAAGCGGCCGTAGAACAGCATGATCGGCGAGATCGTGAACAGTAGACCTGTCCACCATGCGGCCCGGTCTCCGAACGGCCGCCGCAAAGTCCACGCGACCCACAGCATCAGGACTCCCGCCAGCGCGATCGGAAGACGGGCCGTGAAGTTACTGTCTCCCGCGACGGCGAAGGTAGCCGCTGTCAGGTAGTACAGCAGAGGGCCATGATAGGTAGGATCGTACCGGTAGACGCCTTCGTGGAGGAGGTCGTACGAGAGGCGTGCATGAATGGACTCGTCGTGGTGGAACGAGCGAGCATCCAGCGCCCAGAGGTGGAGAGAAAGCGACAGCGCCACCAGCGCTCCCCAGGCCAGCCAACGGCGTTGGCGGAGGCGTCGCCGATCAGGCTCTGCTGCGAACGATCCTGGCGACTGGCTTCTCTCATCTGCCATTCTTGGGATGCTCCTGCTCCCGAAGTGCCGGACCCGCTGGTACCGTGTGTTCCACGGCAACAACCTCGGCCGGGCCTTTCCGAAAGACAACCTTGCCGGCCTTTTCGGCCGCCAGAAGTCCTGCATCGGCGTAAGTTCTGTGTTCCATCGAGCCGACCGCGATCAGCGTGGCTCCAGCCTTCCGAGCTGCCGCAGCAGCCGTCTCCGACTTTCCGGATGTGAAGATCTCGTCGACGAGCTGTCGCCGGCGGTCGAGCTCCGGTCCGATCTCCGGCCCTCGCCACACGAGCTCGTGGTTCGCCCATCCAAGCACGGCCGGCACCCCCGACGCAGCGGACAGCCGGGCGTAATCCGAGTAGGCGTGACCAACGGCCTCCGCCAGCACCGCCCCCGGCGGCTGGTGACGCAGAAAACGAACGATCTCCCGATCGCCGGACGTCATCCACCGGAGCCCGTCCAGCCCCAGCGGGCGGTGGAGGAGCGGTGCCGATGCCATCCCCGCCAGGTGGGGGATCATTGGCAAGACCAGGGCAGAAACCAGCGCTACCCGTTTCCAGCGCCCCATCCTCATTCCCCCGAGCAATGCTGGCACCGCGATAGCCAGGAAGATCCACCCCTGAAAGTACGACTTGAAGACCGTGTTCATCCGGTGGAGCTGCTCCCCGTACGGATCACGCACATAAATGAGCTCCGGGACCAGAAACAGGAACACACCCAGAGCTGCGAGCAGTAGGGCCGGGCGGTCCTGTCGGACGTCCCCGCGGACGCCTCCAATCACGATGAAGACCAGGCAGACGGCCAGAAGTGCCAGGACAGCCTTCCCGGTTATGGCTGCCAGCAGTACGCCCACCGCCAGCGCGGCGGATCCGAGGGTCTGTCGCCGTTCGATCCGGTCGCCCCCGAGATCGGCGGCGATCCTGACGGCAACGATCCACGCCGCGACGATCAGCGGGCCTCCGTACAGCAAGACCTCGGGGACGGTCGTCCAGGCATGCACCAAGCCGATCCCATGAAACGGGGGATGGAAGGCGAGCTGGAATGGCGCCGTCAGGAGCCAGCCGCCGACTACCACCGGAACGACAGACAGCCAGCGCATGAAACCCTTCCCGACCGGCCACCGCCAACGGCCGTCCCCTGCCACCAGCATCAGAGCGACGGCTGCAAGCGTCGGTGGCATCGCCCACGGGTTTGCCGCCCAAGTAACTCCAAAGGAGGCGGCGACGGCGATCAGGATTGCCGGCCGAAGGCCCTTCCTCCCCGCTTGAAACGCTAGGAACACCGTCAGCAGGGCCAGCGGCAGCGAGATCAGGTGGGGATGGAGATCGCCGAGCCAGAAGGTGAACAGAGGGAACTCGGTAATGGTGTTTGGGACCTGCCTCGACGAGCCCCAGTAGTCAAGCCCCAACAGGGACCTCCCGGCCAAGATCTGACGCAGACCGTCCGGGGTCCCGGCGAACACGGCCAGGAAGGCGGCGAGCAAGGGGCCGCCGCGTCGATCCGTCAGCTGAGATGTCAGTGCCCAGACGGCTGCCGCGACCAGGCCGCCGAGGAGTGCCACAACGAGGTTGTAGCCGACCTCGAGAGGCACCTGGCTCACGGCAAGAGGAACGGTCCACACCAGGGCACCCCAGTAGTAGTACGGCAGGGTCGAGCCGGCTAACCACATGTCCGGCGGAGGGAAGCTGCGTGTACGCAGCAGGGTCGCGAGAATGCCGAGGTCCATCGGCTTCTCCGTGCCGCGGATGTCGGGATGATCCAACCGCAGCAGCAGCACGCCGATGAAGCCGACCAGAAACACGGCCTCGGCCGCCACGATGTCGCGCCACGCGCTTCTGCGGCGCCAGACCGTCACGGCTCCGGCGGCTCCACCCAACAGAAGGAGGACCGCTCCGAACCAACGCCAGCCCGCCAGCCCGACTGCTCCGCTCCACCAAGCAGGCAGAGCCACCGCGACCAGACCGGCGGCCCTGCCATAGGCCCAGGCGCTGCGGTCGGCGACCCCCAAACGGATCAGACCCGCATACCCGGCCAAACCGGCGACCAGCACCGCCAGGTAGAACAGAACCCCAGTCATCTACCGGAGCATTGTACCGACTCGTACGCCCGCTGGAGCTGGGATAAGTCGATCCAGGCGCCCGCGCCTGGTGCGCCCTACATGACTCCCGGCTCGGGTTCCGCGGGGGACCGGCGCCTCGATGATCGTTCACCAATCACCCGAGCGAGCCGCTCGCCGAGGCTGGCGGCCAGCCGCAGATAGGCCGCGGCGCCCGCCGCGCCCAACCGGTCCTCATGGATGCCTGCGGACACCACGACAACCCCTCCCTGCTCCCGCGCGAGGCGTTCGGCGATGGCCCGGGCCACGGGCTCCTCCTTGTGCGGGGGAATGGTCAGAACCGAGGAGCTGACCGACGTGCGCATTGGATCGGCCGTTGAAGGCCGGGCCTGAGCCAGAACCACGCATCCGACGTGCGGAGCATTGCCTCCGGCGACAACCACAACGAGGTCGTTTCCCACGACCCGGGCCCAGGCTTCCAGCCTGTGAGGTCCATCCGCGACCTCGACCCGGACCCCAGGCTCACCCAGGAGCGCCATTACCCCTTCCCCCAGCCGCACCTGCAGCCTTCAAGCCTGGCGATGCGCGTCGCCGTCTCAGCCGCGACGCAGGCGCACTGTTACCCGGTAGGTTCACCCGGCGAGTGTAGTACAGCCGCCGTTCCAGCCCGTGTTGGGCCTCGGAGCTCGCCGACAAAGGTATGATCGACCAGGATCGGCATGGAACGGGATCACTGGCTGTTGACTGAGATGGAATTGGAGCAGTAGGAGGTGCTGGACAGATGAGCTTGGTGACGAGACGGGAAACGGTCAGCGTCAAGGTGGGAGAGCTGCGGGTTGGAGGTGCCGCGCCGATCGTGGTGCAGTCGATGACCAACACCGACACCGCCGATGCCGCCGGAACCGCGCGACAGATCCTCGAGCTAGCGAACGCGGGCTCCGAGATGGTCCGAATCACCGTCAACACGCCTGAAGCGGCGGCAGCGGTCGGCGAGGTCGTCCACCGGGTGCGCGACGCCGGTGTGAGCGCACCTGTCATCGGTGATTTCCACTACAACGGCCACGTTCTTCTCGCCCGCTTTCCCGACTGCGCCCGGGCTCTCGACAAGTACCGCATTAACCCGGGCAACGTGGGGACGGGCAACCGACGTGATGACAACTTCGCCACCATTTGCGCGGTGGCCCGAGACAACGGAAAGCCGGTCCGCATCGGTGTCAACGGCGGCTCCCTCAACCAGGAGCTGGTAATGCGCAAGATGCAGGAGAACACCGACCGGGATCTCGGCAGGAACCCCGAGGAGATCATCAACGAGTGCATGGTGCTGTCCGCACTCGAGTCGACCGACCAGGCTCTGGAGCACGGCCTGGGCGAGGATGCGGTCATCATCTCCTGCAAGGTCTCGAACCCTACCGCCCTCATCGCCGTCTACCGCGAGCTTTCCGGCCGAACGCGGCAACCTCTCCATCTCGGCCTCACGGAGGCCGGCATGGGCACCAAGGGGCTTGTTTGGTCGGCATCGGCCATGGGGGTGCTTCTGACGGAAGGTATCGGGGACACCATTCGAATCTCACTCACGCCACGACCAGGTGGGGACCGTCGCGAGGAGGTCTACGCAGCGTGCGAGCTACTTCAGGCGCTGGGTCTGCGGTCTTTTGCGCCGAGCGTTACCGCCTGTCCCGGCTGCGGCCGCACTACCAGCACGACGTTCCAGGAGCTGGCGCAGCGCATCGAGCTCCACGTCAAGGAGAAAATGCCGCAGTGGCGAGAGCACTACCAGGGCGTGGAGGAGCTGAAGCTGGCCGTGATGGGGTGTATCGTCAACGGGCCGGGCGAGTCGAAGGCCGCGAACATCGGAATCAGTCTGCCGGGGACCGGTGAGGAGCCCAGCTGCCCAGTGTTCGTAGACGGTCGCCCCTTCACCACCCTCAAGGGCAACTACGACGAGCTGGCCGCCAGCTTCATCCGCATCATTGAGGACTACGTCGAGACTCGGTATGGCTGAGCGGGGCGAGGGGCGCTGCAGCCGGCCCTGCATGCCTACTGCACGAGGTCAGAGCCGCCTCCAGGAGCGCACAACGTGCGTCGAGAGCAGCGAGACGGGCCGCCAGCTGGGACCGGTCCAAGGAGCTGAGAGCGCTGCCCCGTTCGACTGCGGTCAGGAGCTGCTCGAGAGCTTTCGCGATTCGGCGTCCGAGCTCGCCCTTGAACGAGAAGGCGCTCTCGGTGACCCGCTCATGGAGATCTCCACGGATCAGACCCAGCTGGCGCCCGAGTGCCTCCGGTAGCTGCCGCAAGTGACGCGCGGTCACAAGCCGCCGACCCAGCGGTGGCGGCAGCAACAGCAGAAACCCATCGACGATGTAATCCAGGTTCACCTTGGGCAGGCCGACCCGATACTCAAGCCGCGACTCCATGTTGAAACCCTCGTACACATCGAAGCGGCTCACCTCGACGCCGAATCGGCGTGCGGCGCGTTCGAAGGCATCGTCGACCAGCTCGTTTACACGCTGCAGCGCACGTTGGGTCAGATCGGCGAAGCCTCGGATCACTCCCTCTTCGCGCACGCGCTGAAAAGGCTCCAACTCCTGGCGCACGATCTGGTCGCGTCGCCCTTCGAGATCTCGAAGAAACAGGAGCATACCGGCACCGGCAGCGGAAAGCTCGGCTGATGCTCGCCGGACCCCACTCCGGACGCTTTCGACCAAGGATGGCTGCTGCAGCCGGGCAGCCTCGTCAAACTCTCGCAAGAGATCCCCACAACCGGAATCGAACGCAGCTCCGACCTCACGGACACGATGGCTCAGCTCTCCTCGAACGACCTCGAGGTCGCGAAGGCAGTCTTCGAGCTCGCTGACGGAGCTCTCAGCAGCCGCACGCTCCATACGGACCAGCGCCGTCTCCTGGGCGAGGGCGCGTGCCGCCCGCCGTGCCACCGCGCGCGCCAGTACCAGCTGCCCACGACCGGCGGCGAGGTTCCTCACCCACCGAGCGACTTCCTGGACACCGGTGTCGGCCCCCTCCCTCTCGAGGGCGCGTCGGGCCGAGCACGGAACGACCGGAACCTCCGTACCCAACGTTCTCTCGACCGCATGGCGTGTGTAGACGAGGGAGTCCTCGAGCTCCCCGGGGCGCAGCCGATCGCTCTTGTTGAGGGCCACCAGTACGTCCCCGGCAGTTGCTGCAACCTCAGCAAGGAGCTCGCAGTCGGCCTCCCCCATCGGTGGATCCGTCGACACGACGTACACCGCGGCGTCGATGTGGCCGAGCCACCTCGCCAGGGCCTCTGTGTTGTGCCGAAACACCGACCCCGAGCCCGGCGTGTCGGCCAATACGAGTGGGCCCAGCTCGGCGAGGGAGGGAAGCTCAACCTCGACGCGGGCGACACGCCTGGTGTTCTCCGGGTTTCCTGCTTCGCTGACGTAGTCCTCCAGACGTGACAGCCCGATCTCTTCGCGGTGACCGTCGGTGAACTCCACCCAGGCAGCATCCTTGGTTCCAGGCCGCACGAGAGTGACCAGCGCCGTTACCGGGACAACGCCCATGGGCAGTACCGGCCGGCCAATGAGGGCATTGAGAAGTGTCGACTTGCCTCGCTTGAACCGCCCCACGACCACTACGTTGAGCTTGCCGTGCGCCAGCTTCTGCCGCTCTCTTTGCAGTTCGCTACGGGCGGCCAGCGGGTCCGGAAGCGCCAGCACCTCGTCGAGACGCTGAATCAGGTCGGGTGGGATGCTGACTTCTGTCATCGAACTCGCCCCAGCCGTGAAAGTGCAGGAATCATCAGCCTTCGGAGGCGGTTCTGTCGGCGGATTCCATCGCCGTTGCTGCGCATCCTACCACGCAGCTCGGAACGGGTCGTTCGCTCCTCTCCGATTCGGGGTTGTTTAGCCGTCACCGACTGGCAGGACCACACACCCCGTCGACTCAACGCCAACAGCCAGGACCTTGCCCGCCGGAGCCAGTCGAAGCAAGGCATCAGCGATGGCGGCACGGTTCTCAGGCTCATGCCAGACCAGAACACATCCACCACCGCCAGCTCCACAGGCCTTGACGGCTTTTGCTCCCGCCTCCATCACCCCCCTTGTGACGAGATCGAGCTCGGGTGGACAAACCTCCGGCGCGAGGCGCCGGCGCGCGGCCCACTCGACGCGGATCGCCTCGGCTACGCGTACCTGATCGCAGGCCAGCAGTCCCTCACGGCACTGGCGTGCTGCCCACATGATCTCGTCGAGAGCATTGTGAGTTGCCGGTTCGCCGTCGAGTCGCCTCCGGACGATCTGCCAGTTGACCATCCCCGAGTGGTGCCGAATGCCGGTGAAGAACACCGTCAGTTGCCGTCCCAGCCACTCCCGGTCGACTTCGATCCGCTCGACTCGCTCTCCACCCGGTTCAAGATGAAGGGAGAGGACGCCGCCGAGCAGGGCCGCCCAGTAGTCCTGGGTGCCGGTGGGAGCACACAATATCCGGGCTTCAAGATCTCGAAGGGTGGCAACCAGGAGCCGGTCCTCTCGCGACTGAGCGTCCAGCTCGAGGAGCCCGCAGGCCAGGGCAACAGCGTAGGCGGACGACCCGCCGAGCCCCGAGCCGATCGGCGCCTGCTCGACAACCCGTACCGTCACTCCACCCTGCGGCCGAAACCAGAAGGCAACAGCAGCCGTGAGGTCGGTCAATGCGTCGTTCGGTGTGAGCGGCTGCTGCGGACCATCGCCGATGTGCAACAGGACTCTCTCACTCTCGGAAGACTCCTCGATGCTCATCCGGACCCGGACAGGAACCGCCGCATTGACCGTGAGTGACCCCGCGTGCAGCACACCCAGTGGCCAGATGTCGAGGGTTCCACCGGCCAGGTCGGCCCGGCAGGGAGCGGTGACCTCAACCCGCCGCACCAACCGGCGGCTCCTTCCCATCCAGCAAAGCCTGGCCGGCCAGCGCGTACGACAGGTAGCGTTTCAGCCTTGGCCTGGCGATCGGCTTGGTGGCGGGCGACGAAATCCTGAGCGGGTTGATCCAGTGCCCGTTGAGGCGCACGCGATAGTCGAGGTGCGGAGCCGTGGCCCAACCTGTCTGGCCGACAAAGCCGATGACCTGACCTTGGGTGACACGAGTCCCACGATGGATCCGTTTTGCGTAGCGGCTCAAGTGCAGGTAGTTGGTCTGGTACCCGTTCGCATGCCGGACAGTGATCATCTTGCCCGCTCCACCCTTCCGCCCAACGAAAAGGACGGTGCCGTCGCACGTCACCCGTACGGGCGTACCAACGGGCGCGCCGTAGTCGACACCCCAGTGCGGCATCGGACGCTTGAGGATGGGATGGAAGCGACGCGGGCTGAACCTCGACGTGATTCTCGAGAACTTCAGCGGTGCCTTGAGAAACTGCTTGCGCAGGGGACGTCCCTGGAGATCGTAATACCCGAGCCGTCCTTTGCCGTCCGGATAGATCAGTGCGTTGAGAACCCTCCCCGCGTTGACGAAACGGGCTGCGAAGATGGTGCCATACCCGTAGAACGCCCCGTCGACCGTCTGCCGGTCGACGATGACCACGAAGCTGTCCCCCCGCCGGAGATCCCGGAAGAAATCGATGTCCCACTCGAAGATCTCCGCCAGCCGGACGGCGAGATCAGGGCTCTCACCAGCCTGTTCGACGGCGGCGAACAGGGAGCTCGTGACCTCCGCCTCGACCCGCGCGACCGTGCTGACGATAGGCCTGTCAAGCCGATGGGCTTCGACGCCGTTGGCCGTGGCCCGTGCCCTCACGGTGCTCCGCAGGTCGAGCTCGAAGGACAGCTCGGCCAAACGCCCCGTCGACGTTTCCATGCCGTCGACGGCCATCCCTGGCCGCAGGCTTTGAGGGTCCATCTCCCTCAAGAGGGCATCCCGCCACTGCACCCAGTCGCCGCCGGCAAGCCGACGACAGAGGCTCTCAATGGTGTCCCCTGGCCTGACGCTGGTGTGCACGACGGACCGCGTCAGCTGTAGAGGGATCACCTCAAGCCGCGGGCGCGGCCTGCTCGCGGCGCTGCCGACGCCATCGCAACCACCACACAGCATCGCCACTGCAAGAAGCAGTGGCCAGGGCCACCTCAATGGGCGACCCATTCGCCGATCGCCTCGGGCGTGGCCTCAAGCCGTGCTGCGGCCTGGCCTGTCTTGTCGATGACGATCACGGACGGCACCCGAATCACCCGATAGCGCTTCAAGAGTGACCCGTGCCGGTCATGAAGCCAAGGAACCCCGGTACGTGACAGAGCCGCCTGCGCATCGCCTCGGGCCTCCTGGACGTCCACCACCGCCACCTCCAGCCCCTTCGCACGGGCGGCGGCCTGAAGCTCCCCTATTCTCGCCAGCGCGTCTCCGGCACGCGGCGCCCAGGACGCCCACACCAGGATCGCAACCGGAGCATGTCGGCTCACCCACCTCTCCCACACCACCGGCGTCCCATCCGCCTGGGCGACCTGCACCTCGGCTCTCGGTTCTGCAGCGCTTGCAGCCGGCGCGATCAGTGCCGCACCGAGCGCCACCGCGAGTACTGCTGCGGTTCTCCTCATAGAACTAGTATACCGGGTGCCGGCCGCCGCGCCACGTTGCGGCAGAGGATGTCGCAGTGCGGCATGTTCGGCGAATAGGTGCTACACTCAGGCGACGCCAGCCGAGAGGTGCCCGATGGTTACAGCCCCCACGACCCCGTCTCATGACTACGACACTGACGTGGCCATTATTGGCTCCGGGTTCGGGGGCTCTGTCGCCGCGCTGCGACTGAGCGAGAAGGGGTACCGGGTCATCGTCGTAGAGAAGGGCAAGCGCTGGCGTCCAGAGGACTTCCCGTCTACCAACTGGAAGATCTCCCGCCAGTTCTGGTTTCCATTGTTGGGCTGCTACGGGACTTGGGCGCTTCACTTGCTGCGCGAGGTCCTCGTCCTCCACGGCGTCGGGGTCGGCGGCGGTAGCCTGATGTATGCCAACACCCACTACGAGCCTCCCGAGGTCGTATGGGACGACCCGATGTGGCGAGACCTGGCGGATTGGCGGGCTATCATGCCCAGGTTCTTTGCCGAGGCACGCCGAATGCTGGGGACAGCCCGTTCACCCAGCCTTGGGCCTGCGGACGAGGCATTGCGCCGGGCTGCCGAACGCCGCGGACGCGGCCACACCTTTGAGCACACTCCGGTCGGCATCTTCTTCGGGGAGCCCGGGGAGGCCGTTCCTGACCCCTACTTCGACGGCAACGGCCCACAGCGGACAGGATGCACCTTCTGCGGCGCCTGCATGGTTGGCTGCCGGGAGGGCGCCAAGAACACGCTCGACAAGAACTACCTCTACCTCGCCGAGCGCAACGGCACAGAGGTCATCCCGGAGACGAGGGTCGAGCTCATCGAGGAGCTACCCGGCGGCGGCTACAGGCTTCGGTGGCGGCGTTCCACGCGCCATCTCTCCCCCGAACGCGGCACCCTGACTGCGCTCAAGGTTGTCGTCTCTGCAGGGGTGCTCGGTACCGTTCCACTCCTCATGTCCTGCAGGGAGAAGGGCGCTCTACCGCGCATTTCCAGTCAGCTCGGCAACTACGTGCGAACCAACTCGGAGGCACTCCTCGGCATCACCTCGAGGAACAATCGCGATCTGTGGCAGGGGATCGCCATCGCATCCAAGGCTGAGATGGACGATGTCACGCATATGGAGCCTGTTCGGTTTCCGAAGGGATCGGACGTCATGCTCCTGCTCGGCACACTCCTCACCGACGGTGGTACGGGAGTACCGAGGCAGCTGCAGTGGCTGGGCAACGTACTCCGGCACCCGATCGACTTTCTCCGAGTGAGCAAACCGTGGGGCAAGGCCGAGCGGTCCACCGTACTGCTCGTGATGCAGACGGTAGACAATCACACCCGATTGGTCAGGCGCCGACAGCTCTTGTGGCCGTTTCAGCGGACGCTGACGTCACGCCCGGATCCCGGCCAGCCCGGAATACCGTCCTATATCCCGCTGGCCAACGAAGTGGCGCGAGAGCTCGGGCAGGAGCTTGACGCCCAGCCCCAGAGCACGTTGAACGAGGTTCTGCTTGACACCTCGACGACAGCCCACATACTCGGCGGCTGCGCCATGGCTTCAGGGCCGGAGCGTGGCGTGATTGACGGCAATGGCGAGGTCTTCGGACACCCCGGGCTGTACGTCATGGACGGATCGATGATCGGCGCCAACCTCGGCGTCAACCCGTCGCTCACGATCACCGCGCTGTCGGAGTGGGTTTGCAGCAGCTTTCCGCCGGCGGGAGAGCAAACTGTCAGCTGATCCGCGTGGGCCCAACACCTGCTGCGGACGACGAGAACGTACAATCCATCCATGAACGGGGATCGCCAGATCCGGAGAGAGACATCAGTCATGACCCCGGAGACGGTCGTGGTCGAAGGAGTCTTGCGACACGTCCTGTTCTTCGCCGAGTCGAGCGGCTGGGCTGCGGTGCGCATCGAGCTGGCAGACGGGCGGAACGTGACTGCGGTCGGTACCCTCTTCGGCCTCCAGCCGGGCGATCACCTGAGGCTGAACGGGACCTGGTCCCACCACGAACGGTACGGCGAGCAGCTGGCGGTATCCAGCTACCTGCACATCCATCCGACGACCCGTGAGGGAATCCGGAGATTCCTGGCATCGGGACGGTTTCGTGGCGTCGGACCGACGATGGCGCAGCGACTCGTCGACCGCTTCGGCGTCGAGACCCTGGATGTTCTGGAGCACCAGCCGGATCGCTTGACCGAGGTGCACGGCATCGGCCGCTCAACAGCCGCCAAGATCCGCGACGGCTGGAGACAGAGTCGCGCCGTCCAGGAAACCATGGTCTTCCTGCATGCACACGGAGTCTCGCCGTCTGTGGCAGCCAAGGTCAACAACCGGTACGGAGCGGCGGCTCTGAGTGTCGTTCGTGAAAACCCGTACCGACTCGCCGACGAGATCTTCGGCGTTGGCTTTCGCACTGCCGATCGCGTGGCTCACGACCTGGGTGTGCCGAAGGACTCACCCGACCGCGCCAAAGCCGGGCTGCTCTACGTCCTCCATGAAGCGACCGGCGAAGGTCACGTCTTCCTGCCTTGCGGCCGCCTGCTGCGCGAAGCCTCAGCCCTGCTCGATGTCGACGAGCAGGGCCTGAGACCCTCTCTCGAGGACCTCCAGCGCCGGGACCGGGTGCGGATGGAAACACGTGAAGACGAAGAAGACGTGTTCCTGCCTCGCCTGTTCGGCGCAGAGGTGGGGGTCGCCGCAGGCCTTCTCCAGTTGGCCGCGACGGCGCCAGTAGAGGCGGAACTGGATATTGGGCGCGCCGTGGCCTGGTACCAGCGCGATGCCGGAATTCGTCTGTCGGGAGATCAGAAGCGTGCTCTGGCGGCAGGCCTGACGGAGAAGTTGCTCGTCATTACCGGCGGTCCGGGAACCGGCAAGACAACCCTGATCCGTGGGCTGAGCCGGATCTTCGGGATGAAGGAGCTGCGCATCGAGCTGGCGGCTCCTACGGGGCGGGCTGCCAAGCGGCTCAAGGAGGCGACGGGAATGCCGGCGCGTACCGTCCACCGTCTCCTCGAGTACACTCCGGCCACCCACTCGTTTGCCCGCTGCCGGGAGAACCCGCTCGAGTGCGACCTGCTGGTGCTCGACGAGGCCTCGATGCTGGATATCGAGCTCGCCTTCGCACTCCTCGAAGCCGTGCCGCGGATGTGTCGGCTGGTGTTGGTCGGTGATGCCGACCAGCTCCCCTCGGTGGGGCCTGGCAACGTCCTTCGCGACCTCATCGCATCGCGCACGGTACCGGTCGCCCGCCTCGAGAAGATCTTTCGACAGGCCCGTGAGAGCCTCATCGTCGTCAACGCGCACCGCGTCAACCGCGGTGAAATGCCCTTGCTGAGGGGGGACTCCGAGCTCACGGACTTCTACTTTGTCGCACGTGACGATCCGGCGGCAGCGGCTGAGATGGTCATCGAGCTCGTGACCGGGAGGATACCCGCGAGGTTCGGCCTCGATCCACTCCGCGCGGTCCAGGTCCTATCGCCGATGCACCGTGGGGAGCTCGGCGTGAAAGCCCTCAACGACCGGTTGCGTCAGGTGCTGAATCCCGAGGGGCCGGAGCTGACGGTCGGCACGAGGCTTTACCGAGCCGGCGACAAGGTGATGCAGGTCCGAAACAACTACGACCTGGACCTCTTCAACGGAGACCTCGGGACGGTGATCGCAGTTGATGCCGAGGAACGGTCCGTCCTGGCCGACTTCGACGGCCGACCGGTCTGCATCCCTGCGGAGGGCCTCGATGATCTCGTGCCCGCTTACGCCTGCACAATTCACAAATCTCAGGGCTCAGAGTACCCGGCGGTCATCGTCCTCTTGCACCACCAGCACCACATCATGCTGCAGAGGAACCTGCTCTACACGGCAATCACCCGCGGCAAGAAGCTCGTGGTCATCGTGGGGAGCCGGCGCGCCCTCGCTCGCGCCGTTTCAAATGCCACCGAGCGCCGCCGCCACACGAGGCTTGCCGAGCGCCTGCGGGGCTGACCCGGGTGAGCCCGAAGCAGCCGCTCGGCCACGGAATCTCGAGGCTACCGGGCGCCGGGACGGACGGCGCGGCCCCCGCCAGGTGACGGCCGTGCCATACCTCCTACCCGACGGGAGGGCGGGGAGGATGTCGTGGCCTGGCTCACAGTCGAGAACCTACGTGTGCTGTATTCGTTCCACATTGGAAAGTGCGCCGATCGTGTGGCGTGGCGAAGCCTCGCCCGTCTAATGTCCACCGGCCTGACGTCCAGGTGTCTGGCCTGACGAATCGACCGCAGGCCCGGATCGGTCCGGAGTCGGTCCCTCAGCCGCGCGTGACTCGCCAGGCGAAGCACGACCGGTCGGCTCATGCCGGCCGCGATCCTGCCTCGCATCACCGGCCGAGGCACGTTGTACCCGGCCCAAATCGGGGGCCACCACAAGCCGGGCTCGTCAGGCCAGGTCCAGTACCGGTAGTGTCCGCCACAGCCGAAGGCCGGTCCCCAAAAGTAGCCTGCCAGCGAGAACTCTGCTCCGAAGCCTCCCAGCGGGTCCCAGTACCACTCTGCGTGCCAGCCGTGGGGGACATCCCAAGCCCAGCGCAAGGAGTTGTACCAGTTGGTCATGAACCACAGGCTGGTCTCGAAGTCGCTCCAGCCCATGAAGGCGGTCGGCAGGAAGCCGGTCGCCCGCAGGTACCCGAAACGGAACGCCGGGAGTCCCCACAAGAACAGGTTGTCTCGTACCAGGCCCTGCGCCCATGAGATTGGGCGAACCGTCGCAACCCGACGCCACCGCAGCTTGCCGGCGTCGTTGGTGTAGGCCAGTACGGGAGACATCTTGTCCACGTTGGAGAACAGGTTGGCCCTCCCCAGCGTGCGCTCCCAGTTCTTCTCTCGCTGGTGCATCCACCCGACCAGCTCTTCTTTCACCTGCTTGCCGATCGAGATCTTGCTGAACAGCGTGGACTGCTTGATCACGGTCGGCGATGAGCCCAGAAGGGTCCCAACGACGAGCTTTTCCTTTCCGAACTCACCCTTGGAAACCGAGTACGTCCCGTGCCCGGGAAGCAGCACCGAGCCGGCGCCCGTGATCAGCGCGAAGGGGGCCTTCGTGCGAACGAGGAACGAGCCCTTGCCAAGAAAAAGGGTAGTCTGATCGCCTTCCGGATCCGACGCCTCGAAGTGAAAGTCCGTGTCGCGGCCGAACCAGAACAGGTCGCCGTTCAGCGTCTGGAGCTCCAACCGGCTCTGGTCGGTCCGGAATGCAGCGCCGACGAGAACCAGGAAGTCGAGGTCCGGGGCCACGGTCTGCCCCTGGAAGGTCATCTCGGCGCCTGTGCCATCGATGAACCGGATCCGGCCTGCAGCCAGCCTGCCTAGATCGGGGGCGGAGGTCGCAGCCTCGCCAGTGCTCGCCAAGACCAGGATGGCGGCCGCGATAATGTAGAGAGTTCGCCTCATGGTCTGTTCCCTTCCCACTCATGGGGAACGCTGCAACGGCCGGCTCCTGTTCCCCAAGTCGTCGCCTCAAAGCCGGGAAGCGCCGTACACCTCGTCGCGGGGGAGCCTCGCCCTTCAGAAGTGTAACTCAGCGAGGTCAGGCCGTCCTCAATCAGGGACGGTACCCGCTCCCGGCGGGTATCGTGTTCTATTGCGTTCGGGGCTGATGTCATCGACCTCTCTGGCCTCCCTGGAGTCTAAAGAAGCAAGGCGTGTGCCAGGACAGAGCACTCCACCATGACCGCCACCTCGCGCGCTTCGCTGCACGCTGCTGCAAGGGATGCGAGTCAACGCCGCTCGAATGGATCAGGGGCGAACTCCATATCGGTGAAGCCGCGGGAGTGCTCGCGGCGAGCAAGGTCCGACGACCGGCTCACGTCTGGAAGGACACCCAGTTCGACGAGCTGCTGGCGGTACTCGTAGCGCAGGCGAACATGCCCTATCGGGCTCGCCTCGGCCTCGAACTCGATCCGACGGACCGGGTTGTCGGTACGGCGCCCGATCCCGGTCGCTGCCAGGTCATCCGGGAGCCTGCTCGATTTCAGGGACTTCCCGCTGCGGGTCTGGCCCAGCGCTCCGCTCGCTTCACCTCGAGCTGCAGGAGGACGTGGTGCGGCACGACCGGCCGCCTCCTGCTGGCGTCTGTCACAACCGCTGTGCCAACGCCTCGCGATCGGCTGCGGCGCCCGCTCACGGAAAACGACGGCCTCAATCACGCCTAGGTTTGCGGTCTTCCCAAGCCAGGCCCCGTACGACCTGTCCTCGGACGTGAAGTAGAATCGCCGCGCCGTGCGCGAGCTGATCTGCCAGCCGTCGATCGTGATTGTCTCGAACGGGCCGAGCACCCATTTGGCCGCCCTTCGAACGGATGATGTACGTGCGTCGATCGTGTTGAGCCCGTCGACTGCGAGCGCCACGGCCACCCTTCCGTTCGTGCGGTTTGTGAGCCGGACCGAGTACTCCCGGCCGTGCTCGGCCTCGATGTAGGTGGCCCGGCGGGCGGAATACTCGGGCCGTGGTACGCCGCCCACCAGGACCTCGACCTCGAAGCCGGGCACCGTCGATGCTGCCAGCGAACCGGCAAGGCCGATGATGAAAAGACCTGTTCCAACAACCGAACCGAAGAACTGAGTGTGTCGCATTGTCCGGGCCTCCCTTCGCTCACATCACCACTGCGAGCTGCACAGTTCGACGCCCTCGTGCCCAAGAAGTTCCACGAACTTCGGTCAAGGGGCCGGAGGCAGGGAGACCGTGATCCCGGTAACGGCGCAATGCAGACGTTCCTTCACCTTCGCGAACGGAAGCGCTACGAGACGGTGGGAGCTCTCCTTCACCTCGACCTTGACGGAGGCCAGAAGGTCGGCACGGCGGACCTCGTCACCGATGACGAGGTGACGGATGAGGGCCAGCGCGTCGGACAGATGGAGTCGCCCGCCAGTCACCGGCTCGTGAGGCACCCGGCCGGTAGCGCCGGCCGCCGCGCTCAGCGCCAGCGCGAGCCGGGTTGCGTCCTGAAGTGACAGGTCGAAGGCAGGAATCACGTAGGTTCTCGGAGCCTTCCAGCCTGGCGTGCTCCGGGATCCGACACGAACTCTATCCGACACCTCAACCTCGGCGTCGATCATCCAACCCGGCAGCCACAACTCGGCCTGCCGCCCTGGAACCGGCAGGAGACCCGCGGCCTCCACCGTCTCGAGGCCGCTGCTTCCCAGAACCGCCCCACTCCCGCAGTGATCGCAGATGAACAGGGTATCGCTCTCGCGGGCGCGCATGGCCGAACCGCAGCTCGGGCAGTCCAACGAGACCAGCCGCACGCTCATTGCAGCCGCTCCATCGCTGACTTCAGGACCTGTGGCAGGTCCTGGCTACGCTCCTCCGGAGCCCTTCCTGCCCCCTCCTCGACAATACCGCCGTGTCGGAACTGGCTATAGCCCCAGCGAACCAGCCCAGCCAGTACGAGGGCAATCGCTCCGAATGCAACCAGCGAGTTGTGTCCCCGCAGTACCCAGTTGAGGTGTTGCAGCAGGCTGGTGCCGACGAAGCAGGCACCGGCGGTGGCAGCCACCAGGGTCGTCGCCCGATACAGGTGATTCCCCGGCGCCTTCCCATAGGCCAGACTTCCGTCCTGGGCATCGACCAGTACCTGGTATGTGCGTCCTCGAAAGCTGTAGCGAAACACCCAGAGCGGGTATAGAACCACGGTCGTGCGACGTCGTATCGAGGACAACCAGGAGAATGTCGTACGATCCGGGGCGCTCGCCCGCTGAATCTTGGCCAGGGCCCCCTCGGCGAGCTTCCGCGCTACCTCCGCCGGCGCCAGATTGGGGCGGAACACCATCCCGCGGCGCCGCAATGCCTCTTCATCCAAGGGAACGAGCTCATCACCCCCGAGATCGACGCGATGAACGCCGAACTCGGCCATCTCCGCCGCCGGGTAAGTTCGATCCACGGTGCGCTCGATCTGGAGCTCGACTGGTCGTTCCACTTCTACCCAGCGATTGCCACGCTTCTCACGCCGGATGTTGACTCCGAGAATCCATCCGACCAAGTCGAATCGCAGGCGGACGAATGGGAACCAGGCGAGAAACGCCTCTTCGAACCTGGCTTCGCGACGCAGTGCCGGCGCCTTGCGGATACCGGAGCGGAACCACCGCCGAACCACGGCGCTCGCCGCATCCTGGCCAACGCTGTCGAGAACCATCAATCGCAGCACACCGCGCTCGCCGACAACGGCGAGAGGAGTCTTGCAGTAACGACAGGAGAGCGTCGTCCAACCCTCTCTGACGTCGAGTGTTCCTCCGCACGAGGGACAGGTCAGACCACGCAATACCCGCGCCCCTGTCTGGCTCCGGCCGGCTCCACCATCCGCTGGTATGGGTGGCTGATTGCTCATACCTTGCGGCTCACGAGCCATGCGACACCGACCAGGGGCACTGCGGACGCCAAATAGAGAAGAGCCTTGACCAGGAGATCGCCGACGATAAGACCCTCGATGCCGAAGACGAGGATGGCGACGACAGTGACGAGGACGAACGGCGCTTCGGCCTTTGCCGGGTAGTCGGCCGGAAAGACACGACCGCTGACACCGTCCACGGCTGCATGGTAAGCGCGCCCCTTCCAGGAGTAGGTCACGCGGTACAGCGGAAGGTGGTAGAGCACGGTCCGCCGGACTGCGAGGTCAGACCCGCTCCGTTGGTGCAACCACTCTCGGGCTGTGGTGGCCGGCACCTCCGGCTCGAGAACGGGAGCGATCTCCGCCATCTGGGCGGCTACCGGGAAGGTCTCGCCGGCGGGAAGCTGTAGCCCGTGGAGCCCCTGCAGGCTAGACGGTGCGGCGGGCATCAGCTCCGTCCTCTCATCGTCCCCCTCACCAACGGTAAACGCCCAGAATGGGAAGAAGACGAGCTCCGGCTCTCCGAGCTGCGCCTGTCGGTCCAGGCCCGAAACGGTCTGATCGCCAGCGAGGAACCTCCGAAGGTGCGAGGGCACGTCGGCGACCTTGACGGTCGGACGCATCGCCTCGCGGAAGAGAACGCCTTCGCCGTCCACAACCAGAGCGGTGGAGCAGAAAGGGCACTCTACAAGCCGCGCATCGGCCGCGACCTCCACGGAGGCGCCGCACTGCGTGCAGCTTACCTGCACGTATCAACCCTCCTGCTTCGCTCCACAGTTGGGACAGAATGCCGATCCTTCTGGAACGACCTCGCCGCACTTGCCGCACGTCGAACCGCCAAGCTTGTGGCCGCAACCGGGGCAGAACTTGGCGCCGGCGGGCACCGGCTTGCCGCACTCCGGACAGAACGCCGCCGCTGCCTGTGCCCCTCCACCGGCAGCTCCCGTCACCGCCGGCGATGCGGGTGCGCCTCCTCCCCCACCCTGCTGCGCCTGCTGCATCGCCTGCGAGATCATCCCGGGCATCATGGCGCCGAAACCCGCCCCGAGGCCGAGGCCCATGCCGGCGCTGGCCGTGCCACCTTCCCCGCCGGTGCCTTGCGCAGCTTCCTCGACTGCCTGTGCGGCCTTGAACTGCATGTACTTGCCCATGTCCCCGATCGCCCCCATCGCACCACGCTCGTCGATCTTCTGCTGGACCTCGTCCGGTGGTGTAATAGAGTTGACGTAGAAGTCCGTGAGGTCGACCCCGTACTTGGTGAAGTCTTCGGCCAGTCTGGCCTTGGCAGCCGCCCCGATCTCGTCGTAGAAACGGGGCAGGTCGAAGATCGTCTTGAGAGTCTCGCCCAGCAGGTCGTTGAGACGGGACACGATCACGTCACGGTAGAAGTCCTTCAGGCGGTCGGTCTCGAAGACTCCCTGAGAACCCACCACCGCGTTGACGAACAGCTGAGTGTCCGCGACCCGGTAGGCGTAGTTGCCGAAAGCCCGCAACCGCACCATCCCCAGCTCGGTGTCCCTGAATACCACTGGCTCACGGGTACCCCACTTCTGATCGAGGAAGGTGCGTTTGTTGACGAACACCACCGCGACACGGAACGGGCTCGTGCCGCCGAAGGGCAGCGCCAGCACCTTGGTCAAGAGAGGGATGTTCTGCGTGACGAGTGTGTGCCGGCCGGGCCCGAAAACGTCAAGTGCACGACCGTCTCTGTAGAGCACAGCCTCTTGAGCCTCGTGGACTACCAGCTGGGCGCCCAGCTTGATCTCCGCGCTCCCCTCCGGTGGGTAGCGGTAGACCATCTCCTCTCCGCTTGGATCGAAATGCTCGATCACCTCAAGCGTCTGTGCCATCACCGGTCTCCCTTCTGGGTCACGTCTTCGAAGATCGTCGCGCGGCGGTCGAAGGCCCGGTCGGCCTCCTCCACCGCCTCGAGCAGGCTGCGAAGAGCTGGCTCGGTAGCCGTTCCGGGCAAGGTCTCGATCCGTGCCGACACATCCTCTACCGTGTCGATCAGGCCGAGGTCGAACTCGTAAAGGCGGTCCAACTCGTCTTCGTAGATCTTTGCGGCATCGAAAAACCCGGTGTACCCGTAGTCCGCATGGCGGACGCGGTTGGCGAAGCGGTCGAGGAGCTTGTCGAGGCTTGACGCAAGATCGAGGTTGGCCAGGTTCCCGGCACGAGCCCAGTCACGAACATGGCCCTGCAGCGCATGCCTGGCACGGTCCAGGCGACCGGCGATCCAGTCTCGCTCCATCTTGTCGACTTCACGCCTGGTCTCGCGTTCGAGATAGCCCCGCAGCCCTGGGATCTTCGCCGTCAGCCGTTCGAGAACGTTCCTGCGCTCGCGGGCACGTTCCACTCCCTCGTTCATGACAACCTCCTTGTTCCCGGAATCGGCCACTCTGACATCCTACCGTGCCATACGGACGTTGAACAAGTGATATTCCAGGGGACGAATTCCGGCACCGGAGTTGCATGGTACACAGATGTGATGTTCCAAACGGTCCGTTTCCCCGTTTCATTCTCAGCGAGGTCGCAATCCTTTCTGCGCGGACCGGATGGGCTCCCACCTTGTTCGGACGGCCATATGGCCGTCTCTTACCTAACAATCCTATCTACACATATCACCACATTTTGACCCACCAATCAAGGCCGGCTCGGACACGGGGATTCGAGCCTGGCCGCCTGCCACTGGGGTAGAATTCAATCGAGCCCGCGCCGGAAGGCATGGAGGGGGTTCGATGGCTCACAAGAGGGTTCGCGCCAGAAAACCGAAACGGAGGCCGCGTCGCGGAAAGGGGCGCTACACTCCGCTGGAGCTGATGCTCGCGGGTGTTGGCGTTGTCATTCTCGTCCTCATCGTAGCTGTCCTCATTCTCGCGCTCGCTGGCGCCGGTTGAAACAGTCGGCCGCCGAACCCGTTGAGTACGCAGCAGGGAACGACTCGTGTTGGAGGTCATCGCATGAACACAATCAAGACCGTCTTCCTGCTCGGCGCCTTGACCGGGATTCTGCTGTGGGCAGGGGAAGCTCTCAGCGGCACGATCGGACTCCAGATCGCGCTCCTGATAGCTATCGCACTCAACTTTGCCAGCTGGTTCTTCTCTGACAAGATTGCCCTTGCCGCTCACCGGGCGCAACCAGTCTCGGAGACCGAGGCGCCACAGCTGTACTCCATTCTCCATGAGCTGACAGCCAGTGCCGGCCTGCCGATGCCGCGCGTCTACCTGATTCCCGAGGCACAACCGAATGCATTCGCCACCGGACGCGGGCCGACCCACGCCGCCGTCGCGGTCACCCAGGGTCTGCTCCAAACGATGGACCACGAGGAGATCAAGGGCGTGCTCGCCCATGAGCTCGCCCACGTCAAGCACCGTGACATCTTGACCATGTCCGTGGCGGCAACCCTTGCCGGCGCCATCACCGTCCTCGCCAGGATGGCCGGCTGGGCTCTGATGTTCGGCGGCCACGGAGGAAGGGACAATCGCAGCGGCGGGCTCGGCGGCCTCTTCTTCCTGATCGTCGCCCCGATCGCTGCGGTGGTGATCCAACTCGCGGTCTCGCGCTCTCGCGAGTTCGCCGCCGACGAAAGCGGCGCCCGGATCGCCGGCTCGCCGTACGGCCTCGCCTCAGCCCTCCGCAAGCTGAGCACATACACAAAGCGGGTACCCATGCGTACGGCCAAGGCGACGACAGCTCACATGATGATCGCGAACCCGTTCGGCCGCGGCATGCGCCTGTTTTCTACCCACCCGCCAATGGAGGAGCGTATTCGCCGTCTCGAAGCTATGGGGAGGTAGAGTAGAGGCCCGGCCAGGCCTCTACAAGATCAGCATCGCGTCACCGTACGAGAAGAAGCGGTACCTGTGCTCCACGGCGTTCCGATAAGCCTCGAGGATGCGTTGGCGGCCCGCCAACGCGCTCACCATCATCAGCAACGTCGACCGTGGCAGGTGGAAGTTCGTCATCAGTGCCCCGACACCGAGAAAGTTGTAGCCTGGGGTGATGAAGAGACGGCTCCAACCATCCCCTGACCTGAGGCGGCCCTCGCCCTCGGCCAGACCCGACTCGAGCGCACGGACCGTTGTCGTGCCGACGCAGACGATCCGCCTGCCGGCGCTCAGAGCGACGTTGACGTCTTGAGCCGCGGTCGGGCTGATCCGATACCACTCCCGGTGCATCCGGTGCTGTGAGATGTCATCGACTGTAACCGGACGGAAGGTGCCAAGCCCGACGTGCAGAGTGATGGTCGTGACCCGTACCCCTCTGGCTGTCAATTGCTCAAACAACTCGGGCGTCAGGTGCAAGCCGGCCGTCGGCGCTGCGACCGCGCCCGGGCGGCTTGCATAGACCGTCTGGTAGGCGCTCCGGTCATCACGGGTCGCTCCGCACGGACGCTCGATGTAGGGCGGCAGCGGCGGCTCTCCCAGCTCCTCGAGGCGGTCGAGCCCGAGCGCCGGAATGCAGCGCACGATCCACATGCCCTCCCCGACGACCTCCTCCGGGATCAACCTCCCGCCGTCTGCGAGCATGAGCTCCTCGCCAGCTCGCGCCCGTGCCGAGGGTCTCAGAAGCCCTTCCCAGCGTTCACAATCCAACGGACGCAACAACAGGAACTCAAACCGTCGCCCCGTAGGTCGTCGAGCACACAGCCGGGCCGGGATCACGCGAGTGTCATTCAAGACCAGGAGATCACCTGCAGACAGAAGCCATGCGATCTCCGCCACCCTGCGGTGGCGGAGATCGCCGTTCCTCCTGTCCAGCACCATCAAGCGTGTCGTTCCACGCGGCCGCGGAAGCTGCGCGACCAGTCCCCGGGGCAGCCGGTAGTCGAAGTCCGCCGTGCGCATCGCCGCATCCTACACGACGCGGCAAGCGTGCGGCAGCGCTGACGGACGTCTGGCCGGTTTCGCTACGACCTAGAGCTTCAGGGGGACTCGAACGGGCTCCTTCCAACCCTCCGGCTGAACCTCGAGCTGCACCTCTTGCCCTTCCGCTAGCCCGGGCGGCCGCTTGAAGTAGAACAGGTCAACGGTCCAGAACAGGGGTGGGACCTCGACGTGGTCTATCCTGACATGTCCCCTACGGGCCACCGATGGAAAGAAGTTTGAAGGAATGAGCCGGTCGGGTTGCAGCCATGTCCCGAAGGGCATTCCGTACATTCTCAGCATGGTCGTGTCGAAGTTCTGCTTGGTGTAGGCTGCACGAAGCTCTGGGATCGTGGCCACGGGGTATGCCTTCCCGTCGGTGCCGATCAGCCTCAGGTCATTCCTCCTCACCACCACCGAGCTCTTCGCATCGTTGTACAGGACCACGACCAGCGGCACGTAGGGTTCCGTCAGACGCTGACGCGTCAGGTCGACTCCGGCCCAGACGCGACCCTCGCTGGATGCGGCCTTGAACACCGCGGGGCTCGGCTCCGCAGCCACAGCCGCTATTGGCACGGTGGTCACCACGGCCACCGCCCCGAGTGTGAGAAGACGTGCGATACGATTCATGTTGCACCTCCCGTTCGCAATCTCTCCTCACAACTTCCGCTCCCCTGAGGGAGCCCTTCACAAAGGATAATGGGTCGCGATGTCGTGTTCTGCAAGCGCAGCTTCAAGCTCGTGTGTACGGCGCGACGGCACGGCTGTCACCCGGCCATGCGCCTCGAGCTGAAGAACGATCTCCTCCAACGCGTACAGCCGTCGCCAGGAGCGCGCTTTCCGAACCTCGCCGACCTTGACGTTGTCGCTGCCCAACCGATGTCTTACGGGTCCGAGCGCAAGCTCGAGCCACCGCCTTCCGAGCGTGATCTCGAACCGCTTGAGTCGGATCAATGCGAAGATCACGACCCCGGACACGGCGGCTGCCGCAGCGCCCGCCACTTCCAACAGCGAGCCGGCGCCGAGCACCATTCCGGCTACCCCGGTGCAGGCGAGAGCCGGGCCCAGACACCAGCCCAAGAGCGCGACCGACGACTTCAGCGGCACACACTCGTAGTGGTGAGGCACCTCATCCAGGTCTTGCTCGCGAAGTCTCCGGAGATCAACTGACATCGCGCCGCCTTTCCCGACGGAAGTATAATGCACGGGTGTCTGCCTGCCCCACGGCTTTTCAGAGGCAGCTGTCCGTTCTCAGCCTCCTCCTCGCACTTGCCGCGGTCGCCCCCGGGGCGGCTGGCGCTCAAGTCTTCAACGTCCGGTGGGTTGCAGCCTCAGGTCCAGTCGGTACGGCCATTGCCGGATCAACGCCGCTCGCGGCTTTCAGAGCCGCTCAAAGCCGGATCAAGCACTATGTCGGGGAACTCGTTGACGGACTCGTACTGGATTCCCCGGGGACATCACCTACCCCGAGTTGGTTGCGTCTGGTTCTTGTGAGCGCGGCCGTCACGACCGCAACCGTGGTCCCGCTCGGCTTGCTGTTGTGGTTTCTCGTGATTCGTCTGCGCCTCAGCGCCGTTTCCGCGAACCACCGCTGGATCGACTCAACGCCGGTGCCGGTCATTGTGGTTCGGGGCTCGACCGCGCTGATCATCAACCCGGCCGCTGCCGCTCTCCTCGACCTCGTGGACGGCTCCTCACTGGCCGCCGGATCCGAGATCGTCTCCGTCATCGATCCGGCGCGCCGCCAACAGGTCATCGAGACGCTTATCCCGGGGCCGGACGAACCGGCGACACCACGCACCGTTCACCTGCGGCGCAACACCGGTGAACTGCTCGAGATCGAGGTGACGTCGGGTGAAGCTCCCCTCTTCGGCCACGGCGCCCGCCAGCTTGTGCTCCACGACAACACCGCCGCGGTCCGCGCACAGCGCGAGCTTCACGCCGCCCTCGAGGAGCAGGGCCGGCTCTCGGGTTTCCAGAGCGAGCTGTTGGAGACCAACGCGGTGGCCATCATCCAGATCGACCGGCGCTTTCGTGCCCGGTTCTGGAACCGCGGGGCGGAAACGATCTCCGGTTACTCTCGCCAAGAGGTGAGCAACACGAAGGTCTTGAATCGACTGTTCCCCCACCGCGCCGCTCGGCACGAAGTCCTTGGTGTCGTGAGAACCCTGTTCAACACCGGTGGCAAGACGGCCCCGAGCGAGGCCCCGATGATGTCCCGAGACGGGAGGGAGCGGATCGTCCTCTGGCAGGGGGCCGCGAGCCCCACACCTGACGGCCAGATGGGCGCCGTGATCGTCGCCGTCGACACCACTGATCAGGTGCTCATGCGACGCGAGCTGGAGTCGGCACGGCGCCTCGAAACCGTGGGACGCCTGTCAGCCGGACTCGCCCACAACTTCAACAACCTACTGCAGTCGATCATGGGCCAGGCCGAAAGCCTGCGCGTCCGCGGCGGCACCCTGGATCCGGCTCAGAGGAGCAGCCTCGCGGCCATAGTCGCCGCCGCGGAACGGGGTGGAGAGCTCGTCGGACACCTGCTCAGCATCGGCCAGACGAGAGACATGACACTGGTCCCGATCGACCTGGAGCTCACGGTACGCGAGCTTGAACCGCTCATTCGTGCCGTGCTGCCGGAGACGATCAGTCTTGAGCTCGATCTCGCTGCCCACCATGTCGTGAGCGGCAACGCCGGAAAGCTCGGGCAGGTCATCCTGAACCTCGTGCTCAACGCCCGCGACGCGATGCCAGACGGCGGCCGCATCACTGTTGGCACCTCCGATGAGGAGGTAGGAGTTCTACTGCCGGGCGGTCCGCCTGCCGGACGGTGGACGGTCCTGGCAGTCTCCGACACCGGTACCGGTATCGACGAGGTCGTTTGCGGCAGAATGTTCGAGCCCTTCTTCACCACGAAGGGCCTCGCGCAAGGGACGGGCATGGGCCTCGCCAGCGTCCAAGCCATCGTCGGTGAGCACGGCGGCACCATCCGCGTCGGCAGCAGCAAGGGGCGGGGCACAACGTTTAGGATCTTCCTACCTCTATTCGCGGGCACCGCTGTGGCGGGGAGGGCGCATCTGTCGGGCCACAGCGATGCCCCTGCCCCCGGGGCGGGACGAGGCGTCCTCGTGGTTGAAGACGACCCCTCGGTACGGCAGAGCCTTGTCCAGGGGCTCGAAGCGTTCGGTTACCGGGTGATCGAGGCGGATTCCGGTGAGAGCGCCTGGGCACTTTTCACCAGCTCCGACGTCTCGTGCGTTGTGACCGACATGGTCATGCCCGGCATCAGCGGCAAGCAGCTCGTCGAGCGGATTCGCCACACACCGGCCGGCGCCGACCTGCCAATCCTCGTCCTTACCGGCTACTCTCACGGTGCCGAGCTCGATGAGGCGAGGCGTCTCGGTTGCAGGATCTTGAGGAAGCCATTGAGCCTGGTCGCATTGCACCGCACTCTGAGCGGGCTGCTTGACGGCCAACAGCGGGCCGCCGGCCGGCCGTAGCCAGGATGGACGAACGGACCCGCGAGGCTCTGGCCGAGGCGGCAGCGGTTCTCCGCACAGCCGAGGCGCTGATACTCACGGCGGGAGCCGGAATGGGTGTCGACTCCGGTCTTCCGGACTTCCGCGGAGACGCCGGTTTTTGGCGGGCCTACCCGCCATTCGCCCGCCTCGGGCTCTCGTTTGTCGATCTCGCCAATCCGGCGTGGTTTGCACGTGATCCGTGCCTCGCCTGGGGATTCTATGGACACCGTCTCAATCTCTACCGCCGCGTGGTCCCTCACGAGGGCTTCTCGCGCCTGCTAGCCCACGGCACCACTCTTCCTGCCGGGGTGTTCGTGTTTACGTCGAACGTTGATGGTCACTTTCAACGTGCGGGTTTTGCCACAGACCGGATCGTCGAGTGCCACGGGTCGATCCATCATCTGCAGTGCTGTACTCCTTGCGGGAGGCACATCTGGCCGGCTGATTCCGAACGGATCGAGGTCGACGAGACGTCAATGAGGGCGACCCCCACCCTGCCAACCTGTCCCCGATGTGGAGGCCTGGCGAGGCCTAACGTGCTCATGTTCGGGGACTGGACGTGGATCCCCGACCGTAGCAATCTCCAGCAGGCACGGCTCGAGCGCTGGCTTGGCGAGGTGGTCGGGCGCCGGGTCGTCGTCGTAGAGATCGGCGCCGGGTCAGCGGTTCCCACCGTGCGAATGACCTCTGAACAGACCAGCCGGCTGCTCGGGGCCCGCCTGATCAGGATCAACCCGCGACAGCCTCAAGCCCCGCCGGGCCACATCTCGCTGGCACTGTCGGCCTTGGATGCCTTGCCGGCGATCCTACCCGCGCGAGAGGATCACGCCACGCTCTGAGCCGCGAATGAACTCGAGCAGTGCTCGGATCTCGAGATGGTTCCCGAGCTGGGTCTCGATCTGCGCGAGTGCTTCACCGGTGGGCAGCTTCGGGTTATGAAGCAGACGCCAGCCCGCCTTCAGGGCCGCCCGGCGCTCGGGCTCGAAGCCGAGGCGCTGAAGTCCGAGCGTGTTCGGGCCGAAGCATCGGGCAGGACGACTGCCGACAGTCTTCATGAACGGCAGACAGTCCTTGGTGGCAACGGTGAACCCTCCCAGGAAGGCATAGTCGCCCACCCTGCAAAACTGATGGACCGCCGAGAAGGCGCCGATCGTCACGTGGTCCCCGATCTCGACATGGCCGGCAAGGGTCGCGCCGTTCGCGAAGATCGTCCGTTGCCCGATCCGGCAGTCGTGAGCGATGTGGACATAGGCCATGAAGAGTCCGTCGTCACCGATCTGGGTGATTCCCCCGCCGCCAGGAGTACCGCGATGCAGGGTCACGAACTCACGGAACACGTTCCCGGTACCGATGACGAGGCGCGTCGGCTCCCCGCTGTACTTGAGGTCCTGCGGTGGCGCCCCAACCGAGCAGTGGCTCTCGAAGACGTTGCCAGAGCCGATACGGGTCAGGCCGGTGAGGCGCGAAAACGGCCCGACCTTGCACCCATCCCCAATCTCGACATCCTTCTCGATCACGGTGTAGGGACCGACCTCGACATCGACTCCGAGCTCTGCGCCCGCGTGAATCAACGCCGTGGGGTGGATTCGAGGCTCAGTCATCATCGGTCCACCATAGCCGACAGGAGGTCGGCCTCGCAGACGATCTGGCCGTCCACGGTTGCTCGCCCGTGCAGCTTGGCAAAGCTCCGCCGCACGGACAAGACGTCGACCTCAAAGATGACCTGGTCACCCGGGATCACGGGGCGTCGGAACCTGCAGTTGTCGATGCCGCTGAAGTACACCAGCTTCTCTCGGTGGTCCTCCACTCTTCCCAAGAGTAGACACCCCCCGGCCTGAGCCATCGCCTCCACCAGGAGTACCCCGGGCATGACCGGCCGGCCAGGGAAATGGCCCTGGAAGAACGGCTCGTTGAAGGTCACATTCTTGAGCGCGCGAATGCTGTTCTCGCTCACCTCGAGCACCCGGTCCACGAGCAGGAACGGGTACCGGTGCGGGAGCACTCCGAGGATTCCTTCGATGTCGATCACCTTCCTCCCCCAATCGTCCCTGCGGTCAGCTCGGAGATCCTCTTTTCCAGAAGCGCTATCCGCTGGCCCAACCGATCCAGTCGCCGCACCCCGGCACTCGCCCGTAGCCACTCGCGATGTGGCACGGCAGGGTAGCCGGTCACGAACTGCCCGTCGGGAACATCCTTGATGACAGCGCTCTTGGCGCCGACGATGGCGCCATCCCCGATCGTGAGATGACCAGCGGCGCCCGACTGCCCGGCCATAATGACATGGTGTCCCAGCCGAGTTGAGCCCGAGATCCCGACCTGGGCCACCAGCAAGGTCCCCTCTCCGATATGGACGTTATGGGCGATCTGGACCAGGTTGTCGACCTTCGTGCCTCTCCCGATTCGAGTCTCTCCCAAGGTGGCTCGATCGACGCAGACGTTCGCTCCGAGCTCAACGTCATCCTCCAGCACGACGATCCCGACCTGAGGAACCTTGTGATGAATCCCATCGGAGGTCGCAAACCCGAACCCATCCGACCCGATCACGACTCCCGCATGCAGAACGCAGCGGTCCCCTACCCGGCACCGGTCCTCGACCACGACCCGCGGATGCAGCAGACAACCGTCACCGAGCACCGCGTCGGATCCCAGCACCGAGCCGGCACCGATCACGCTGCCGGCGCCGATCCGGCAGCCGGCGCCGACGACTGCCTGCGGTCCGATCGATGCGGACCCGTGAATCACGGCCGAGGGATCGACCACCGCAGAGGGATGGATACCGGCCGGTGGCTGAGGCACCGGGTAAAAGAGCTCCAGGGCTGCGGCGAGGGAGCGGTAAGGGTTCGGGGTGACAAGCACGGGCCGCCCGGGAAGCAGCTCGGCATCGTCGAGGAGAATCGCTGCAGCTCGCGATTCTCTCGCCTGCACCAGATAGCGAGCGTTGTGTAGGAAGGAAAGGTCCGAGGGGCCGGCCTCATCCAGAGGCCGGACTCCCCGGACCACCGCATCGTCGCCCCCAACCAATCTGGCACCCAGGCGGATGGCCAGCTCGAGAAGGTTGAACGCGGGGCTCACTTGGCGGTGTTGAAGCGCTGGATAATCTCGTCCGTGATGTCAACCGACTCATCGGCGTAGACCAGTCCGGACTGGAACTTGTTGAAGATCAGGCCGAGGTGGCGCTCCTGGCCGGCCTTGTTGATGATCGGCATGATCTTCTGTTCCAACCCGTCGAGGGCCTTCTTGCGCGCATCCTCGAGATCGCGCTGCGCGTCATCCTGGAACCGCTTGAGCTGGATGTTCTTGTCCTCGATGTTCTTCTGCAGCGCCTGGAGCTTGTCCTCCGAGAGGGTGAACCGCTGCTTGTTGTACTGGTCCTTGAGCGCATCGAGCTCTTGCTGGAGCTTCTTTCCCTCTGCGATCTTCTGGTCCTGGAGCTGCTTCAGCTTGCCCAGAGCCTCCTTGCCCGGATCGGACTCGGTCACGACCCGCTGAACGTCGATGACTGCGACGTTCACCAGCGTGGCGGAACCCGAGGCGGGTGCGGCCTTTGCCTGCTGCGCGAACACGGGCACAGCTGCGGCCGTCAAAACCGCGATGCACAACACACGGAATGCGGAACGATACATTGCTAAAACCTCCGACTAGAATGTGGTTCCGATAGAGAACTGGAAGTTGCTCTTGTTCTCATCGGGGTACGGATCCAGGTTGACTCCATAGATGAAGCGAAGCGGGGCTTGGAACATCGGCAGCGTGACCCTGAGCTCCAGTCCTGCCGATCTGCGGTAGTTGGCGAAATCCCAGCCCTGAGTATCGAAATAGGTGTTCCCGAGGTCAGAGAAGAGGACGATCTTTACCGGACCACCAACCTTGAACTGGTACTCGAGATTGACCTGCCAGAACCGGTCGCCACCGAGCTTGGATCCTCCGGAGGAAACGAAGTAGTTCCCGTTGGCGTCCCGGGGCAGCACCGTGTAATCGGAAAATCCCCGCAGGCTTCGATCACCACCAAGGCGGTAGCGCTCGTAGATCGGGATCTCCGAGCCGTTGTACGGGAAGAACTGCCCGCCCTCGATGTTGAAAGCAAACACGGTCCGTTTGGTGAGCGGCAGGAACAGCGAGTATGCGATCTCCGGCCGGAAGTAATCGAAGTCTCCGCCGAGGGGGCCGCCTGCCATCCGGAGACGTAAGGAGAAGCGAGTGCCGCGGTTAGGGTCGAACGGATCGTCTCGGGAGTCGTAGTTGTACCCCGGCGTGATGGAAAACACCTTGCCGACGAACACCTCGGTCGCAACCGTCAGCGGCTGCTGAGTCTGTGGCGGCACCACCACAGGTGGGCGATGGCCCCCCGTCACGTTTCCGGGGACTCCTGACTTGAACACGCTATAGCGAGAGAATACATCTTCGTAGGAGACGAGGAACGACAGGGAGCCGAACCGAGCGAGCCCGAAACCGACGGTAGCACTGGCGCCCTTGGTCTCCCGGTAGAAGTCAGCGACGTCGATGCTCGTCTTGAACAACGAGCCCCCGAGGAGAATCCGCCGGTCCAGGAAGTACGGCTCGGTAAAGCTCAGCGTGTAGTAATTCGTCCTCTGACCAGTCTGCAGCGAGAGACCGAGAATGTCCCCCCTGCCGAGGAAGTTCCTGGTATTGAACATGGCCTGGCCGAAGAGCCCGTCCAGCTGTGAGTAACCGGCGCCGAACTGGATGTCGTTGCGACCTACCTCGTGACCCTTCACGGTCACGTTGACGCGCTTGGCCTCGTCATCGAACTTGAACTCGAGCGGGTCGTCCTCGAGCTTCCAAAAACCGAGGGCGTTGACTTTGTAAACCGAGCTCTTGAAACCCGCCATGTTCATCCAGTCGCCCTCGGACACGAAGAACTCGCGGCGCAGCACCTTGTCGCGGGTATTGGTGTTGCCCTTGAACTCCAGCCTGCCCAGGTGGTATCGATCGCCTTCGAATACGTCGATCGTGACGTCGACGACGTGGTCCGCGCCCTTCCGGTTCTCGAGCACCTGGTTGGTGTAGGCATAGATGTAACCGAGGTTGTGATACAGGTCGCGGACCGTCTCCATCCCGTCGTCGATCTCCTTGAACCTGTAGCGTTTCCCGGGCTTGACATCGAAGAGCTCGGTCAGCTTCGCGGCATCGAGCACCTTCACACCCGAGAGTTTCAGCGAGCCCATGGTGTACGGCTCGCCTTCCTCCACAGGTATCGTGATCTCGAGCCGGTACTTCTTCTTCTTGAGCGACTCGGCGTTGGGGTTTCTGGCAACCAGCGTGATTTTCGGGTTGCCGATCTTGACATCCTTGTAACCGTGGTTGAGATAGAACTTCCTCAGATTGTCCCGGTCTTCCTCCCATGCCTCCTTTGAGTAGATGATCTTCTTGCCGAATAACCGATACCACGAGGCTTCCTTGGTCTTCTTCAGTGCCCGGCGGAGCCTCGAGTCGGAGAACACCTCGTTGCCCGTGAAGTCGATCTCCCGGATCTTGACCCTGCCGCCCTCCTCGATGTTGAAAACCACGCGCTTCTCGGTCTTGGAAGTATCCTCGATCTTGTACGTGATCTCGGCGGAACGATACCCCTCGGCATCGTAGATTTCCTTCAGTGCCGTCTGGATCCTGTTCAGGTCGCCAAGCTTGAGCGGCACGTTGCGCGGAATCTCGACCCCCTTCTCATCGAGCTTGTCCTTGATGTCGGAGGTCGTCAGCTTGTGGTGCCCTTCGAACGTCACTGAGGTGACGAACGGGCGTTCCTTGACGATGATGTAGAGCTTGACCTTGCCGTCAGGGAGGTCCTCCCGCTCGACGCGGAGGTTTTCGAAGAGCCCCGAGTCCCACAGCCGATGAAACCCGTCGGCAATGGCCTTTACATCGAGGTGGTCGCCGGGCTCGAGCCCGAGGTAGTAGGAGACCGTATCCACGGTGAGGGTGACTCCGCCTTGCACGACGATGTCCGCGATGATCGGTCCCTCGTCGGCAGCAGCCGCGCCTACCGTCGTGGGGAGAAACAGGGCTAGGCCGAGAAAGAGGCCGAGGTACGCATAAGTTATCTGCTTCACAAACTCTCCCGCGATGGCATGGTAACGTCGGCGGCGTCGATGACGGGCCGATCGTCCCGGAGCGTGACCCGGAGCCGGGGCGCCTCCTCTGTTCTATTGTCGATGAGGTAGTCCGCTACGGCGTCTTCGATCCAGCGCTGGACCAGCCGGCGCAGCGGGCGGGCACCCGACTGCGGATCGGCGCCGGCCCTGACCAGAAGCCAGCGCGGGAGCTCGGGATCGAACTCGACCGAGATGTGCTGCCGCTGGAGGTTGGCCGATGTCTCGTCCAGCAGCAGGCGTGCAACCTCCAAGAGACTCGCCTCGTGGAGCGGTTCGAACACGATCACGTCGTCGAGCCGGTTGAGAAACTCCGGCGGAAAGTGGCGACGCAGTTCGCGGTCTATGATCTCGGCCATGGCCGCGAAGGCGAGAGCCTCCGAGTCGCCGGCAAAGCCGACCCGGCCATCGACTACCAGGCTGCGGCTTCCGAGGTTCGAGGTCATGATGATGATGGTGTTAGTGAAGTCGATGACGTTTCCGTAGTTGTCGGTCATGCGACCGTCTTCTAACACCTGGAGAAGGAGGTTGTAGATGTCGGGGTGCGCCTTCTCGATCTCGTCGAGCAGCACCACCGAGTAAGGGTTGCGCCGCACCTGCTCCGACAGCTGACCGCCCTCCTCGAAACCAACGTAGCCCGGAGGAGATCCAATGAGCCGCGACACTGTGTGCTTCTCCATGTACTCCGACATGTCGAAGCGGATCATGTGCCGAGGGTCCTGAAACAGGAAACGGGCCAGCTGCCGCGCGACCTCCGTCTTGCCGACCCCCGACGGCCCGAGGAAGATAAACGACCCGATGGGCCGACCAGGGTTCGTGAGCCCGAGACGGCTGCGCCGGATCGCCCGCGCGAGGGCCTCAATCGCATTGTCCTGACCCACCACGCGCTGCCGGAGAATCTCCTCCATTCGCCGCAGGCGGTCCGCTTCATCCTCCTTGATTGAGGTTACCGGAATGCCGGTCCACGAGGCCACAACGTCTTCGATGTCTCCCCGATTCACGACCACCGCATCCTCGCCGCCATGGCCTTGCGTTCGCTCGAGCATCTCGAGTTCCTCACGCAGACGGAGCTCCTCCTCACGCAGCTCGACCGCGTGCTCGAACTCCTTGCGCGAGATTGCATCCTTCATCTGGCGGACGACACGCTGCATCTCCTTCTGCACCTTGCGCAGGGAAGTGGTCGAGCTCGCCTGGCGAAGCTTGACGCGCGCCCCGGCCTCGTCCAGGACATCGATGGCCTTGTCCGGGAAAAAGCGATCGGGAATGTACCGGCCCGAATGGGTTACTGAAGCAGCAACCGCATCCTCGGTGTAGCTGACGCCGTGAAACTCCTCGTACCGCGATTTGACTCCATTCAAGATGTCAACGGTTTCGGCCTCCGATGGCTGCCGCACGGTGACCGCCTGGAACCGCCGCGACAGAGCCCGGTCCTTCTCCACGTACTTGCGGTACTCCCGAACCGTGGTAGCGCCGATGCAGGTGATTTCACCCCGCGACAGCGCGGGCTTGAGGATGTTCGCTGCGTCGAGAGAGCCCTCCGCCGATCCGGTCCCGATCAGGGAGTGGATCTCGTCGATGAACACGATGACCTCGGGATGCTCCTGCAGTTCCTTGAGAAGCCCCTTTAGGCGCTCTTCGAACTGCCCTCGGTACTTGGTGCCGGCCACCAGGAGGGACAGGTCGAGGGCCAGGATTCGTCTCTCCGCCAAGATCAGAGGCACCCGTCCTTCGATGATCCGTGTTGCCAGCCCTTCGACGATCGCCGTCTTCCCGACGCCGGCTTCACCGAGAAGGAGCGGGTTGTTCTTGGTTCTCCGGCTCAGGATCTGGATGATCCTGTCAACCTCAAGCCCACGTCCGATCAGCGGATCGAAGGCATCATCAGCCGCCAGCAGGGTCAGATCACGGGAGTACTCCGTCAGGTTCGGTGTCGCTTGCGAGCTCGCCTCCATCTCCTGCTCGCGGAAGAACCGGCTGACCTCCTCGCGGAGCTGATAGAGGTCAACTCCATGGCTCACCAGGTAGCGGGCAGCCAGGCTTTCCTCGACGCGCAGGAGGCCGATCAGGAGATGCTCGCTGCCCACCGCCTGGTGTCCCATACTGTCGGCCTCGTTGACTGCATAGGCCAGGGCCTTCTTGGTGTCCTCGGCCAGCGGCAGGTCAGGCGAAGCGCTCACCCGCTGCAGCGGAACCTGCTCCCCGACCAGCTCCTCACGAAGCTCCTGGACGTCGAGATCGAGCCTGTCGAGAACATCGGCGAGAGCGTCGTCAGCCTCTCGGAGCATCCCGAGCAGGAGATGCTCGGAACCGATTGCCCGACTCTGGCCGCGACTCGCCTCGTAGCGCGCGAAGAAGAGGCTACGGCGAGCGTGCTCGTTGAACCTCTCAAACATATCCGGATCGCTCCCCTGCTGGCGCAAGCCGAAATGCCCTGTCGCACCGACCCGCCATTTCCTCGTCGTGGGTCACTATAATTGAAGTCAAACCCTCCAGCAAATGAAGCTCTCGGACCAGAGAGAACAGCATCTCGGAGTTCTCGCGGTCGAGGTTTCCGGTCGGTTCGTCGGCCAACAGCAGGGGCGGTTTCATGGCCAGCGCCCGCGCCACGGCCACACGCTGCAGCTCGCCACCCGAGAGCTGATCAGGAAAGTGTGAGGCCCGGTCGCTGAGGCCGACCCGCGAAAGCAGCTCCTCCGCGCGCCCCTTTGCGACCCGGCTGGTGCGTCCGGCGATCCTGAGCGGCAACGCAACATTGTCGCGGGCATCCAGCTCGTCGAGCAGGTAGTGGTACTGGAACACAAACCCTATCAAAGTGTTGCGCATTCTTGCGCGGGCTTCCGGATTGAGGTCCGAGACCTCCAGCCCGTTGAGTTCGAGCTCCCCTGCGTCCGGCCGGTCGAGAAGCCCGATGATGTGCAACAGGGTGCTCTTGCCGACACCTGAAGGACCGACGACGGCAACCAGTTCCCCTCTTCGCACCTCCAAGTCAAGCCCCTCAAGCACCTGAATCCGGCGCGGACCTTCGCCGTACGCCTTGGCGGCGTTGCACAGTCTCACGATTTGCTCCGGCTCACTCATAGCGGAGGCCCTCTGCCGGATCGCGTCTCGCGACCGAGCGCGCCGGAAGCCAGGACGCCAGGACTGCCAGTACCAGAGCCAGCATGGCCACCGTACCCACCATCTCGGGTCGCACCCTGAACGGAACCGACGACACGATGAACACGCCTTGCGGCAGCGACAGTGCGTGGGTACGATCGAGTATGACGGCCAGCAGGCTACCGAGCCCCGCACCGGCAATCGTGGCAAGCAACCCGATCGCCAGACCCAACAGCACGAAGAGGCGGCGCAACCCGGAAGGGGTCAACCCAAGCCCTGCCAGAACCGCCAGATCCGTCCTCTTCTCGGCCGCGATCATGGCAACGTTGCAGAGGAGGTTGAGCGAGGCCACGACCAGCATCAGGCCGACTGCGACGAAGATCATGACCCGCTCCATGCTCAGCGCCAAGAGCAGTGAACTATGGAGCTGCTGGAGACCATCCACCCGAACCTCGGCGAATCGGCCCGCGAGCACCTGCCGCACCCGCCGCGCAAGGCGCCACGGCTGTGCCGGATCACGGAGCTCGATCGCCTCCACCACCGGTTTGCCCCACAGCAGGCGCTGAGCCACCGCCAGCGGTACAATGAGAGCTCCGCCTTCCCGGCCGGGCTGAGGCGCAACAACATCAGCAACCTCGAGACGAGCACGCACGGGCACTGGGCCCAAGGGAGTGAGGCGGCGCCGCGACGAGATGACCTCGATCTCCTCGCCCGGCCCTACGCCGAGGCGGGCGGCGAGTATCTGATCGACGGCCACCCTCTGCGCGCCCGATCGGCCGTCGACCAATGCCGGAATGGCATCCGCGAACGACCTTGCCAAGCACGTACCCGTCACGATCTCCGTCATACCCACGTTGGGAAGCTCTTTTTGCAAGACCGAGGCCAGCTCACCAGCATCGGGCAGCACGCGACCTGCAACCGGCTCCACACGAGCATGCGCCGAGCGCTGCACCAGCTCGCGTCGGATCGTCGATTGAAAGCCTTCCAACAAGGACAACGTGACAACCAGCGCCAGGACACCCAGCGCGAGACTGACTAGGGAAATCGCCGAGACTGTTGCGACGTGAGTTCGCCGCCGCAGCCTCCCGAGGTAGCGTCGGGCCAGGTGCAGCTCCGCGCGCACCCTCCTACTCCCCGTCGCGCGGTCGCAGCAGGGGGAACAGGATGACGTCGCGAATGGAAGACCGATTGGTTAGCAGCATGACGAGGCGGTCGATGCCGATTCCTTCCCCACCCGTGGGCGGCATTCCGTGCTCGAGGGCGACGAGGAAGTCCTCATCGACGACACCACCGGTTCTCTCGACCTGTTCCTCGAGTCGGCGTCGCTGCTCCACGGGATCGTTGAGCTCGGTGTAGGCATTGGCCAGCTCCAACCCGCCCATGAACAGCTCGAACCGCTCAACGATCTCCGGGTTGTCCGGCCGGGACTTGGCCAACGGCGAGATGTCCCGAGGAAAATCGATAATGAAGGTCGGATCGATCAGCCGCCCCTCGGCAGTCACCTCGAACAGCTCGGCAAGCAGCTTCCCGTCGGACCTCTCCTCGATACGCTCTACACCGAGCCGTCGCGCCGCCGCCTCCATACTCGCCCTCTCTCCCAGGTCGCGCTCAGCCAGATCCGAGTGCTCCAGGATCGCTTCCCGCAAGCTCAGTCGCCGCCACGGCGGCGACAGGTCGATCGAACCGTCACCCCAGCTCACGGTCAGGGAGCCGACGGTACGCTCCGCGACGCTCGTGATCAGGGCCTCTGTGAAGTCCATCAGCAGCTCGTAGTCGGCATAGGCCCAGTAAAACTCCAGCATGCTGAACTCGGGGTTGTGACGGGTCGAGATCCCCTCGTTTCTGAAGTTCCGGTTGAGTTCGAAGACACGCTCGAAGCCACCGACAATGAGCCGCTTCAGGTACAGCTCGGGAGCGATTCGCAGGTAGAGCTCGAGGTCAAGTGCGTTGTGGTGGGTCTCGAAGGGGCGCGCGATCGCACCTCCCGCGATCGGCTGCATCATCGGCGTTTCGACCTCGATGAAGCCGTGACTTTCGAAAAAGCGCCGGATTTCGGAAACCAGCCTGCTGCGGACCTCGAACTCCGCCCTGGACTCCGGGTTGGCGAGAAGATCCAGATATCTCTGCCGGGCGCGCGACTCACGGTCGCTCAGCCCGTGGTACTTCTCTGGCAATGGCCGCAGTCCCTTCGCGAGCAGCTGGGTGCTGTCGACCGCCACCGTGAGCTCTCCGGTCCGAGTTCTGAACAGGGTCCCGTCGACGCCGAGAAAATCACCCAGGTCGAGCAGCTTGAACACGCTCCAGGTGGTCTCATCCAGGCGGTCACGGCGGAGGTGAAGCTGAATCCTGGTAAGGCCATCGGAGAGATCCACGAACGCCGCCTTGCCGTGGCCGCGGATGGCCTGCACGCGCCCCGCCAGCCGAACCTGCGGTGGATCGTCCTGAAGAGCCTGTGCCGGCGTCTGGTCGAACCGTTCGCGAACCTCGGTCACCGAGGTGTCAACGCGAAAGCGGCCAGGGTACGGATCGATCCCCAGCTCCCGCAGCAACGGGAGCTTCGCCCGACGGTTCGCGATGAGCTGCTCGATCGGTTGCTGTGGATCTTCTATGGCCAAGAGCTCCCTCCACGAGGCGCGCGATTGTAACACGCGGCCAGGTCGTGCGGCACTCACCACTTGGGACGCCGCAACCTGTCTAAGCGCCTTCTACAGGAGGTCTTTCCGCGACTCAGAGCGCTGCAGCCACCCCGCCTCGCTATGAGGCCAGCAGCCGCTTTCAGCGTGTCGCTACCCGTCCACCGCGCATTCCGCAGGCCCGCCGTAGCGCGCTCAGCTCCCGCTCGGTCAGCTCCCGGAACGCTCCCGGCGGTAGCTCCCCGTCGCGGAGCGGACCGATTGCAGTCCGACGCAGACGCTGCACTGGATGACCGATCCTGAAGAACATCTCCCGCACCTCGTGAGTTCGTCCCTCGGTCACTTCTACGCGCCACCAGCTGTTACCGGCTTTCTTCGTCACTCTCTCGCGCACGACCGACCTTGGGCGAACGAGGTGTCCCTCGAGCCGTGTGCCTCGGCGCAGCCTGGCGACCTTCTCCGGCCCGAGGTCGCCCTTGATCTTCACCAGGTACTCGCGCACGACGCCGTGGCTTGGATGTGTGATTCGCGCCGCCAGCTCGCCATCGTTAGTCAGGACGAGAAGCCCCTCCGACTGGTAGTCGAGACGCCCGACGGGGAACACCCGCTCCTTCACCTGTCCCCGCACGAGATCGATGACCGTTCGCCGCTCCTCGGGGTCCTCGCAGGTCGTCATCACGCCGCGCGGCTTGTACACCAACAGGTAGCGCCAAACAGCGGGCGCCTTGATCCGCTTGCCGTCAACCTTGATGTGATCCACCCTCGGATCGGCCTTGGCGCCGAGCCTGACAGGTTGACCGTTCACCGTCACCCGGCCGGAGCTGATCATCTCCTCGGCGTCGCGTCGTGAGCACAGTCCACTGCGGGCAATGATCTTCTGGAGTCGTTCTTCCGACATGGCATTCCCTCCTTGGCGCGGCTGACGCCGCCCCGGGACATTCCGCCTCCCGGCGGGTGGCACGCATCATACGGCGAGGATGTCGGTAGTGCAAGGGTCCGGGTTTCGCGAGCGGACCGGTGGGTGGGGGCATCTTGACACCGCTTGCAAGCCGGCGATAATCGGTATACGCGGACCGGACCTTCTGGTTGCTGCGGGGTGGGTGGGAGCGAATGACCCGATGCCGCGGGTCGATGCTCAAGCGTGTCCCGCAGGCCGAGGAGGAACGGATGGCAGTCACGATCACCGGTCACTCCCTGACAGTCGAGCAGGTTGAGGCGGTCGCACGTCGCGGAGAAAAGGTCGAGCTCCACCCGGAGGCCGCAGAACGGATTCGCACCTGCCGCTCCTTCATCGAGGAGCGGATCCAGGCGGGCGAGATCATGTACGGTGTCAACACCGGAATCGGCGAGTTCTCCGAGATCGTGCTTGACGACGACCAGGTCCGCGACTTCCAGAAGTACTTGATCTACAACCACGCCGCCGGGATCGGCGAGCCCGTGTCTATCGATCACGTGCGCGGCGCCATGCTCCTCCGCGCCAACGTCCACGCGCGAGGGCACTCCGCCGGCAGGCTCGAGATCACCCAGACGCTGATCTCGATGCTGAACCAGGGCGTGACGCCGGTGGTATGTCGGCGCGGATCGGTGGGGGCATGCGGGGACCTCGCCCCGATGAGCCAGATAGCGCTTCTGCTGATGGGTGAAGGCGAGGCGTTCTACCTCGGTGAGCGGTTGCCCGGCCGCGTCGCGATGGAGCGCGCGGGCGTTCCGGTTCCGGGCCTGCAGGCGCGCGACGGTCTGGCCACCATCAACGGATCCAACCTGACCAACTCGATGGCCTGCCTGGCCGTCTACGACGCCGAGCGCTGGCTCAAGCAGGCCGAGATCGCCGCCGCAATGTCGCTCGAGGGGCTGCGAGCCAACATGAAACCCTACGATGCGCGGCTGCACGAGCTGCGCGGGTTCCGCGGCGCCGTGATCTCGGCCGCGAACATCCGCAAGGTCATCGACGGCTCGGATCTGCTATCGGGCTCGTACCCGGTGAAGGTCCAGGACGCCTACAGCATGAGGTCGACGCCGCAGGTCATCGGCGCGGCCAGGGACCATCTGCGATGGACCCGCGAGCAGGTTGAGACCGAGGCCAACGGGGTCGGCGACAACCCGATCTTCCTGCCCGAGGATCGTGTCGTCCTGACCGGCGCCAACTTCCAAGGCACGCCGGTGAGCCTTCCGCTCGATACTCTGGGAGCAGCCGTCACCATGGTCTGCGTGCTCTCGGAACGGCGGCTCAACCGCCTCACCAACCCCGCCCTCAGCGCCGGCCTGCCGCCGTTCCTCACCAAGGGCGCGGGCATGTTCTCCGGGCTCATGCTCAGCCAGTACACCGCGGACATGCAGATCGTGGAGCAGAAGGCCCTTTCCGCACCCTCATTCATCCAGTCGATACCGGCCGCCGCGGACCAGGAGGACTTTGTGTCGATGGGCATGAACTCCGCGATGCAGACGAGGCAAATCCTCACCCTCGCGTGCGGGATCTTGGGGATCGAGCTGATGGCGGCCGCCCAGGCCCTCGATCTTCGCGAGTTCTCACCCGGAGTCGGCACCAGGGCGGCGCGCAAGGAGATCCGCCGCCACGTCGAGTACCTCGATGTCGACCGCCCGTTGCACCGAGATCACAACGCCATGGCTGCCGTCGTCAAGGACAACCTCGTGCTGCACGCGGTGGAGAACGCGATCGGCGAGCTCGCAACCTAGCCCGGATCATTCCGTCGCAATCTACCGCGACCGGTGATACCCCGGTCGTCGCGCCACGTGGAGCAGCCCCCGGCAGCTGGAATGATCAGGCCACGAACGGACGGCGCAGCACGCCGGCCAGTATGACCCGGACTCGATCGAGCCCTCTGAGGGCCACGCGACGATGAAGGACCTGCTCGGGGTCGGCTGCGATCCGGCTCAGGATCCGAGAGTAGACGAGCCCCATGAGGCGGACGCCGAGGCGAGCATCTCGCTCCACGGTTTGCGGCAGCGGGCTGGCGGCCTTGAAGTGTGCTCGCGCGCGCTCGATTTGGTACGCCATCAGCTCGCGGAACGCGGCGCCGCCGACGCGGGCGAGAAGATGCTGCTCCGTCACGCCGAACCGATTCAGCTCGTCCATCGGAATGTAGATGCGGCCCCGCTCCGTGTCCTCGCCGACATCTCGACAGATGTTGGTCAGCTGCAGGGCGAACGCGAGATCACGGCCGTGGTCGACCGCCGCCGGGTCGGCGATGCCGAAGATCGCGAGTGAGATATCGGAGATCGTCACCGCCACCAGCTCGCAGTAGTACTCAAGCTCTGAGAAGCTCGCATACCGGTGCTTGACGAGGTCCGTCCTACACCCCTCGATGAGGCCGAGGAAGGCCCCCTGCGGGATCGGGAAGAGCTCCAGGCTTTCCGCCAGCGCGCGTGTCACCGGATGCCCCGGGCGACCTGCATAGGTGGCCGCGAGCTCGTCCCACCAGGCGTCGAGTCTGGAGCGAGCATCCTCGATCTCGGCCCCGGGAGCGACCTCGTCCACGATGTCGTCCGCCACCCGACAGACGGCGTAGGCGGCGTAGACGGCCCGCCGCTTGGCCGGCGACAGGAAGCGGAATCCGACCGAGAAGTTCGGGCCCTGCGTGTGGGTCAATCGCCTGACGGCGTGCCGGTCGGTGGAGGTCATCGCTCCCCTCTCCGGCGCCAGCATGCCACCGGCAACCGCGAGCTGGGTTCCCACTGCCGCCACACCATCATGACCGCGCGCGCCAGGAGCCTGCGGACAACGCCTGGACGCTGCAGAGTAATGAGGCGCTGCCGAAAGTCGCCGCCCGTCAACCAGGCACAGAATCGGCCGACCGACCTCGGTCCTGCAAGCTCGAAGGCGGCCCGGCCGAGAACCGACGCCGCCATCGGCCGCACCAGGCCATCCCGAAAGCGTCGGGAGTCCCAGCCCTCACCGGCGATCGCATCAGCAACCAGCGCTGCGGACCGGAAGCCGAGCCGGTTGCCGAGCCCAAACAGGAACTCCTGGACGCCGGCGGCTTCCCCCACGTACCAGCTTCCGTTCGACTGCAAGTGTCGCGGCAGCCCGAAGTTCATGTACTGGACGTGCTCGTGGACATCCTCCATCGGCATCGGGAACTCGTGGCGGAGAGTGGTGAATGCGTGCCGCGCGTTCTCCCGCAGCTCTGCCTTGCGCCTCACCTGTGCCGCGCCCATCGTGCCGAGCCCCTTGCTCACGAAGAGGTAGGCGTATCCGGTCGGCGTCAGCCGCGGATCGAAGAGGACCGCCATGAGATCGGGGTGTGAGGTCCGGAACACGACCTCTCGAGCGACGCCATCCGCGTAGCGCGGCCCCGTGGCGTGCACGTCCGCCCTCCACGACGGGGTCTCGGTTCCGACATCCAGGCTCACACCGGCTGCCTCCGCTTCGCGACGCAGCCAGTCGTCCACTGTTCCCTCTCCGCCTCCGCGCCGGACGAGGTACGCGTACGGGCTGTCCGAATGCACCTCCCACCTGCGACTGCTCGCGTCAACGAGAACGGCGGTATTCAGTGGCACCAGCTGGCAACGCGGGCGCAGGCCCAGGCGCTCGAGCTCCTCGAGCACGTCTTCCTCGCACGATCCGTTCTCAAGGATCTGGAAACCTCCGGCGAACCGACCACCGCCTCCCCGACGCCGATCTCGGACCTCGACGCCGATTCCCCGGCGCGCGACCAGCACCGCCGTGGCAAGACCCGACAGGCCTCCGCCGAGAATTCGCACCGTCGCCACCCGGCCATAGTAACGCGCCGATCGAGGAGGTACTCGCGGACGTTCAACCGATACCGGAATGTCCGTTCGGTACCCGGCGTACTGCCGGCCGTGGTCGCCCACGCATTCCTCGCTCTCCTAACCCTTGACATCGTCTTGGGTTCCGGGCTATCGTTCCAGGGCGTGAGCGAAGAAGGAGGAGTGAATGATCAAGTCGGATCTCGTCGAGAAGGTCATGGAGTCAACCGGTCTGCCCAAGCCGAAGGCCGCCGAAGCGGTTGATGCGCTGTTCGACAGCATGAAGGATGCGCTCCTCCAGGGGGACCGGATCGAGCTCCGGGGCTTCGGAGTCTTCCAAGTCAAGGACCGCAAGCGCGGTGTCGGCCGCAATCCCAAGACAGGCGACGAGGTCGAGATCCCGCCTGGAAAGACGATCAGGTTCAAGCCCGGGAAGTCGCTCCGCAACATGGCATGAGCTGTTGACGCGAGAGCCGTCTTCCTACCGCCTCGACCCCGACGGCGCGCCCGTCGGGGTCTTTGCGTCACCACCGGTTCCCTACCGCCCGAGATGGTGGCTCCACGGACTGCTGCTGGCGCTAACGCTGCTGACCACGACCTTCTTCGGCGCGCTTTTCGTGGGCACTCTGCCCGAGGAAATGGCAGCCTTTCCGCTGGGCCGGCTCGTTGTTGACCCTCGGTTCATCGCCGAGGGGCTGAAGTTCTCGATCCCACTCCTCATTATCATCGTCAGCCACGAGATGGGCCATTACATCGCCTGTCGCCGTCATGGCCTGCTGGCGACACCACCCTTCTTCATCCCTGCACCACTGGGAATCGGCACCTTCGGCGCCGTGATCAGGATCAAGGAACCCATCCGCAACAAGATGCAGCTCCTCGACGTCGGCGCTGCCGGCCCCCTCGCCGGCTTCGTGGCGCTGATCCCGTTCCTGATCTACGGAGTGGCCGTCTCGCGAGTGACCCCGGTGCCGACAGGTCATGGGTTCATCGTCTTCGGCGAGCCGATCATGTTCAAGCTGGTGGCTCACATCTTCCACCCCCACCTCGCGGCCGGGACCGATATTCTCCTTGACCCCACGGGGTCGGCCGCCTGGTTTGGCCTCCTGCTCACCGCGCTCAACATGCTGCCGTTCGCCCAACTCGACGGCGGCCACATCGCCTACGCGCTGTTCGGCCGCTGGCACCGCCGGGCCGTCTGGCCAATGTGGGTGGTCCTGTTCGTGCTCGGGTTCAGGTGGATCGGATGGTGGATCTGGGCCGTGATCGCCCTCGTCCTCGGCGTGCGCCACCCGGAGATCTGGGACGAGGACAGGCCGCTCGACCGCCGCCGCAAGCTCATTGCATGGCTCACGCTGCTGGTATTTGCCCTCTGCTTCATGCCGCAGCCGATCAAGCTGGTGCCGTAGGGAAGGGAACCAGCGCGTACACCGATCCTCAGCGAGGCGCCCGGGTTCATCCCCGTGCTAACCTTCCCGGCGTGCTAACGGTTGAACGGGTCATCGCCACCACCCACGAGGTGAGCCTCAAGGGCAAGAACCGGCGCTGGTTCGAGCGCCGCCTGACGACGAACGTCCGGCGCGCCCTCAAGGACCTGCCGACGCGTTCCGTAAACCGCCCGGCATGGCGAATCCTCGTGACGTTCGCAGAGCCGGTACCCTTCAGCGAGGTCGCACGCCGTCTCGGAACCGTTTTCGGCCTGCACGCGATTCTCCCTGTCCGGCACGCGGGCTACTCGCTGGAGGATGTCGACGTCGCGCTCCGTCCACTGCTCGCCGACATGCCGCCGAACTCATTCGCCGTCCGCTGCTTGCGGTCGGACAAGAGGTTTCCGATGACGTCGATCGAGATCGAGCGCGAGATCGGAAGCCGGGTTCAGGCCGCCACCGGCTGGCCGGTCGACCTCGGCAGGCCGCAGCTCACCGTCCACCTCCTCCTCGACGAGAACGGCTTCTGGCTCTGGTTCGCGGGCGTCGCCGGCCCGGGAGGGCTGCCGGTCGGAACCGGCGGCCGCGCCGTTGCGCTGCTTTCGGGGGGTATCGACTCGCCGGTCGCGGCCTACATGATGATGAAGCGAGGCATGCGCCTCGACTTCGTGCACTTCCACTCGGTCCCGAGGACCGACCCGGCGAGCCTCGAGAAGGTCGAGGAGCTGGTGAGAATCCTCAACCGTTACCAGGGAGGCGCCCGGCTCGCCACGGTGCCGCTGCTGCCGATCCAGGAGGCGATCGTCGCCGGCTGCCCGGCGCCCCTGCGGGTGCTCCTGTACCGCCGCTTCATGCTGCGCCTGGCGCAGCTGGCGGCGCAGCGCTTCAACGCCCGGGCGCTGGTCACCGGCGAGTCCCTCGGCCAGGTGGCATCGCAGACTGTCGAGAACCTGGCGGCAGTGGAGGCTATCGCCACGCTGCCGGTACTGCGTCCATTGATCGGCCTCGACAAACAGGAGATCATCAGCCTGGCGAGGCGCGCCGGCACCTACGAGACGTCGATCCTCCCCCACCTCGACTGCTGCTCTTTTCACGTCCCAGAGCGTCCCGAGACCCGCGCCGATCACGATCAGCTCGCCGCCGCCGAGTCCGTGCTGCCGGTCGAGGAGATGGTCTCCGCCGCCGTCCGCGACAGCGAGTTACTCCGCGTCACCGAGTCCGTACCGTGGAACGTGATCCCCCTGCCTCCCGGCGTGACGGAAATCCTGGCATGAACCGGCGCCACTCACGACGTGACCTCCTGACCTCCTGGTTCGACATCTTCCGCGAGGTCGGTGATTCGATGCGCTCAACCCCCCGCGCCAACCCGCAAACCGCACTCCGGCCGCCCGGCGCTCTCGTCCCCGACACCGCCTTTTTGGAGGCGTGCACAGGGTGCGGTGACTGCCTCCCGGTCTGTCCGACCGACAGCATCTTCACCGTCGAGATCTCCGACGGGGCCACGCTCCCAGCCATTGATCCGTCCCGGAAGCCCTGCTACCTGTGCAGCGATCTCCCCTGCGTGGCCGCCTGCCCGGAGGGTGCGCTCGTCAGCCCGGGCTCGCCGTCGAAGGTCCGTCTCGGGCTCGCCCGCGTCGACCCGCGCCGTTGCGTCACCTTCCGGGGACAGGCGTGCGACCTTTGCCTGAAGGCATGCCCCTACCCCGAGCAGGCAATCATGATGGTCGGCGGCAGGCCGCTGGTATCCAGCTCATCGTGCACGGGCTGCGGGCTGTGCCAGTACGCCTGTCCCGAGTCGCCGAAGGCGATCGTTGTCCTCGCCGAGCGGCACCTGGTTCCGGGACTCCGTGTGCCCCGCAACGACGACCTCGCGGGATAGCACAGCCCTCGCAAGCGCGTCGGGTTCCGGCTCCAGGAAGAGAATCCCTCCGTCTCTTCTGCAAGGCGCAGAACGTCACGAATCGTGCGGGCGCTCCGGGAAAAGGCGCGGCAGACCGGCCGCCTCCGCATAGTGGCGTAGGGCCACCAGTGCGCGAAGCGTGACCCAGCGGGAGACGTCTCCCGCCTTGCGGCCGCCGCCGGCAGGCTCGGGAGCCGGCACCTCCCTTCTCCAACGTGCCCACTCATCCTGCATCTCCTGCACCCGCAGGAGCGCCGGCGCCATGACGCGATCGTACGGCACGCCGGCGCGGGCGAGCGCCCACAGCGCCTCGATCGAGTCCGTACGCGCCAGGTTCGGATGCCCGGCGAGGTACCTCGGTGAACTGTCGCCGGCACTGTCGCGCCCCAGCGCTTCGAGAACGGAGCCAACCGCCCAATCCGCCACCGGACGTCTGTGCAAAGCCGGAGCCGCAGCCACCATGCCCGTTGCGGCCACCGCCGTCACCACGCAGGCACCGGAGTCCGCGGCGTCTGTCGCTGGCTCGGCGCACGTCCAGCAACGCGTGTCGAGGCTCTCGACCTCCGCTTCGAAGCGGGCCACACACTCCTCCAGGCGCGGATCGCTCCCCCAACCCAGCTCAGCGGCGGCCTGGAGCCACCGCGCCCAGGCACAGGGATGCCGCGTGCGAAAGTGGAGATCTCGGTTCTCGAGCATGTGCTCGAGGGCGGCAGATAGGCGGGGATCGGAGGGGTCCGCGCCCCACTGGGCCGCGGCGATGATGCGCCACGCCGAACCGCCCCACGGCCTCCAGGGCGAACCGTCGAGCTCCCAGTTCCCGTCCGGGCGCAACGGCACGAGTAGCGCCGCGACCGGCTCCGCCGCATTGGCCCCGCCGCGAGCCCTGCCAACGGCAGGGCTCTCCGACGGCCGTCCCACCAGCTCGACCAAGGCCCGCCACAACAGGCTCGGGTGCTCCTCGTCCAGGAGCCAGGGGATGGTGTCGGACTCAAGGCTCTCCCACCAGGACGAGCTCAAGACTGCCCGCCGCCCTTCATGCGGGTTTGACGGGCCATGCGCAGCACGCGCAGAGCGCCGTCAAGGCGCGAGATGCGGCGGTTCTTGCCCTGGATGGCGAGCGTGTCGGTCAGATCCACCTGCACGCCACGCAGGTCGCGCAGCTTCCTCTCGAGCTCGAACTGCAACTGGTCGAGCTCGGAGAGCGAAAACCTCTTCATGAGAACGGCATTGACCAGGGTGAAGCCGTCTGAGATCTGTCGCGCCATGGCCGAGGCCGAGCCGCCGATGAAGTGACTCATTCGTTTCCTCCTCTCCGGGCCGGCTCACTCTGCAGGACCCAGCGCCATGAGGTTGCCGTGCCGCCATGCAACCGCCCGGTCCGCTCTTGAAGCCAGACCGCGATCACCCGTGATCCAGACCGCGGTGCGCCCGACCGATGCACGGACCACAGCCGCTCTCCACACCTCTGCGCGCACCAGGTTCACCCACGGCGTCGGGTCCACAACCACGAGCACCCGGTAGTGCGATGGGATGACTCGCGCCGCCAGCACCAGCAGACGATGGAACACGCTCAGTGGCGCGCCATCCGCGGCCAGCGTCTGCCCGGCGGCCTCGCGCCGGACCTGGTCCATGCTGCACGCTTCCTCGATGGCGGCCAGCTCACCCCGTCCCAGCACCCCACCGGTCAGCGCCGCCAGGTTCTCGTCCACCGAGCCGATGACAAACGGCTCACCCGGACCGATCACCGCGATGATCCTCTCCGCGACCCGCAGGACCTCTCCGTCCACGAGCAACGAGCCCTGTGCCAGTCCCCTCCGACCGGACAGCGTCTCCGCCAGCATCGCCGCCTCGTCCGGATCGTCACAAAGCACAGCCACCGACTCGCCCGCAGCGAGCGCGAGCTGGACCGGCACCGAGCGGACGACGCCCCCCTGACCCGCGAACACCGCATTCCTCAGCTCGAGCGCGCCGCCAATCTCTCTTTCCGCCGGCCCCGGTGCGGAGGCCACTCCGCCCGGACGAGCCGCAAGGGCCTCAACTACCCGCCTAACCGAGACCAGGGCCAGCAGCGGCGCCAGCCAACCGCCTCCGGACAGTGACACCGCCTGCGGATGAACTACGAATGCTCCGCCCCAGCCCAGCAGCGCGACAACGTCGGCGGCATCCGGACGGCTGCCGCCGCGAGTTGCCGGCAGCCACGCGACCACCGCTGTGACGACGGCGAGCAGTGCCCAGGCACCGGCGGTGGCCCAGCCGGCAGCGGTCGCCACGCAAAGGCCCGCCGAGATCATGACCAGACCGCTACGCCACGGCTCGAACGGCGCCCCCCCACGCCATGGAACCTCTAGAAAGAGTGCCACCGCGAGCGCCAGAGGTGTCAGAACAGGGGCATGGACTGCCAGCCACGGTGACGCGGCCAGCAGCATGGTGCTGGACCACGCCACGATCTCCGCCGTCGGTAGGCTCATGCACGGATGGTAACCCGGCCGTCAGGGATTGGCCATCATGTGGCACAATGAGGGACCATTCGCCGCCAGGATGCGGCGCCAGCTGCGGGGGAAGGTCATGCGACGCTTCGAGGAGTTCGACCTCTATCACATCGATGGGCTGCTCACCGACGAGGAGCGGATGGTGCGCGACACCGTCCACAAGTGGGTCGAAGACCGCGTCATGCCCGACATCGAGACCTGGGCATTGGAAGGTGTCTTCCCCATCAATCTCGTTCCCGAGATGGGAGAGCTCGACATGCTCGGAAGTGGCTTCTCCGAATACGACCTCCCCGGCCTGTCGAGCGTTGCCTACGGGCTCATCAACCAGGAGCTCGAGCGAGGTGACTCCGGAATGCGGTCGTTTGCCTCGGTCCAGTCCGCCCTGGTGATGTACCCGATCCTGTCTTGGGGCTCCCAACAGCAGAAGGACCACTGGATTCCGGCGTTGGCCCGTGGCGAGGCGGTCGGCTGCTTCGGCCTCACCGAGCCCGACTTCGGGTCAAACCCCGGCGGTATGAGGACCCGGGCCGTACGTGACGGAGACGACTGGGTGCTCAACGGCGAGAAGGCATGGATCACCAACGGCTCGATCTCCGACGTCGCCGTCGTCTGGGCAAAGACCACCGACGGCGTGCGCGGCTTCCTGGTTGAGCGCGGCGCACCGGGCTTCTCGCGGGTAGACCACAAGGGCAAGTACTCCCTGCGCGCCTCGGTGACATCCCAGCTCGTGTTCGAGGACTGCCGGATTGCCGCCGATTCAGTACTCCCGAAGACAACCGGGCTCAAGAACCCACTCATGTGCCTGACCCAGGCTCGCTACGGCATCGCCTGGGGGGCGATTGGCTCCGCAATCGCCACCTTCTCCGCCGCGCTGAACTATGCGACCACTCGTACGCAGTTCCGCGAGCGTCCGATCGGCAGCCATCAGATCCAGCAGCAGAAGCTGGTCTGGATGTACAACGAGATCGTCAAGGGGCAGCTGCTGGTCTTACAGCTCGGCCGCATGAAGGACGCCGGGACTCTGTCCCATCAAGCCGTGTCGCTCGCCAAGCGGAACAACGTCTGGGTGGCGCGCGAGTGTGCTCGCCTCGCACGGGAGATCCACGGTGCCAACGGCATCGTCAACGAGTACCCGATCATGCGCCACCTGATGAACATCGAGTCCGTCTACACCTACGAGGGCACCCACGATGTTCACACTCTCGTGCTGGGCGAGTACCTGACCGGCATCCCCTCGTTCAACCCTCCGATGGAATAGAAGCCGGCAGAACAAAGGCCCACAGAAGCTTGCCCACCGTCCTGGCCTCTACCGCCGGTGCCGGCGGCTTTGCAGGTCCTTCAGGCGCTCGCGAATGCGGGCCTCCCACCCCTCTTCCGTCGGCCGGTAGAAACGTTCCCCCGCCAGCTCCCCAGGCAGGCAGTCCATGTCGGCCACGTGGCCCGGCTCGTCGTGCGCGTATCTGTAGCCGGCACCGTACCCCTGCTCCTTCATCAGCCTCGTCGGTGCGTTGCGGAGTTGCAGCGGCACTGCGAGGCCGGGTCTTTGCGCCACCTCCGCCTTGATCCTCCCGTACGCCGTGTACAGAGCGTTCGACTTGGGAGCCAGCGCGAGGTACGCCGCGGCCTGCGCCAGTGCCAGCTCGCACTCGGGCATGCCCATGTGCTCCACTGCATGGGCAGCGGCCGCCGCCTGCTGCAGGGCCCGCGGATCGGCCATGCCGACGTCCTCGGACGCGACGCGCAACAGCCTGCGGGCGATGAACCGCGGGTCCGCGCCTCCTTCCAGCATCCTCGCCAGCCAGTACAGCGAAGCGTCCAGATCTGAGTTGCGGATCGCCTTGTGAAGAGCCGAGATCAGATTGTAGTGCTCCTCGCGTCCCTTGTCGTAGATGGCCAGCGACCGTTGAGCGACCTGCTCGACCATCTCGCGGTCGATCCTCTGCAGCCCCTCCGACGCCGCAATCTGGCAGGCCATCTCGAGGTGGTTCAGAGCCTGCCGCGCGTCCCCCGCCGACAGCCGGGCGATCAGGGGCATCACGTCGTCGTTAACCTCGACCGCCAGCCCTCCGAGCCCGCGTTCACCGTCCTCGAGCGCACGTTGCAACAGCAGCCGCAGAACGTCCTCTGCCAGCGGCTCGAGCACGTAGACCTTGAGGCGTGACAGCAGGGCGCGGTTGAGCTCGAAAGAAGGGTTCTCGGTGGTAGCGCCAACGAGGATGATGTCGCCCGACTCCACGTAGGGCAGGAACGCGTCCTGCTGGGCGCGGTTGAAGCGGTGGATCTCATCGACGAACAGCACCGTCCGTCGCCGTTCGCTCCGCCGGCGGTTGCGGGCCTCGGCCATGACCGCGCGGGCCTCCTTGACACCGGACAGCACCGCCGAGAAGCCGACCATTTCCGCACCGACTGCCGCGGCAAGGAGACGCGCCAAAGTCGTCTTCCCTGAACCAGGCGGCCCCCACAGAACCATGGAAGGGAGCTCGCCGGCTGCCACAAACCCACGCAGCACGCCGCTGGGGCCGGCGAGCTTCTCCTGTCCGGCCACCTCCTCCAGGTTTCTCGGTCTCATCCGGTCGGCCAGAGGCGCCGCTGGCGAGGATGCTGGATCGTCTCGCTCAGCCACCCGACCCCCAGCCCTCGATCCCGGCCAACCGTTCCAGGAGCAACATCCGCCGCACCGCCAGCCCGAGGGTACTGCCGACGGTCACCGCGCCATGCCGGTCAAGCACGCAAGCCGGGGCGTGAACGATGGCCTGTGCGACGGCATCGGCCAGCTCCTGCGAGCCCGGTGGAAATACACCGACCAGAACCGCTGCTTCGAGGTCCCGCTCGCCCTCGATCGTCAAGCGACAGTCGGGAAGACGGTTGCGCGTCGCTAGGCCGAGGACGCGAGGAGGATGGGCGTGGACTACGGCCGCCACCGCGGGGTGCCGAACATAAATCGTATTGTGGAGTCGCACCTCCGTGGAAACGACGCCCGAGCTGCTGCTGTTGCCGACCTCGAAGCTGATCAGGTCGGCAGCCGCCAGCCGGCCCTTGTCGACGCCGGCCGCGGTGATCAGGACCGTCCGGTCGATCCGAACCGAGAGGTTCCCTTCCCCTGGGAGGAGAAGGCCCGCCGCCGCCAGGCTGGCGCCGGCCGCGACCAGCTCGAGACGAGCCCTACGTCCCGGAGCCGTTCGCGGTTCCACGCCCGTCCTCTGCGATCGCCAGGTCGCGGCAGTCATCGGAACAGTAGAAGGCGCCCCGGGTCCCCGGCAGAGCCCGGCTCGCGGGGAGGAGCGTTCCACAGCGCTGGCACGGGACCAGCTTCTCGCCCTGCGGCCGACCATTCCCAACGCCGCCGGGCCCCCGGTGATCGAACCGGCTGAACCTGCTCGCCCCACGGGAACTCCGCTCCATCCGCCGTCCGACGATGCTCAGAACACGCCAGACGACGTAGAGAATAATGACGAAGAAGAGGAATCGCCGCATACGCTCCGCCGGCGGCCCGCCCGGGAGGCCCCGGGTGAGGACCGCTCCACCATCCTAACCCTTCCCCGCAATCTCCGCCCTCAGTGAGGCGAGGTCGGGGATCTCCGGATGGTCCTTCCGCATCCTCTCGAGCTTGTCGAGTGCAGCCTTTGCGTCGTCGTGGCGGTGAAGGTCAAAGTTGAGGATGATGGCCTTGTTGTATAGCGCCTGCCAGTGGCTCGGGTCGATCTTCAGCACCCGATCTAGCGTCTGCAGCGCGTCCTCGTGCGCACCCAGATTGCGCTCGACGACGGCCAGGTCGGTCAGCACGTCGGTGTCCTCCGGTGCAACCTTCAACGTCTGCTCGTACCAGCCCTTGGCCTCTGGCCACTGCGAGTGATCGTAGTAGAGGTTGCCGAGCGCCGCCAGCACCTTCGCGTCCTTCGGGTTCTTCTGCAGCATCGCCCGCAGGGACGCTGACTGCCTCGTCAGCTCGGCGCTGTCGTTGCGAGGACTCTGGGATGCGGTCTGGTCGATCGGCGGGTGCCCGGGAGGCAAACCCTCCGTCGAGGACGCCGAGCTTCCGGCAGCCGTACGCATCGCCGAGACCGGCGGTACTGACTCCCTCTCCGCCAGCACATACCCCAGCGCCAAACCAACCATCAACCCAACCGCCAGAGTGAACATCGGACTCTTCAACATCGCTTGCGAGCCTCCTCCCCGAACGTTCGCCCGCGGGGCTTCCCTACGGACTCGGAGGCTCAGGATACCCTGTTTCTTGGGGTTCGGGCAGCCGTGTGGCCAGCCAGCTGCCGCCGGCAGCCTGACCGGCCGCGAGGTGTGTCCCCTCCCAGGTTCCCTCCAACCGCGGCCGGTCACCGCCAGAGTACTGCCCATAGAACACTGCAGCGAACCCGAGCTGGGAGTCGACTCGTTCGAGACGGACCTTGCCTGCCACATAGGTGCCGCGGAATGAGCCGTACCAGTCCCCCGACAGATGGTAGATGCCGCTGAGCAGCGTTCCGTTGAGGCTCAGGACGAGATCGCCTTCCTGCCCGCCGGGCTCGACCACCAGGTGCCAACGCCCCGACAACGGATCGCTCTCGTTCTTGCCGGCCCCCTCGACCTGCTTGAGCATCTCTTGCATTTGCTCGATCCGCATCTGGATCTCGGTGATCTGACTGCGGAGACGCTGGCTCGCAAGGATGTGCATGATCAGCTCGCCCTCAGCTTCCCGAAGGTCTTGGTCACGCAACCGCAAGCTCGCCGCGCTCTCCCCGTCCTGTTCCGCCCGCAGCAGGTCCTCGGTCAGGCGATCCGTGCGTGTCCAGGCTTCCTGCAGGTCAGCCTGATGATCGCCGAGCGTCTTGATCGTAGAGACCATGAGCCGTCGCTGTACCTCGAGCTCGGCGCGAAACACGTCACCGAGCGAGCTGGCGGCCACGGTCCACGAGGCCGCCACCGCGACCGACAGCGCCAGGATCACGGAACGCTTCATGCTGTGCTCCCTTCGAACCGTGACACGACCGCCGTTCCCACGAGGTCGCTCCAGACGTTGGTAGCCGTCCGCATCATGTCAAGGACGCGATCGACCGCTATGATCGTCGAGATTCCCTCCAACGGCAACCCCACCGCCTGCAGAACGACGACCAGCATGACCAGTCCGGCCATCGGGATGCCGGCCGCCCCGATCGATGCCAGCAGTGCCGTCAGCAGCACGACGAGCTGCTGGGTAAGGCCGAGATGGATACCGTACATCTGGGCGATCGTCAGCGCCGCGACCGCCTCGTAGAGAGCCGTTCCATCCATGTTCACGGTTGCGCCGAGCGGCAGCACGAAGCTCACCACGCCCCGCGGCAACCCTGCCTCGTGCTCGGCACACTCCATCGTCAACGGCAACGTCGCCGACGATGATGCGGTGGAGAAGGCGGTCGCAAGGGCAGGCAACACTGCACGCAGGAACTTCGGCGGGCTCCTGCGGGCGACTACCAGCAGCAGCAGCGGAAGCGTAATCGTTGCGTGGATGACGAGGCCGAGGCCGACGACGAGAAAGTACGGGCCGAGGGATACGATCACGTCGATGCCAGAGCGTGCCACCTCGCGGGCCAGCAGGGCGAAGATCCCGATCGGCGCCAGTCGCACGATCGCCAGGGTCAGTCGCTGGATCACGTCGAGCACGCCGTCCACAACCGTTTGTACGGCACGCCCTCGCTCGTCGTTGAGGCCGGTGAGGAAGAGCCCGAACAGGATCGCGAAGGTAATGACCGGGAGAATATCCCCGCGCGCCATGGCCGCCACGATGTTGTCGGGAACCAAGCGCAGGAGGAAATCGGGGAGCGACTGCGATCCGGTGTTGAGCCCTTCCGGCAGGACCCCGGTTCCGAGATGCAGACCCATCCCCGGTCGCAGGAGGTTGACCAGACCGAGGCCGACGACGATGGCGGCGGAGGTCGATACCAGGTAGTAGATGACTGTCCGCAGACCGACCCGCCCGACGCTGCGGGCATTACCGAGGCTGGTGATTCCGTTGACCAACGATGTGAAGATCAGCGGCACAATCACCATCTTGAGCAGCCGCAGGAAGAGATCGCCGAGAAACCCCAGACTCTCGGCTGTCCCGGGTGCCCATGTACCCACCGCAAGCCCTACCCCGAGCGCGATCAGGACCTGCCAGTGCAGCTTCCAGTACCACGGAGTCTGCTTGCCGTTCATTCAGGGGTACCGCGCGGGCTGTGCCGAGGCGGAGCGACCTTCCCCGGGTTGGGGCCGAGGCTCGGCAGCTCGGGACGGCGGGCGACCCTACTCCTCGCCGAAGCCCTCATCTTCCCGCTGCCGGAGGACGCCTTCGATCTCGCGGTCCACCTCCTCGGGCTCGCGGCCTTCCACCTCGGCGACCTCGAAGACCAGGAGCTGCCGGGCATGGTCGTACATCTTGCGCTCGCGAAACGAAAGGGTCTTGCGCGACGCGACCTCGGCCAGACAGAGCAGGACGTCGACAATCTCGTCGAGGTCGCCAGTCTTGATGCGGTCGAGGTTGGCGCGGTAGCGGTCTTTCCAGTCGTGCTCCTGGTTCGCGTCTTGCCCCTTCAGGCGCTTCATCGCCCGCAGGACCTCGTCGTTCTCCGCCAGTGGCCTCAGTCCCACGCGCTCCCAATTGTCGACCGGGACCATCACCTTCGACTGAGTGCTCAGCAAGCGAAGGTGGTAGCACCGCATGGGCTGGCCGGCCAGAACCTCGTCGGCGATGGTCTCGATTACCGAGACGCCTTGGCTGGGGTAAACCACCTTATCGCCGACCTCGAACTCCACATGCCCTCCTGAACCCGACCCCCTATTCTATCACCCCTCAGCGATCATCCCCATCCTGCCCAAGCGCGGTGGAACCGGGTTTCCAGCGTCGCTGACACGCGCTCTCCTCAGCCGGTGTCTCGAGTTGAGGTTTGGTCCGATAGTGAACCACTATGGCAGCCAGTCCTTTCAGATCATCGCGTTCTTCGCGGCTTGGCGCCTCTGCCCTCGTCTCGAGGGTCGGGCAGCACCTTCCCTGGGTTCAGGCTTCCCCGCGGATCGAACGCCTCCTTGATCCGACGCAGGAGGTCGAGCTCTGCGCTGCCGAGCTGGATCGGCAGGTAGCGTCGCTGCGTGAAGCCGACTCCGTGCTCGCCCGTGATGCTCCCCTCGAGTGAGACCGTGAGGCGGAAGATCTGCTCGATTGCCTGTGGGAGCTTCTTGCTCCAGGTCTCTTCGTCGACATTCATCCGCAGCACGTTGACGTGGATATTGCCGTCACCGGCATGGCCGTAGCAGATCGTCGTGATGCCGTGGCGGGCGGCGATCTCCTTCACTCCGAGAACCAGGTCCACGATTCGCGAACGGGGAACGGCGCAGTCCTCCTCCTTGTACGTAGACAGAGCCTTGACCGCTTCTCCGGCGGCGCGCCGGAGTCCCCACAGCTCCTCCTGCTCACGCGATGACACCGCCGCGACAACCTCGACGGCGCCCGTCCGATCTAGAATCTCCCCGGCAGCCAGCATCTGCGCCTCGACATCCCCCTCCGAGAGGCCATCCACCTCCATCAGGACGTAGGACTCCGCTCCCGGCAACGGCACGGGGCGCGACAGGTGGCGGGCCGCGGCTTCGATGGCGGCTCTCTCCAGAAACTCGCACGCCGACGGGGTCATCTCCCGCAGCACTGCGAGAACGCCGTCGAGACCGCCCTGGAGCGTCGCAAATCCTGCCAGGAAGAGCGCCCTGTGCTCGGGCAACGGGATCAGGCGCAGGGTAGCCTCGGTGACGACCCCGAGCGTCCCTTCCGAGCCCACCAACAACCGCTTCAGATCGTACCCGGCCACGTCCTTGCGGCAGCGTCCGCCGACTCGGATCGGGGTCCCATCGGCCAGAACGACCCGCAAACCCATCAGATAATCGGAGGTAACGCCGTATTTTACGGCGCGGGGGCCGCCTGCGTTCTCAGCCAGGTTGCCGCCGATGGTGCACGAGCCACGCGAGGCCGGGTCGGGCGGGTAGTACAAGCCGCGTCGCTCCACCTCCTCCTGCAGGGTCTGGGTCACGACCCCGGGCTCGACAACCACAACCAGGTTCTCCTCATCGATCTCGAGGATCCGGTCGAGCCGGTCCAGGGACAGGACCACCCCACCCTGTACCGGGAGGGCGCCTCCGGACAGGCCGGTGCCGCCGCCGCGCGGCGTTACCGGCACGCCGCGCTGGTATGCGAGCCCCAGGATCGTGGCCACATCTTCACCGCGCCGTGGCCGCACAACGATCTGTGGCGGGAAGCAGAGGTCCTCGGTCTCGTCTCGTCCGTACCTGGTCAGGGTATCTCCATCGACGATGATCTCGTCCGCAGTGAGGACTTGGCGAAGCTCGACGAGCAAATCGGCATCAATAGCCATGGGGCGATTCTACCGGGAACGTTGTGCAGGCGGCGATTCCGCGTTAGCATCTGCCGGTCCGGGGAACCGCAGGAGGTTGATCATGGAAGTACCACATCATGTGAGGGATCTCGGCCTGGCGCCGGCCGGCCTGCAGCGGATCCTGTGGGCCGACCGGCATATGCCAGTGCTGCGCTCCATCCGCCAGCGCTTCGAAACGGAGCGACCGCTGGCCGGCGAGCGAATCGCTGGCTGCCTCCACGTCACTACCGAGACCGCCAACCTTGCCCGCACGTTGGCGGCCGGCGGAGCGGAGGTGCGCCTGTGCGCCTCCAACCCACTCTCGACTCAGGATGATGTTGCCGCGGCCCTGGTCAGCGAGTTCGGCATCCCGGTCTTTGCAATCAAGGGCGAGGACACCGACACCTATTACTCCCACCTACGCTCCTGTCTCGAGATGGAACCAACGCTGACCATGGATGACGGTGCTGACCTCGTCTCGTCCCTGATCTTTGTTGGTCTCGGGAGGTTGGATCAGGTCAACCCGCAGGTGCGGGCCCTGGCCGAGGAACTCGGCAAAGAAGGCTGTGCGCGCTTGCTGGCGGGAGTCAAGGGCTCGACGGAGGAGACGACGACGGGCGTTATCCGCCTGCGCGCCATGGAGCGTGACGAGGTGCTGCAGTTTCCGGTCATCGCGGTCAACGACGCGGACACCAAGCACCTGTTCGACAACCGTTACGGCACCGGCCAGTCCACCATAGACGGGATTCTCCGGGCGACCAACATCCTCCTCGCCGGCAGCACGGTAGTGGTTGCCGGCTACGGCTGGTGCGGACGCGGGGTCGCCATGCGTGCCCACGGTCACGGCGCCCATGTCGTTGTCACCGAGGTCGATCCTGTACGCGCCCTGGAGGCCGTCATGGACGGCTACATGGTCTTGCCAATGGCCGAGGCGGCCCGCCGAGGCGACCTGTTCGTGACCGTGACGGGCGACAAGCATGTCATCGCCGTCGAGCACCTGGCGGCAATGAAGGACGGGGCCATTGTCTGCAACTCGGGCCACTTCGATGTCGAAATCGATGTCGAGGGGCTCCGGAGTGAGGCCTCGGAACACTGGCACGTGCGGCCGTTCGTCGAGGGCTACAAGTTCCCGGACGGCCACGTTGTGTACCTGCTGGCTGAAGGACGTCTCGTCAACCTCTCCGCCGCCGAAGGTCATCCGGCAGCCGTCATGGACATGTCGTTCGCGAACCAGGCCCTGGCCGCCGAGCACATGCGGCGGCACGGGACACAGTTGGAGACCCGGGTGCATAGAGTTCCGGCCGAGATCGACCGCACCATCGCTCGTCTCAAGCTGGAGACCATGGACGTCGCGATCGATGAGCTGACCGCTGAGCAGGAGGCGTACCTTGCGTCCTGGGAGGAGGGAACCTGAGAAGAGACCGGACAACCGGCCGATACGAAGGACCGGAGCTGCTCGGCGCGGCGCGCCCGGACACTGACAGGAATCTCGACTTGCAACGACGGGACTGCCGCCAGGTCCGGGAAACCACAACTTTCTCGTTCTTTGTAGCGCACTTGAGACCGCTACGCCCGTAAAGTTTCGTGAAGCGTAGGAACTTTTCGGCGCGGGCTGCGTAAAATCGGGCGAGCAGGTAGATGAGGAGGAATCGTGAAATTCTACGCCCTCGCAACGATCTTCGCCCTGGCCGCCACTCTTGGACAACCACTCTCGGCACAGCAGCTCACGACCCCCGCTCTGCCCGGTGAGGTCGCTCCGGCGCCGTCGACGACCGAAGGAACCCTGGCACTGACGCTGCCCGAAGCGTACGAGCTTGCTCTGTCGCGCAACCTCGACCTTCAGGTCGGCCGTTACGACGTTGCCAAGGCCGACGCCTCGATCGCCGGCGCTACCGGCACCTTCGACCCCCAGCTCAGCCTTGGCGTCAGCGGCGACTGGAGCAAGGCGCCCGCAGCCACCCAGCTTGCCGGCGCCGATGTCAACGTAGGCCGCGATGCCAAGTTCGATCTCGGGCTCGCGACCGTGCTCCCAACCGGCACCAACCTCTCCGTCGACTCCTCGACCACGCGGAGCGAGACAAACTCCACGTTCTTCTTCCTCAACCCCCGCTGGAACACCGACCTCACCGTGTCGTTGCGGCAGCCGCTGCTGCAGGGGTTCGGTACCTTGGTCAACCGCTCAGCCATCGTCGTTGCCCGCAACTCCCGCGACCAGACGGCGGCGTCGTTCGCCATCAAGGTGATCAGCACGCTGCAGACGGTTGAGAACGCGTACTGGGACCTGGTCGCGACGCGCAAGGCGGTCGAGGTCCGTCAGCAGTCACTGGAGCTGGCCCAGCGGCTCCTCCGCGAGACCCAGGAGCGGGTCAAGGTTGGCACCGCGGCGCCGATCGATACCGTGCAGTCGGAGGCAACCGTCGCAGCGCGCCGTCAGGAGCTGATCACCGCCGGCAACGCGGCCGCGAACGCCGAGGACGCGCTGAAGGCGGTGCTCGGTTTCGACCAGCCGGACGAGTGGGACGTCCACATCAAGACAGCCGAGGAGCTCACCTCCAAGCGGATCCACCCGAAGCTGGCCGACTCGATCGACCTGGCACTGAAGAGGCGCCCCGAGGTCCACAGCCTGCTTCTCAGCATCGAGCTGGCCGCGCTCAACACGCGCGTTGCGCGCAACACCGTCCTGCCGCGCCTGGACTTGCAGGCAAACTACGGCTGGGGTGGCCTCGGCGGGAACTTCAAGGTCGTGGATTCCGAGACCGGACAGGTCATCTCGACCCAGCCGGGTGGTCTCGACGATGCGCTGCGCCAACTCCGCAAGCAGGACTTCCCCCACTGGAGCCTCGGCATCACCTTCGGAATCCCGCTCGGCAACAACGATGCCAAGGCGAGGCTCGCCCAGCGCCGCTACGAGCTCGATCAGGCGAAGGTCCAGCTCAACGCGCTCAAGCAGCAGATCACCCGCGATGTGCGCATAGCAGTCCGTGCGCTCGAGGACGGCGCCGCCAACATCGACGCCGCCGAGGCCGCCCAGGCCGCCGCACAGCGCAACCTCGAGGCCGAGCAGACCAAGTACAACAACGGCCTCTCGACCAATTACCAGGTGCTCCAGATCCAGGATGACCTCGCCGGCGCGAAGCTGACGGCCCTGCAGGCCGAGGTCGCCTACCGCAGGGCGCTGGTCGGTTACCGCTACGCCACCGGCATGCTCCTCGACGACGAGCACGTCGCCATTGTCGATCCGGGGCAGCCCGAGATCCCGCACGATTACTGGAAGAACGTCCGCTGGCTCCAGTTCGTCGACTTCCGCGGCGACAAGACCGCATCGAAGCCGGTGCAGGAGCCGTCTCCGGAAACGGTGACGCAGAAGAACGAGGAGGACCCGTCATGAGCTCAGAGCCACCAAGCTACGAGCCCGAGCTTCAGCCAGAGGTTGGTGCGAGCGCAGAAACGGCGGCAGCGCGCATTGGAGGCTTCGCCCGCCTTGTCAGTGTGTTCAGCTCGCCCGGCGAGGTGTTTGCCGATATCGGACGCAAGCCGACCTGGGTGCTATGCCTGATTCTGACCACACTGATCGCTATCGGGGCTCAGCTGGCGGCCATACCGCACATCGACATGGAGGCGACCATCAGGGCCCGGATGGCCGAGCGCTCGACCGAGATCAGCGACGAGCAGATGGACACCATCATGCAGCGCGCCGACAAGTTTGCCTACATCGGGCCGGTGGCCTCGGTGGTGGTGGTGCCGCTGATCATGGTCATTCTCGCCGCGCTCTACCTGCTGGGCATGAAGATGTCCGGGTCAGACGTCGATTTCCTGCACACGTTTTCGGCCACGCTGCACGCCTACTGGCCGTCCGGACTCATCAAAGCCGCGCTTGCCGTTGTTCTGATGCAGCGCGTGGGCAAGCTCCCGGCGGACGAGATGCAGCACCTAGTCAAGTCGAACCTTGGCGCCTTCCTGTCTCCTGAGACACCCAAGTGGCTCGGCGCCTTGGCGTCGACCGTCGACATCTTCAACCTGTGGGCCCTCGCCCTGCTGGTTATTGGCCTCTCGGTCGTCGGCGGCATCGATCGCAAGCGCGCCGGCGTCGTCGTGGGGGTCATCTGGTTGCTGTGGATCGTCGGGAAGGTCGGACTCGCCCTCATCCGCGGCTGAGGCGACGGCGGTCCAAGGGAGAGATTCATGAAGAAGGTCATCATCGGTGTGGCGATCCTCGCCGTGCTCGCCCTGGTTGTGTACGCCAGCCTCAACACCCACTCCGAGCGTGGCACAGCCGTCACGATCGAGCAGGCCGCCACACGGACGATCTCCTCGCGTGTCAAGGCGACCGGCGAGATTACACCCAAGAACAAGGTCGAGATCTCGGCCAAGGTTGTCGGCGAGATCACGGACCTCCCGGTCAAGGAGGGCGATACGGTCCGCCGGGGCCAGATCCTGGTGCAGATCGAGCCCAACCTGTATGAGGCCGCGCGCGACCAGGCACGGGCTGCCCTGGAGCAGGCGAAGGTCGCCGTGACGCGCGTTCAGGTCCAGCTCGAGGATGCTGACCGGACATTGAAACGAACCAGCGACCTCCTGTCACAGGGAATGGCCAGCCAGCAGCAGATGGATGCTGCCCAGTTGGCCTACGACACTGCCCGTGTCGAGCTGAAGTCTGAGAGACACAGTGTCGAGCAGTACACTTCCGCGCTCAAGCGCGCACAGGATGACCTGGAGCGGACCACGATACGGTCGCCGATGGACGGCGTCATCATCCAGCTCAACGCCGAGCGCGGCGAGACCGTCGTGCCGGGAAGCACCAACCTGCCGGGCTCGGTCATCATGACTGTGGCCGACATGTCGAGCATTCTGGCCGAGGTCGAGGTCGGAGAGGTCGATATCGTTCACGTCAAGCTCGGGCTTCCGACCGACGTCCACGTGGACGCCCTGGCTGGCAAGGTCGAGAAGGGCCACGTGGTCGAGATTGCGACCTCGGGCGTCAAGGACGCCTCGCAGGGCGTCATCAGGTTCACTGTGAAGATCGCCCTCGACAACCCCGATCCGTCGCTGCGGCCGGCCATGACAGCCAAGGTCGACATCATCACCGCGACCCACGAGAATGTTGTAGCGGTACCGATCCAGGCCGTTGTCAAGCGCAAGGTCGACGCCGATGGCCACGAGGTGCGCGGCGTGAAGGCTCGTGAGATCGAGCAGCGCGACGCGGTCTATGTCATGGAGAACGGAAAAGCCAAGGTCCGAGCCGTGACGACCGGGATCTCGGATGACCTGTTCGTGGAGATCAGCGAGGGCCTCAAGGAGGATACTCCGGTCATCACCGGACCCTACCGCACGCTCAAGACGCTCCACGACGGCGACGCGGTCCACAAGGACAAAAAGAAGTCCGAGGAGTCCGAGACGAGCGAGGATAATCAGGTTGGGGTCGAGGTCGACTGATGCTGATCAATATCCAGGGTTTGCGGAAGCTGTACCGCGTCGGGACCGAGGAGGTTCGAGCCCTGGACGGAATCGACCTGACGGTCGAGGCCGGAGAGTTCCTGGCGATCATGGGCCCCTCCGGATCTGGCAAGTCGACGTTGATGAACCTCCTCGGATGCCTGGATACCCCGACCTCCGGGGACTACGTTCTCAACGACCGTCAGGTTTCGGGGCTCGACGACACGGCGCTCGCGGAGATCCGCAACTCCGAGATCGGGTTCGTCTTCCAGACCTTCAACCTCCTGCCCCGCACCACCGCGCTCGAGAACGTCGAGCTGCCGCTGATCTACGGCCGAATGCCGCGCCGCGAACGCCGCCGGAAGGCCCGCGAGGCGCTTGAGAAGGTCGGTCTCGGCGACCGTATCAAACATCAGCCCAACGAGCTTTCGGGAGGTCAGCGCCAGCGCGTTGCCATCGCCCGGGCGCTCGTGAACGACCCCTCGATCCTGCTCGCCGATGAGCCCACCGGCAACCTCGACTCGCGTACCTCCGAGGAGATCCTGGCACTGTTCGCCAACCTCAACGCGGCAGGCAACACGATGGTTCTCGTCACCCACGAGGAGAGCATCGCCGAGCAGGCACGCCGAGTCGTCCGCCTGCTTGACGGGCGGATCGTCGAGGACGTGCGGGTCACAACCAAGGGAATCGGCCGATGATCCTGGAGAACCTCCGCATCGCGCTGAAAGCGATCCGCGCCAACAAGATGCGCTCGGTGCTGACAACCCTCGGCATCATCATCGGCGTCGCTGCCGTGATCGCAGTGGTGTCCATCGTGCAGGGGCTCAACTTCGTGATCGCCAGCGAGCTGCAAGGGGTCGGGGCGACCTTCATCAGGGTCGCCCCCGAGCGCGACTTCAATGACCCCGACCTGGCGGGCAAGGAGATCACGCTGACCTACGAGGACGGGCTCGCGGTCATGGCGCATGCGACCGCCTTGCGCTACTTCAACCCGGTGTTCTTTCGCTCCGAGCGCGTGTACTACGGCGACAACAAGCACGCCACCACGCTCCTCGGGGTCGGCCCCTATCACCAGGAGGTCAACAACCACTGGGTCGACATGGGCCGGTTCTTCTCCGAGCTGGACATCGAGCGTCATGCCCGCGTCTGCCTGATTGGCCGCAAGATCATCTCAGAGCTCGGGCTCGGCGAGCGTCCCATCGGCAAGGACATTATCGTCGGCAGCGCCAGCTTCACGATCGTTGGCATCATGGAGAAGAAGGGCGAGATGTTCGGCCAGGATCGAGATGATCTGGTCCTGATCCCGATCACCACGGCGCGGGACATCTACGGCCGCGAGGCTCTCAAGCAGCTGATCCTCGACTTCAAGGCCAAGAGCCCTGCGGAGGTCGACCTCGCCAAGGACCAGATCACACAGGTGCTCCGCAGCCGTCACCACATCGCCGAGGGCAAGAAGAGCGACTTCCAGGTCGTGCTGCAGGAGGAGATTCTCAAGACCACGGGCTCGATCCTGGGCACCGTGACCTCGGTGGTCGCGGCGGTGGTGGGGATTGCGCTCCTCGTCGGTGGCATCGGCATCATGAACATCATGCTGGTGTCAGTCACCGAGCGCACGCGCGAGATCGGGATTCGCAAGGCGGTCGGCGCCCGCCGTTCCGACATTCTCGTGCAGTTCATGATCGAGGCCGTCACGCTGTCGTTGTTCGGTGGCCTGATCGGGGTCCTCGGTGGGTGGGGTCTGGGGGTTCTCGGCGCCAAGGCGATCCCCGGCTTCCCCGGCGCGCACGTCCCTGCGTGGGCGGTGTTCCTGGGCTTCGGCTTTGCAGCCCTGGTCGGCGTCGTCTTCGGCACCTACCCGGCGGCAAAGGCCTCCGCCCTCGATCCCATCGAGGCCCTCCGTTACGAGTAGGACCCCGCTGCGCGTGGGCCCGCGCACGCACTCTGTCGCCTGTTACGCTCCAGTGGGCCTGCGCTCAGCGGGCTCCTACTGACGCGCTACGCGCATCAAGAAGAGAAATCCACATGACGAGATCTGACTCTCAAAGTTGACTCCGGGATGCACGAAGCGCATCCGGAAGAAGCGCGTGCCGCGTAGGCCGCCGGCAGCGCCTCAGCAACGTCCCGAACAGAACAGGGGCTACGCGGTACGCGGTTCTAATAGTCGCTGGTCATGATGAAGACGGGGGCTCCCTCGAATCTCTTGTAGCGGGGGCAGAGGCGCTCGGTATTGTAGAACTTGCCCACGTCAACGACCTTCTTGCGGCTGGTGACGACCCCGATCGGGACGTTGTCGTAGCGGCCGTTGCGCACGTTGACGAGCCGCCCAGAGACGCCGTCGAGGATCAGGTCCATGGCCAGGTTCCCGTACGCCATCGGCACGATCGAATCCATGGCATCGGGATCGCCGCAGCGGACCAGATAACCGAGCCGCTGGCTGATCACGTTGACCCGCCGCCCGCCGTTGAACTTCGGCGAGATCTCCTTGAGCATGCCGGCCACCCGATCGCCGATGCCGCCCAGCTTCTTGTGACCATACATGTCCCGTTCGTCCTCCTTGAACACCATCTGTTCCATGCCCTTGAAGGTGGCGCCCTCGGAGACGATCACGACCGCGTACTGGCTCGGGTTGCGTCGCCGATCCTTGGAGAGGAGCTCGCACAGAAGCTCGATATCGAAGGTGTGCTCGGGGATCACACAGCGGTGTGAGGCGCCCGCCATTGCCGGCAGCAGCGCCGTGAAGCCCGCGTATCTTCCAAACACTTCGATAACGAGGAAGCGCTCGTGGCTGCCGGCGCTGGTTCGCAACGCGTGCGTCATCTCGATCGTGCGGGTCACGCAGGTGGAGAAGCCGATGCAGTAGTCGGTGCCCGGAACATCGTTGTCCATGGTTTTGGGGATGGCGATGACCGGCACCCCCTTGCCGTGGAGGTAGGCCGCATAGGAGAGCGTGTCATCTCCTCCGACGGGGACCAGGCTGCTGATACCGAGGTACTCCAGGTTGGCCAGGACCTCGGCGGTGAGGTCGTTGACCTCATCTGTGTAGGTTTCCCGAAGATGCTCCGGGAGGTTCTCCCGCGGCACGTGGCTGGGGCGCGTCCGCGAGGTGTGCAGGAATGTACCGCCGGTGCGGCCGACCTTGTTCACGACCCCGTCCGTGAGCTCCAGGATGTGCTCCGAGGGGTGTCCCTCTTCGTTGCGGTCGATCTCGATCAGCCCGGCCCAGCCGCGCCGAATCCCGAGCACCCGGTAGCCCTCCCTCAGCGCGCGCACGGTCACGGCGCGGATGGCAGGGTTGAGGCCGGGAACGTCGCCGCCGCCGGTGAGAATGCCGATCGTCTTCTTGCTCTTCCTGCCGACTTCCATCAGTGACCTCCGTCGCCATAATACTCCCGGGTCAGCCCGTACATCTGCTACCCTCCGGCGCGGAGGGACCGACCATGGACTTCAGCCTCGTCCGCCGCCTGCCGGGCACGCTCTACTCGGCCGTTGTCATGGAGCTCTTCGAGCGTCTCGCCTACTACGGGATGGTGCTGGTGCTCGGCATCTACCTGGTCCAGCACCTGGGGATCCGCGCTGATCTCTACGGCCTCGTGTACGGCATCTTCACCGGAGCGCTGTACCTGCTGCCGCTGCTGGCGGGCGCCCTCGCCGATCGCTTCGGCTACAAGCCGGCGCTCGTGGTAGCGTTCTCCACCCTCACCGTGGGCTACCTGCTGCTCGGGGCGACGCGCAGCTTCGGGCTCATCTGCGTCGCGCTCGGGCTCATCGCGGTCGGCGGCTCGATCATCAAGCCGACGATCTCCGGTACCGTCACCCGCACCACAGAGGAGGGCTCGACCCGTCCCGTTGGCTTCGGCCTCTACTACATGATGATCAACGCCGGCGGCCTGATCGGTCCGGTGATTGCCGCTCAGGTCCGCAACCGCACCGAGTTTCGATACGTCTTCTGGGTCTCCGCTGCAGCTTGCGCCCTGATGCTGTTGCAGGCATTGGCGGTCTATCGGGAGCCTGTATCCGCCGCTGAGCGGGGATCCGGCAAGAGCATGAGCCAGGTTGTCGCCGAGATTTTCCTGGTGCTTCGCAACTGGAGGTTCGTGCTGCTGCTGGTGATCTTCTCCGGCTTCTGGGGAATGATCAACGTTCTCTTCGGCTTCATGCCGCTGTACGTTGAGAGCTTCACCAACCTCGCCCACGTGGAAGGGGCGATCAACAGCATCATTCCCCTCGGGCACTGGCTGAACCCGGAGGTGTTCATCTCCCTCGACGCCCTTCTCATCGTGCTGCTGCAGGCCGCGATCAGCTACCTGACGCGGCGCTGGCCGACGCTGCGGGCCATGCTCATCGGCACGCTCGTGGCCACCGTCTCGTGGCTCCTTCCAGCCATCTCTCCCGCCGCCACCTTCGTCGCTCTCGGCATTCTGGTCTGGTCGCTGGGCGAGATGATCTGTTCTGCGCGGTTCTTCGAGTTCTGCGGAACCATAGCTCCGCCGGATCAAGTCGCCGTCTACCTCGGCTACTCGTTCTTCGCAATCTTTCTCGGCAACCTCTACTCGGGACCGTGGGCCGGCTTCTTGTATGAGCGGTTCATCGAGCAGCCGGTGAAGTTGGGCGCCGCCGCGGTGCCGGTCCCCTTCTTCGCTGGCGTCATGGCCATGGGCGTCCTGTCCGTCATCGGTCTCGTGCTTTACGGCCGTTTCGTGGCTTCTCCGACCGCACCGGGCGGGTCCGCCACCTGATGAGCCTCGCCGATCGCTGCGACCGTGAGACGTTGGCACCACTGTATTGCGACGAGCACTCTGCCGGCTTGCGGGCCACCGCGGATGATCAACCGCACGTGAAGGACCTGGGTCGGGCCGCTCACAAGGAGGAAGCATGATCCAGTACCTGCTCGCTCACACCGCGTTGCCGAACCTACACCCGGCGCTGGTGCACTTCCCGATCGCGCTGCTGGTGACCGCCTTCGCGGTCGACGTGGCCTGCGTCGTGCTGCGCCGGCAGCGCTGGCTCGACCGGGCCGCCACCCTCCTCTACGCGCTCGGCGCCCTGGCCGCCGGCGCCACGTACCTGAGCGGGGAGAACGCCGCTGAGTCCCTGATCAATGTCCCAAACGCCGCTCAGACCGCGATCTATGACCATGAGGACGCCGCCTTCCTGACGCTGGTGTTCTTTGCCGTCGTGGCCGTGATGCGCCTCCTCGTGTGGTACCGCGACCGCCTTGCCGCTGAACGCACACCGCTTGGCCCGCTCCGCGTCCTGGTGCTTGCCGCAGCGCTGGCCGGCCAACTCCTGATAGCCCGCACCGCCGACAAGGGCGGGGCCCTGGTCTACAAGCACGGCGTCGCCGTCTCGGCGCCAGCTCCGACCCCGCCTCCAACGGGAGCGGCCACGGCCGGCGAGGCCGCTGCGGTCACGACTCCCGCCGCTTCCCAATCTCTCCCTGGAGACAAGTAGCTGTTGACGACAGAAGCCCCCGCAGCGCGGGGGCTTCTCGGCTCCTTCCGGCTCGGCGTCAGCGCGCGGCGAGGAAGTTGCTGTTGGCCTGCCTCCAGTTGACGACGTTCCACCAGGCTGCGATGTAGTCCGGGCGACGGTTCTGGTAGTTCAGGTAGTAGGCATGCTCCCACACATCGAGCCCGACCAGCGGCTTGAGACCTTCCGAGAGCGGGTTGTCCTGATTGGCCGTCGAGTGCACCACGAGCTTGCCGAACGCGTCCAGCGACAGCCAGGCCCAGCCCGAGCCGAACCTGGTCTTGGCGGCGCCTTCGAACTTCGCCTTGAAGTCGGCAAACGAGCCGAACGTTGTACCGATGGCCTGGGCCAGATCGCCCACCGGCTCCCCGCCCCCGCTCGGGCTCATCAGGGGCCAGAAAAAGGAATGGTTTGCGTGTCCGCCGCCGTTGTTGCGGACCGCCGTGCGGATGTCCTCCGGCACGCTGGCCAGGTTGCCCAGCAGGGTCTCCAGCGCTACCCCCGCAAGCTCGCCGTGCTTCTCAACCGCGGCGTTGAGGTTGGTGACGTAGCCGTTGTGGTGCTTGGTGTAGTGGATCTCCATCGTCCGCGCATCGATGTGCGGCTCGAGAGCATCGTATGCGTACGGCAGTTCGGGTAATGTAAAGGTCGACATTCGTAGCATCCTCCATTCAGTGTTTCCCTGTCCGGTTTCCGGCTGCGGAGCTCGCGCTCGAGGTCGTAACAGCCGTTCGGAATAAGTCTCAATCCCAGTCAACTATTCCCGGCTCTGTGATCGGCCGGAAATCGTGTATGATCTGGGCCCTGCTGCCCCCGCAGCGGTCCACACTTCGGAGGAAGCCATGAGCCAGCGAACCCTGACCATCATCAAGCCAGACTCTGTCCAGGCCAACAACGTCGGCAACATCATCGCCCATCTCGAGAGGCAGGGGTTTCGGATCGTGGCCGCGAGGATGACGCGCCTTTCCGAGAGCCAGGCGCGCCAGTTCTACGCCGTGCACAGAGAGCGCCCCTTCTACGACAGCCTGGTTGCTTACATGACCTCGGGACCGGTGTGGCCGATGTGCCTCGAGCGTGAGGATGCGGTCGCCTCGCTCCGCAGGGCGATGGGCGCTACCGATCCTGCCAACGCCGACGCCGGCACGATTCGTGCGCTGTATGGCGAGTCGATCGAGCGCAACGCCATCCACGGCTCCGACTCGCCCGACAACGCGGCCACCGAGATCGCCTTCTTCTTCCCGACCGCCGCGCTGCTCTAGCTGGCGACCGCTCCTTGATGGAGCGACCGCCCGGGCTATACTCTCGCCATGACTCGAGTGTCCTGGGACCGCTACTTCATGAACCTCGCCGCTCAGGCGGCGACCCGTTCCACCTGTCCACGGAAGCATGTCGGGGCGGTGATCGTGCGCGACAAGACGATTCTCTCCACCGGCTACAACGGCTCGCTGCGGGGAGCGCCGCACTGCGATGAGGCCGGCTGCCTGATGGAGAACGGACACTGCCTACGTACCGTGCACGCCGAGGCGAACGCTCTCGTCCAGGCCGCTCGCCATGGAATCAGGCTCGAGGGGGCGGAGATCTTCGTGACCGCATCGCCGTGCTTCAGCTGTTTCAAGCTGATTGTCAACGCCGGTATCCAGACGATCCACTACGGTGAGTTCTATCGCGACGAGCGCGTCCTGAAGTTCGCCGATGAGCTCGGGATTCGCATGATGCACATCGGACTCGAGGAGCCGGCACAGGAGTCGGAGGCTTCTTCATGACCGAGATCCGCCGCCTCGGGATCCTCACCGGAGGGGGAGATGCGCCCGGTCTGAACGCCGTCATCCGGGCTCTCGCCAAGGCCGCCATCACCCGCCACAACATCCGCGTCGTCGGCATCATGGACGGCTTTTCCGGCCTCGTCGAGATGAAGACGCGAGAGCTCGAGCTTGGCGACATCCGAGGCATCCTGCCGCGGGGAGGGACGATCCTCGGCACCACCAACAGAGGCAACCCGTTCAAGTACGTGGAGAGGCTCGCCGACGGCTCCGAGCGGATCCTCGACGCCTCGGCGATCGCGAAGCAGAACTTCGAACGCCTCGGGCTCGACTGCCTGGTCGTCATCGGCGGCGACGGGACCCTGGCGATCGCGCAGAGGCTGATGACGGAGCACGGACTGCCCGTGATCGGTGTCCCGAAAACGATCGACAACGACATTGCGGCCACCGATCGCACGTTCGGTTTTGCGACAGCGGTAGAAGTTGCCAGCGAGGCGCTCGATCGCCTGCATACCACTGCGGAAAGCCATCACCGCATCATGCTGCTGGAGGTTATGGGCAGGGACACCGGCTGGATCGCTCTCCACTCCGGAGTCGCCGGCGGCGCCGACGTCATCTTGATTCCAGAGATCCCGTTCCGTATGGAGCCGGTCATCGCCAAGGTATGGGCGCGCCAGAACCGCAGCTGCCCGTTCTCCATCATCGTCGTCGCCGAGGGAGCGCGTCCGGAGGGCGGTGAGCAGGTCTTCCAGAGCAAGGACCAGACAACCGGCTGGAAACGCCTTGGAGGCGTCTCCTACCAACTTGCTCCCGCTCTCCAGGAAGCGACCGGCCTCGAGGTTCGGGTCACCGTCCTCGGCCACATTCAGCGGGGCGGCACGCCGTGCGCGGTCGACCGCATCCTGGGCACTGCGTTCGGCTGCCGAGCCCTCGACCTCGTCCTCGCCGGGCGCTTCGGCCACATGGTGGCGCTGCGCGGTGAGCGGATCGAAGAGGTTCCAATCGAGAAGGCAATCAACCGTCTGAAGGCGGTCGACCCGGTGGGGCAGCTCGTGACGGGTGCTCGCTCCCTCGGCATCGTGTTCGGAGACGAGGCCCCCGACGAGGTGCTCGATAACGGATGATCGACGTCGATCTCAACAATGTTCACGTCCCGCTGAGCTGGCCCGAGCTCTTTGGCAGCTCCGGGCACCCCGAGCTTGAGCTCGGCTCGGGCAAGGGCCGCTTCCTGCTCGCGTTGGCCGAGCGCAACCCCGATGGTAGCTACCTCGCGGTCGAGCGCGCTGCGAAGTACCACAGGCTCGGCTGTGACCGCGCCGCACGCCGTGGCCTCCGCAATGTCCGATTCATCCGTACCACCGCGGAGGATCTCCTCCTCCGGCTCCTGCCACCACAGTCTGTGGCCACAATATACGTTCTGTTTCCGGACCCATGGCCGAAGAAGCGCCATCACAAGCGCCGCCTCTTCAAGCCGGACATGGCCGCTGCGATAGCCGACGCCCTCCGGCCCGGCGGACGCCTGTTGGTGAAAACCGACTTTCCGGAGTACGCCGAGATCATCGGCGAGGCATTGCAGGCCGTCGATGGGCTCGAGTGGCTCGATGCCGAGGCAGCATTTGCAGATCTTCCCAAGAGCGGCTACGAGGTCAAGTACCTCACCGAAGGGCGCCCGATCACCTCGTTCGCCCTCGCGCGAGCCGCACGGGAGGTCAACGGTGCCGGATGAGCTGATCCGCGCTATGGCTCTCAGCGGCCGGGTGCGGGCCGTAGCGGCCTCGACAACCGAGACCGTCGAGACGCTGCGCTCGATCCACGATCCATCCCCAACCGTCACCGCGGCCCTCGGCCGGGCGGCAACGGCGGCGCTGCTGCTCGCGGCGTCCCTGGAAAAGATCACGCGACGCGAACCGATGGTGACTCTCGAGATCGACGGCAACGGCCCGGCGGGACGGCTCCTCGCAACCGCCTCGCCGGCGGGCTGGGTGCGGGCAACCGTCGCCAACCCCCTCGCCGAGGGATCGCTTCGCGACGACGGGAAGCTCCACGTCGCTAGCGTTGTCGGCGATGACGGGAGCTTCATCGTCACTCGCGATCCGGGAATCGGCGAGCCGTACAAGGGCGTCGTCGGGCTGGTCTCCGGCGAGATTGCCAAGGACCTCGTCCACTACCTCAGCGAGTCCGAGCAGACGCCGGCGGCCGCCGCACTGGGCGTGTTTGTGGTTCCGGAGGGATATGTGCAGCACGCCGGCGGCTACCTTGTACAGCTGCTGGCGGGGGTCAGCGAGTCCGAAGCGGCCGAGCTGGCACAGACTGTTGCTGGCCTTGGCACCGTGACCACCAGGATGCGGGAGGGGCGTGGCCCCGAAGGCTGGCTGCAACAGCTGTTCCCCGACGGCTTCGAGATCGTCGGCAGGAGCTCGGTGTGCTTCCGCTGCGGCTGCTCCCGTGACCGTGTGGAGCGCGCCGTCAAGCTGCTCGGCGCGGGAGAGGTCCGTTCGCTTCTCGACCAGAGCCTTATCGACCCCGTCACCCTCACCTGTGGCTTCTGCAAGACCCCGTACATTGTCCCCCGCGATGATCTGGCGCGTCTGCTGCTTGAGGTCGAGACCGAGACCAGCACGCTCCGCAGGGCGTAGCTGCGCGCATGGCGAGAACCCCCGCACACGGTCTCGGCCGCCGCGGTGAGCTGGCGGCGCTGGTGCTGCTGTGGCTCAAGGGGTACCGTCTTCGCCATCGGAACTGGCACGGTCCGCGCGGCGAGCTCGATCTTGTCATGCAACGTTGCGGCCAGGTCGTTTTCGTCGAGGTCAAGACGCGCTCCAGCGACAGTTTCGGCGGCGCCCGCAGCGCCGTTGACCGTGACAAGCAACGCCGCCTGACGGCGGCGGCTGCGGCCTACCTGAGCAGGTTCTCGCTGTGGGACTGGCCGTGCCGCTTCGACGTGGTCACCGTCGAACGCTCCGTTCGGTTTCCGTTCTGGCGCCTTGCGCACCTCCGGAACGCCTTCCGCCCCGACCTCGGACGCCGCCTATGAGCCAACCACCGACCACCGCAGGGTACCCCGCACAGCTCCTCCGGTCCCAGCGGGCCGATTGCTGCAGCGGCACCGCCTCCTAGCCGCCCGTCGGCGGATCGTCCCAGAGCAGCGTCACCGGCCCGTGGTTAACGAGCTCGACCTCCATCATCGCCCCGAACTCCCCCGTCCCGACCGTGAGCCCGCTCTCCCGCAGGCGCGCAACGAAGAGGTCGAACAGCGGCTGCGCCTCCTCGCCCGCCAGCGCCCGATCGAAGCTCGGCCGACGTCCGCGGCGGATCGATCCGGCTAGCGTGAACTGAGATACGGCCAGTACCTCGCCGCCGACCTCTTCGAGGCTGCGGTTGAGGCGGCCGTTGTCGTCCTCGAAGGCACGCAGCGACGCCACTTTTGCTGCAGCCCGCTCGACCTGCTCCGTGCCGTCGCCCCGCTCCAGGCCGACCAGGACCAGGAACCCGGTACCGATCGACGAGACCGTCTGCCCCTCCACCCTCACCAGCGCCCGCGACACCCGCTGGATCACCAGCTTCATCAGAGAGCCTTCCGTCGCCGGACGGCTCCCCGCAGGGTCTTCAGCTCGGAGCCGCCCAGCAACGTCACCACCGTAACGTACAGGAGGCCTGCGGGCGCCAACACCGCGGCCATCCGAACCGCGCCGCTCAACGAGGTCGTGAGAACCGGAGCGAGCCATGTCCGCACCCATAGCAGTGCGGCGGCGAGGACCGCGCTCGCCGCCAGCTGCCGGCCCGCCGCCGCGAGCAGAGGCTGCGCAGGTCCGAACCCGTGGCGCCGTGCATAGAGCACGGTCAGGAACACGGCGTAGCTGAGCATCGCGATGGTGTTGGCCAAGCCGATACCCGGCGTTCCGAGCCGTCCAGCGAGCAGTGCACAGCCGCCGGTGAAGGCACCCAGCAGCAGAAGGCTCCCGAACATCGGCGTCTGCGTATCCTGATGGGCGAAGAACGCGTTGGCCAGCACCTTGGCGTGCCCGGTACCGACAACGCCGAACGCGTACGCGGCCAGGGTCGCGCCGGTGACCACGACATCGTGCTGCGTAAACCGCCCACCGCCGAACAGCAGACCGATCACGGGCTGCCCGAGAATCGCCATCACGGTCGCTGCCGGGAGCGTCACGTAGCTCACCATGGTGATGGTCTCGACCAGCGTCGCCCGCGCCCTCTCCGAATCCTCGATCAGGTGACGGGAAAGGGTCGGCAGCAGCACCGTCGTCAGCTGGACGACGATGGCGCCGAACACCAGCTCAGTGACGCGGTAGGAGGCGAAGGTGTAGACGACCCCGCCATCGCCCGCGAACGAGGCAAAGAAGTTCGACACCAGCTGGTTGAGCTGGTTGACGCCGAGCATCGGGATGCCGGGGAGCATCAGCAGCAGCACCTTGCGCACCTGCGGCCCCGTCGCCAGCCGCCACGCTGGGCGCAGGCTGTACCCGAGCCGGCGCACACTCCGCGCCTGCACCACGAACTGCAGCAGACCACCCAACAGCACCGCGGCCGCAAGGTAGGGGACTGGGTTTCGGGCATGGCGGACTAGCATCCAGACCACGCCGACCACGCTCAGGTTGTAAAACACTGGCGCTGCGGCCGGCAGGATGAACTTGTCGTGGCTGTTGAGTACGCCCTGGCAGAGCGCCGCCAGCGAAACCAGCATCAAGTACGGGAAAACCAGCCGGTTCAGCAGCACCGCCAGTTGGAGCTTGCCCGGCGTCTCTGCGAAGCCGAGGGCGAATGCGCGCACCAGCCACGGTGAAGCGAGGATCCCCAGCGATACGACAACGGCCAGGATCGCCAGCAGCGCGGCCAGGACTCCCCTCACCAGATCGCGCGCCTCGTCGCCGTCCTTACCCTCCGCCCTCAGCCGGGCCAGGGTCGGGATGAAGGCGGCGTGGAGCGCGCCTTCTCCGAGCAGCATGCGGAAGGTGCTCGGAATGCGGGTAGCCGTGATGAAGGCGTCATACGTCACCCCGGCACCGAGAACGTACGAAAGCGTCTTGTCGCGCAGGTAGCCGGTGATCCGGCTGACCAGAGTCACCGCGACCATGCGCGAGGCGTGGTGCACGACGCCGGAGGCGACCTGCCCTTCCGGCCCGCCATCCGCTCCCACGAGGTCTGTAAACCCGTTCGGGGGTCCCACGGCGCAAGAGTAGCACCGCGCTGCACACTCGGTCGCCCTGTGCTAGAGTGGACTCCCATCCACGCGGAAGGGGTTCATCATGGGAATCAACAAGGTCATCCTCGTTGGGAACGTGGGACGGGACACCGAGCTCCGCTCACTGCCGTCGGGAACCAGCCTGGCCAAGTTCAGCCTCGCCACCAGCGAGCCGAGGTTCAAGGACCAGAACGGCGAGCCACACACCGAGTGGCACAACATCGTGGCCTGGGGCAAGCTGGCGGAGTTCTGCAGCCAGTACGTCACCAAGGGCCGGCAACTGTATATCGAAGGCCACATCCGTACCCGGAACTATGAGAAGGACGGCCAGAAGAAGTACTTCACCGAGGTCCATGCCGACACGATCGAGCTGCTGGGACGTCGTGACGACGGTGGCGGGAAACCCTCCGAGGCCGCGGCAGGTTTCCCTGACGACAACGACGACGTACCGTTTTGAGGCGCGCCCACAACCTCATCATCGGGCCCCGGCCGACGCCGGGGCTTTTCCTTGCGGCGCGGATCCCCTATCCTGCGACACGAGGGGCAGAACAGAGGTTCTTCCACTGGAGGACGGGATGACCGGACCGGTTTGGCGCCGACGAGAAGGTGAGACAACGACCTGTGACGAGTGTCTTCGCGAGGTCGACTGCGCCTACGTCGAGGGGATCGTCAGGGACAACGACTTCGAAGACCGCAGAGTCCTGTGCGAGGAGTGCTACCGCACTAAGATCGCCCTCATTGCACGCTCGCACTGAACAGTCCCGGCTTGCCGGCTGCCCGCTGCGCACCTTCCCGCCGACGTCACGATTGCAGGTGCAGCTGGACTCTGCGCCGCGAAGTCGCCAAGTACGTCAAGAAGACTCCTCTCTTCTTATCTTCGCGACCTTTGCGTCTTGGCGGTTCAACCGTTGTCTCGCCCCAATGCAGTTCCTATGTTGAGACAACCTGACTCAGGGGGATAGTAAGAGGGGGAGTGCCTCCTCCCAAACAGGGAGCCTTGCCGGGTCAGTGGCGGGGCTGGCGGGACTCGAACCCACGACCTTAGGTTTAGGAAACCTCTGCTCTATCCACCTGAGCTACAGCCCCCGGCTGATGATCCTACGCACGGCTCCCGCCGGTGTCAACGAGACTGCCGCAGTTTGGGACGCCCCGTCCCAGGATCGGACAGCTCCGGTCTCTAGCGGCTACTCGGAGACGTTCTCGTCTTGGCATCGATCTTGCCTTGGTCCTGATCGGTTCGGAGGCACAAGCATGAACGAACGACGCCAAGCGCCAAGGATCAAGCTCGAAACCAGAGTCATGGGTCGCGTCCGCGGCTCAGCGACGGTGGACATCGTCGACATCTCCAGCGGCGGCATGCTGGTCCGAAGTCAGTCGCCGCTGTCCCCGGCACGGGAGCTCACCGCTTGGCTGCCGACCGGGGAGGGCGAGGTCGAGGTCCACGCCCAGGTCCTCCGCTGCCGGGTCCGTACGACGAAGCTTCCCGACGGCCGCAGTGCCGGGCTCGTGTACGACGCTGCCCTCGAGTTCGTCAATCTCGACACGGCACAGGCGCAAGCGCTGGAGTCGACCTTCTTGCGCGGAGCTCCCGCTTCGTCCGCCGACTCCGGTCCCCACCGAGCCCTTCCGGATGCCCGTACCTCGGGAGCGTGAGGAGGCGCGGGTCTCACTCCGAACGGTGCACGACCCCCTGACCGGTCAGACCGTCGACCAGCAGAATGAGCGGCGTCTCGAGGCGGATGTGCCGTACGACCCCGTCCATCGCCTCGGCGACCGCCGGCCGACTGTCGAGCCAGGCCCAGTCGATGCGGCCGTCATTCCTTCCTTCGTGCACGGTGAGGTAGGCGACGCCGAAGCAGGTCAGGTTGTGGAAGAAGTGCGCGCCCTGAGACGGCTCCACCTCGAGGTCCGTGAAGTCCGTCTCGACGATCGCCCGCACGCTCGCGATCTGTCCCCATACCACGGGGATCCCGAGCCACGGGTCGCGCGATCCCCAGCGACCCGGGCCAACCAGAATGCACTGCCGACCTTCGTCCAGGAGCCGTGCGTTCATCTTCTCGATGATCCCGGCAGCTTCCATCGTGCGTGAGCGCTCGAAGCGTCCGCTGTCGACGACGATGAGATCGCTGATCTCACCTCCCCGCCCGTGTCCCAGGGCATGCTCAGAGTGGATCACCGCCCGCTCGACGAGCTCCGGGCCGACGTCGATCTCCTGCGACATCTGCTCCACCACCATCGGGCGCAGCTGCAGCACGTTAAACGTCTGCTCGGCACCGAGGCCGGGCTCGAGCTCGACCGCAAACTCGATCTCCACCGGCACGCCCATCGCCCCCTCGGTCAGCGTCAGGAGGCGTCCGATGATCTCGGGCAGCGGCATGTGCCGCCCCTTCAGCAGCGACGCGAAGGTGATCAGCGGCGTGCCGCCGCGAACCACGCCACTCGTGATCGAGTCGTTTTCCGGCAGGTACGTCGAGGCGATCAAGGAGGCCGCTCCGTTCTTGATTGCGTCGCCGGTCGGCAAGTGGCGAAGGTTCGAGTCCGGCTCTGGCCCGGGGATGACATCATCCTCCAACATGTCCAACGCATAGAAACGCCGCTGCGCGTTGCGCAGGATATCCTCGACGGCGGACAGTTGGGGCAGGACCTGCGGGTAGGTGGGACAGAAGCGCAGCGCCTCGAAACCCTCCACGACCGACTTGCCGAGCCCGAGCGCTACGAGCGCGACGCCGTCCTCGGGCTTCATGTCACGAAACGGATAGAAGTTGTACGACGACGCGACGCCGGAGAACGTCGGGTAGAAGTGAGGTCCACGGCGGCTGCCCACGAGGCGCTGGATGAGCACCGCCATTCGCTCTTCCTCGACCCGGTGCGGCGTGCTCCTGAGGTAGTCCCGCGCCGCCTTCTGGTAGGTCGAGGCGTACACGACCTTGATTGCCTCGAGAAGCTGAGCCAGACGGATGTCCAACGAAGGATGGTTGTTCGGCAGCATGACCGTCGTGTAGACGCCGGCGAACGGCTGGTAGAGCGAGTCCTCGAGGATGCTCGAGGAGCGCACGGCAAGCGGGTCCGTCTCGACCGCCAAGAGGCTCGCCAGCTCGGCCCGCCGCTCGTGCCGGAAGCGTCCTTTTCGGAACGCGTCGAGGATCTCGAGATCCGTCAGACGCTCCGTTTCTCGCAGCAGGTTCCCGAGGTCGTTCTCCTCGAGAAAGCCCTCGAAAACGTCCGCGGCCACCACGACGGTCTGCGGGATCGAGATGCTGGCGCCGGCGACGTTGACTTGCCCCCGCGCCAGAAGCTTGTGCATGAAGGCCAGTCCCCGCCCCTTGCCTCCGAGCGAGCCCGAGCCGATCTTCGCGAAGGCCACGAAGCGGTCAAAGCGGTTGCCGTCGAAGTCGGTGATGATGTGATGCTGAATCTCCCGCAGGTAGCCGGTGATAGCGTCGACGAGGAACCGTCGCAGGTCGTCCACGGAGTCGAACTCCTCCACCTGCCGAGGTCGCAGCAGCGCCGCCAACTCGAACTCGGTGCGGGCCTTGAACCAGGTCGAGAAGTGGTTCCTCCCGGCATGAAACACGAGGGACTCGGCGGGCGCATCGCGCAGGATGCTGATCAGCTCGCGCATGTCGCCTGCACGGCCGACCTCGCCCACGCCGGGGACCCTGAACACGAAGTCGCCGAAGCCGAAATTGTCGACAATGTACAGGCGGATCTCCTCGAGAAGCGCGGGGGAGCCCTTGTACAGAAACGATGCTGGAATCGCCCTGGCCTCCTTGGCGTGGGCCTGCTCGGTCGACTGCAGCAGCACGGGCACGTCGGCGTCGTGCCCGCGGATGCGCCTGGCCAGCTCCATTCCGGCCGTCGGATCCTCCTCCCCGTCGCGGGGGAAGCTGACATCGGCGATGATCCCGAGGACGTTACCTGCGAACCTCTCGTACAGCTCCCACGCTTCCTCGAAAGTGCGCGCCAGGAGGATCTTCGGGCGCGCGCGGATTCGCAGCAGCCGGTGCGAGAGGTTGAGCCCGTCGGCCATCAGCCGGGTTGTCTGCGTCGTCACCTCGGTGTAGATGTGGGGCAGGTAGGCGGAGTAGAACCGGACCTCGTCCTCGACCAGGATGATCACCTGCACGCCGCCCTCGAGAACGTCATGGGCGGCGTTCCTGCGGTCCTCCACCTGCTTGATCATGGCCAGCAGCGCCTTGACGTCTCCCTGCCACAGGAACAGCCAGTCCACCACGCCCGCGGTCCGCAGTCCTTCCAGCTGCGGCAGGTCCCAGGCATGGGCCGCGAGGACGCCGATCGGCAGCTCCGGGAAGTCCGCCCGCAGGCGGTTGGCGAAGGTCCGGATGTCGGTGTCCGGCAGTCGCGGCGTTGTGACCACCAGATCGAACGTCTCCTCCTTGAGACGCTGGTAGGCGTCCGCGGCAGCGTGCGCGAGGGTGAAGCGCGGAGCGAACCGAAGATTGAGATCGAGGTTGCGGTACTCCTCGAAGATCAGCTCGGTCAGCTGCCCGTCCTCCTCGAGCACGAACGCGTCATAGCTCGAGGCCACGAGCATGATCCTGCGCACCCGGTACGCCATCAGGGCGGAGAACTCCTCCGTCTTCATGCCGTAGCGGCTGGTGAGCTCAAGGTGCTCCGACATGCGCCCGCCTTCCTCTCTACGACAGTAGCACGGGGTCTCCGGGGGCGGAGACGGACCTGGGCCCGTTCTACCTGCGGACGGGGCTGGCGCTCGCCGGCCAGTCCCGTTAGTGTGGAGCTGGGAGAACGGGATGCCGAACCACGAGCGCCACGAGATTGAGAGCCTGTACGGCAGAATCGGCAGGCGCGAGTTTCTCCGCCTGTGGGGGCGACCCGGAATCGCCGCATTGGCGCTCGGCGCCGTGGGCGCGGCACTGGCCGGACGAGCTGGCCGCCACCGTCCCGCAGCTCCTGCACAGGTGTCGGCGCCGCCGGACTGGAGGGTGCGCGCCGAGCCCATCCTGGCAGCCTCCAACGGCCAGGGTCCCTCGGTCAACGTCCGGCGTGTCATCGCGGAGTTGGGGGGCATCGAGCGCTTCGTCGGCAAGGGCGAAAGCGTCCTCATCAAGCCCAACTGTGGCTGGGATCGCTTGCCCGAGCAGGCCGCAAACACCGACCCCGAGCTGGTTGCGGAGCTGGTCCGAATGTGCCTCGCCGCCGGCGCGAGCCGAGTTATCGTCGCTGACAACACCTGCCAGGACCCGGCACGCTGCTTCCGCCGCTCCGGCATCGGCCCGGCCGCGAAGGAAGCCGGAGCTCGAATCGTTCACCAGGGCACAAGCGACTCGGCATCTCTGGATCTCGGGGGCACCGTTCTCGGCGTGTGGCCGGTGTTGAAGGCGCTGGCTGAGGCCGATCGCGTCATCAACGTCCCGGTCGTCAAGCAGCACTCGCTGGCGGTCGCGACCCTTGGCATGAAGAACTGGCTCGGCGTCCTGCTCGGCTCGCGAGCCCGGCTTCACCAGCGGATTCACCAGTCGGTCGCGGAGCTGGGCGCAGCACTGCGGCCCACGCTGACCGTCATCGACGCCACCCGGATTCTCACCGGCGGCGGCCCAACTGGCGGTTCGCTCGCCCTCGTTCGCAAGGCCGACGCGATCGCCATCTCCACCGACCCGGTAGCCGCCGATGCGTGGGGCGCGGAGCAGCTGCGGCTCGGTCCGATGGCCCTCCCCTACCTCGCCATTGCAGAGCGTCTCGGGCTCGGCACCTCCAACTGGCGCTCGATCCTGCGGCAGGCATAGTGCGACCGACTGCCCGCCACCTCCGTATCGTCGTTCAGGCCGCGGTCCTAGTGGGTTTCCTCGTTCTCGTCTGGCTGCTGGCGGAACCACGAGTTCGCGGCGAGGCGGCCTCGGTTCTGCTGGCCGTCGATCCCCTGACGGCGATCGGGACAGCTCTCGCGGACTGGACGGTGCCGCGGTGGGCGTGGATCGGTTTCGTTATCCTCGCGCTGACCGCGGTCACCGGCCGTTTCTTCTGCGGCTGGATCTGCCCCCTCGGGACGCTCCAGCAGTTGGTATCGCGGATCGCCTCACCGCGCCGACGGCTGCTGCTCGAGCGCAACCGCTACCGCCGGTGGTTCGCGATCAAATACGTGGTGCTCGCCGTTCTGCTCGCGTCAGCGGCTCTCGGCTTGATGCACATCGGGTGGCTCGACCCGATCTCGCTACTGCACCGGACCATGGCCTCGGCCGTCCGACCGCTGTGGCACGGCGGCCTCTCTCCGGGCGGGTGGGTGTCCTTTGCGCTGGTGGCGGCCATCCTGCTGCTGTCGGCCTGGATGCCGCGACTCTTCTGCCGTGCCGTCTGCCCCCTCGGCGCCCTGCTCGGCCTGTTTGCCCGCCTGGCCCCGATCGGGATCCGCCGCGACGCTGCGGCCTGCAACGAGTGCAAGCTGTGCCTGATCCCCTGCCAGGGCGCCGACGAGCCTCTCGGCGAGCACCGGGTCAGCGAGTGTCACCTGTGTCTGAACTGTCTCTACAGCTGCCCCGAGAACGGGCTCGGCTTCGGAGTCCGGGCGCAGCCGGCTGCCGGCGCCAAGGAGCCCTCTCTCGACGTCGGACGGCGCCGGTTTCTCCTCGCGACCGTAGCGACCATCGCGATCACGCCCGTTCTCCGGGTCTCGGGCGGCGGCCTGTCCGCGAGCACCGCCGATGCGATCCGGCCGCCAGGCGCCCTTGACGAGGGTGCGTTCCTTGCCCGTTGTATCACCTGCGGCGCCTGCGTGGCCGCCTGCCCCACGGGCGCCCTCCTGCCGGACCTCGGACACACCGGAGTCGACGGGCTGTTCACGCCCGTACTGGTGCCCCGCCGCGGCTGGTGCGAGCCGTCGTGCACCCGCTGCGGCGAGGTCTGCCCGACCGGCGCCATAGCCGCGGTGACTGCAAAGGCGAAGCAGGCAATCAACGGACCGGCGGAGGTGACGATCGGCACCGCCTTCGTCGACCGAGGACGCTGCCTACCCTGGGCGATGGACACCCCGTGCATCGTCTGCGAGGAAATGTGCCCGACCTCGCCCAAGGCGGTCTGGCTGGAGACCGTCCACGCCGTCAAGCGTGACGGCTCCGAGGTGCGCCTTCAGCGCCCCCACGTGGAGCCGGAGCTCTGCACCGGCTGCGGGCTCTGCGAGAACCGGTGCCCCGTCGGCGAGAAGGCCGCCATCCGTGTCTCCTCGGTCGGTGAGTCTCGCGATCCGCGCAACCGCCTCCTGCAGCGACCGGGTGCCGTGACCTCGCCCGCTTGACGGTGATCAAGATCACCTCGCAATGACACGTAAGTCGTTGTACCATGTGCACGTGAATGAGCCGCATCACAACGTTCTCCTGATCGGCGGGGACGGTCCACTGCTTCGCGCGGCGGTGCCCCTCTTGAGGCGGACGGAGTTCGACGTTCACCGCGTAGCCGGCACCTCGGCCGTTCTCGACCTCCTGCACGACACCTCGTTCGAGCTCATCATCATCGAGGGCAGCGCGTCACCGGTGCCGCTTGCGGAGATGGTGGCCGCGGTGCGTCACAACGACTCGCTGTGCCGCCACTCGGGCCTGATCGTGATCGCCGACGACGGCACACACTCGGCCGCCCAGGGACTCCTCCAACGCGGCGTCAACCGGGTTGTGCCGGCCATGGCGTCCGCCGGAGAGCTCTTGCATGCGGTGGCCGACCTGCTGGCTGTCGCCCCGCGCCACGAGCTCCGGACCATCGTCCAGCTCGAGGTCCGCATGGGTGCCATGAAGAACCGCACGTTGGCGCAGACCGCCAACCTGTCGCTCTCGGGGATGCTGGTACGTGGCGGCCTGCACCTCGCGCCAGGCACCGAGATCGACTTTGAGCTCATGCTGCCGGGCCAGCCGCAGCCGGTCAAGGGCCGCGCCACAGTCGTGCGCCACTCGACCCGTCGGCGGGAGTTGGTAGACGGCTTCGGTGCACGCTTCTTCGCGCTCCAAGGCGACGACCACAGCCGCCTCGAGAGCTTCCTCGCCCGCCGCCACTAGAAGAATCGTCGCTTGATGATGATGACGTCGCTGGGCTGGATCTGTGGATCGGGGTCCTTGCCGCGGCGGATCCGCGACAGATCGTAGTCGAGGATCTTCTTCTCCCCCGCGGCTTCTCTATGGACCTCGACCGACTGTGCAGCGAACTTCCCGAGGCCGCCCGCCTGGGTAATCGCCTGGACCAGGGTCATCCCATGCTCGAGCTGGTACTGGCCCGGGCGGGCCACCTCGCCGGTGATGAAGTACAGCTGCTTGGCCTCAACGGCGATGATGTCTCCTGCCTTGAGCTCGAAGTCGTTGTCCTTGCCCGCGGCCAGGTTCTCGGTGGCGAAGGTGTAGACCTTCTGCACGCTGGCACCGCTCTCGACCTCGCTGCGCCGCAGCTCGACCTTAGGCCCGGCGGACGGTTTGAAGCCGCCCACCTCGGCCAGCAGCTGGTTGAGCGTCGTCGGGCCCTTGAGGTAGAAGGTGCCGGGTCGCATCACCTCGCCGACGATGGTGACCGCCTGTGATCGGTACTGGCTGACGTCGACCTGTACCTGGACGTCGACGTAGTAGTCCTTCTCCAGGGCGGCCACCAGCTTGGAGGCGATCTCTGTCGTCGTCAGCCCCGCCACGGCCACCTTGTCGAGAAGTGGAAAGGTGATGTTGCCGTCCTCGTCGACGGGGAAGTCGCCTGAGATCTCGTCATGCTGGTAGCTGAGGACCTTGAGGACGTCACCACGTCCAACGTGATAAGCGTTCGCAACGTCGGTTGCCAGGGCCTGCGTCGATGTCGACTTCGTCATCGTCTGTGCCAGGCCCGAGGCCGGGAGGAGAATTGCCGTCACAACCATCGCGCCAAGCAGCACTGACCATCGGCGTCTCATCATCCTCTTGACCCTCAGAACCCGACCACGACGCCGACCAGGTACATGTTCGAGTCGTAGCCATATGCCTGGATCGAATCGCGCTTCTCATGGTCGTAGGCCACTCTTACCGCCAAGGTCGGCGTGAAGTGGTACCCGGCCTGTGCCGCGTAGGAGGAGATTTTGTCGGCTCGCTGCTGGCCGCTCGTGATGTCGGCCACCTGGTAGTTGTTCCGCTGGTAGCGGTAGCGCAGGCTCCCAAATAGCCGGCCCCGCTGCAGGCTGTAGGTGGCGGCCCCGCCGGTCGTGGTGTAGTAGGCGTTGAGACCGTACGACGACGGGAAGTCCTGGCGCAGGAGCTCGAGCTTGAATGTCGACTCGTGCGCCAGCGCCCAGGTCAGCGAGCCGCGCGCGACGAACCCGGAGTAGTTGGAGAACGACGGTGCCTGCGCTGTCCTCTCGAACTCGGTGCGCCGGGCGCCGATCGACAGCTCACTGGTCAGCACCGGCGACACCTCTCCCTGAAACCCGATCGTCACCTCGTCCGAGGTCGAGCTGCGGAACGAGTAGGTCTGTGTGGGATCGAACTTCTCGTGCTGGTAGCGGACCCGCATCACCAGCGTCGGGCTGATCTGGCGCAGCCAGCCGACGCCGTATCTCTTTCGCTTGTAGTCGTAGAACAGGGCCCTGTTGTCAAACGTGGCATCGGTCGAACCGCCCTCGACGGAGACGCCGGTTAACGGCGTCAGCCAGTAGTCGGCGACCACGCGCAGGTCGGACAGGCTGAACTGCGAGTCGGCGAACACGATCTCGCCGCCGGGATCGAACTCCTGGGTTTCCTGGTTCCCCGACACGTAGCGGTAGTTCGTCGTCAGCTTGAGCCCGCTCGCGAACTCGAAGACGCCGTCGAGCCTGGCAAACTGTGACCAGTGCTGGTGAACCTGGTACGAGCCGTAGTCGCGGTACTGCGGCGTATAGCTGAACGTCACCTTCGAGTTGCTGACCGGCAGCTCGAAGAGCAGGTTGGCGCGGGCGAGCAATACCGTATCGCTGACCGGGTTGTCCGCTCTGAAGAAGATGTTGTCACGGTTCTCCCATGAGAGATCCGCGGAGGGGCTGAACAGGATTGGTCCGAGTGGCAGCGGCTGCGCCGTCGTCGTTGGCACTCCCAGGGACTCGCCGCGAAGTGTCAGTGTTTGAGCAGGCAGCACCGACGATCCTCCCAGCAGACAGACGATGGCAGCCGCACATGCCAACCGATACCGCATTCAGACACCTCCCCTTCATAGCTCGCGCGAACTATAGCACCGGCATCGCGATGGTCGCAACGAGAGAACTCTCCCCCCGAGCTGGCGTATATTTCTCGATGATCATCGCTCGGAGGAGGTTCTCATGAGACCAGCAATCTGTCGCCTTGCCGCCCCAGTCCTGATCGCAGTCTTCGTGGTTGCGTTGGGCGCCGCCCCCAACGTCGGCGCGGACGAGGGGATGTGGCTTCTCGACCAGATCCCGAAGCTCGACCAGGCCAAGCTGAAAGCCGAGGGGCTGGAGCTGACCCCGGAGCAGATCTGGAACACCGCCGACGGCACCGGTCTCGCCTCCGCCGTGGTCTGGCTCGGTGGCTGCACGGCCTCGTTCGTGTCACCTGACGGACTGATTGTTACCAACCATCACTGCGCGTTCCCCGCCGCCCAGTACAACTCGACGCCAGAGAACAACCTGATCGACAAGGGCTTTCTGGCCAGCGACCGCGACCACGAGCTCCCCTCCCCCGGCTCGCACGCATACGTCCTCGAGGGTTTCGAGGACGTCACCCAGAAGGTGCTCGCCGCAGTCCCGGAGGGCGCGGATGACACGGCGCGCTTCAAGGCGGTGGAGGGCGTGATCAAGCGCATCGTCAAGCAGTGCGAGGCGGGTGGCAACCTCCGCTGCCGCGTGGCCGCCATGTGGGGTGGCCTCAGCTACGTCCTCTACCGACAGCTCGATATCCGCGACGTCCGCCTGGTCCACATCCCGGCCGAGGGCATCGGCAACTTCGGCGGCGACATCGACAACTGGATGTGGCCGCGCCACGACGGCGACTATGCGTTCCTGCGGGCATACGTGGGCCCCGACGGCAAGCCCGCCGACTACTCGAAGAACAATGTACCCTTCAGGCCGAAGCGTTACCTCCGCATTTCGGACCGCGGCATCGCCAGGGATAGCCTGACGCTCCTCCTCGGCTACCCCGGCCGCACCATGCGGTACCGCACCTCGTTCGCCGTCCAAGAGGCGGAGGAGATCCGCTATCCAGAGAACATTCGCCTTCTCGGCGAGGCCATCCATACCCTCGAACAACAGTCCAAGGCCTCGCCGGCGGCGGCGATCAAGAACGCCTCGGCGATCAAGTACATGAATAACGGGATGAAGAACAACCAGGGGATGGTCGACGGCCTCCGTTCATCCCATCTCCTCGAGAGCAAGCGTCGTGACGAGGCCGAGCTTATGAAGTGGATTCAGGCCGACCCGGTGCGAGCGGCCCGGTTCGGCCGGGTGCTGCCCGAGATCGGTGCCATTTACAAGGCGGAGCTCGCTAACGCCCGCCGCGACCTCGTCCTCCGCTTCATGTACCGGACTTCGCGACTTCTCAGCGTCGCCAACACCCTGCTCAAGCTCAGCGAGCAGCGCGCCAAGCCGGACCTCGAGCGCGAGCCCGGCTACATGGAGCGCAACCTGCCTCGCCAGCGCCACCGCCTCATGCGGCTGCAGCGTAGCCTCGACGTGCCGAGCGACCACGCCGTACTGCGCCTGATGCTGCTCGAGGCCTCCAAGCTCCCGGCAGACCAGCGCATCGAGGCGCTTGACGACCTCTTGTTCAAGGCCGGCGGCGACCCGGCCAAGGAGGTCGACACCTTCCTCGACACCCTGTACGCGGGCACGCGGCTGCAGGACGAGGACTTCCGGATGTCGCTCTTCGATGCCCCCCGCGCCGACGTCGTGGGCAGCGGCGACAGCATGATCAAGCTCGCGCTCGCCCTCGAGCCGCTGCGGGAGGCCAACCGCACGCGCGAGCAGCGGGTCGAAGGCGCCCTCAGCCGCCTGCGTCCACTGTACGTCCAGGCGCTCCACGAGTACCGTGGCGGCATCCTGTACCCCGACGCCAACTCAACCATGCGCTTCAACTACGGAACCGTATCCGGCTACCAACCGCGCGATGCGGTGCGCTACTTCTGGATGACGAGCCTTCACGGCGTGCTCGAGAAGGACACCGGAGTTCCTCCGTTCAACTCGCCGCAGGCGCTGCTCGAGGCCGCCAGAACCACCGAGCCGTCGCCCTACCTCGACAACTCGATCAAGGATGTGCCGGTGGACTTCCTCGCCACCCTCGACAGTACCGGGGGCAACTCGGGATCACCGGTCATGAACGGCGCCGGTGAGCTGATCGGACTGCTGTTCGACGGCAACTACGAGTCAATGGCCTCCGACTGGCGCTTCGACCCCGTTCTGACGCGATCGATCATGGTCGACATCCGCTACGTGTTCTGGAACCTCGACCGCGTCTATCACGCCGACCGGCTGATCCGCGAGATGGGAGACCCGTTTCGCACGCTCCAGCACTGATTGCAGCACGGCGAGCGTGCCTGGCCACGCAGGTGAGGAGTGAGGAGACTCCTCCGCCCGCCCCGGTCGTGATGGACCGACGGAGCCCCTGCCTGCCCAAAGAGCGACCCACTCGCTGAAGAAGGCCATACGACATGCGGGCGTCACCTGACGCCAGCACGTCACACGGAGCCTGAGAACAGCGTTTCCTGGTCTCAGTCGGCCTTGCCGAGCATTCCCTCCTTCAGGTCCTCGGTCGGCGGATGGTCGCCAAACCAGACGCGCATCAGAGCCTTCGCGAAGTCGTCACCCTCGATCGTGCCCTTGTTGGTTCCGTTGATGACGACCGTGGTCCCCTCACCGGGCACCATCGTCATCTCGACGACATCATCCACTTTCATGTCTCCGAAGTAGCTCTTGAAGGTCGCAATGCGGTCCTTCAAGGCTGCCATCTCGTCCGGGCTGTTGTCCTGGAACCCTTCGTCCCAGCCATCGTCCATCTTGCTCTTGCTCGCCTTGTTGGTGCGGAAGTGCATCACCACCCGCTTGACCTGGTCGGAGTTGATCACCTCGCTCGCGTCCTTGGTCGCGTTCTCGAGGTAGAGCCCACCGATGTAGACCTTGATCCAGAGCTTCTTTCGTACTCCCATTCCGTTGAGGTGAAGCGTCTTACCGGACACTGTCACCTGATCAGGCATCGTCACTCCCGCGAGTTCCCCCGCGTAGGCTGCCGGTGCCGCCAATGCCGCCGCCAGTAAGATTCCAAAGACACGTCGCATGCTCTGCCTCCCCTCTAGCTCCTGGTTTCTTCCGCCATTCTACCGAACTCGTCGTCCGCGCCTCGTCCCAGCAGCCGCCGCGAGCGGTGGTCCAGCCACCACAGGTAGAGCAAGCGGCGCAGCCGGCCGCCGGCCTCCGCCCAGCGCCCTTCAAGCATGGCGGTCAGAATCGCCGCTCTCCTGCGCCCCGACCCCGCCTCACTCAGCATCCCCACCCGCGCCGCCCTCGACAGTGCCCGCTCGAGCAGCGTCTCGAGGTGCACGCGCTGCCGAGCTAGAGTGACGGTTGCACCGGCGCTGCCGCCGGTGAACACCTTGCCGTCGCGCAGCGCCAGATGGGCCTCCCATGCCGCCGACGACGCCACCACCAGCCCTGCCGAGGTTGCGCCGGGAAACCCCGGCCCGCCACACCCTGCCGCGGCACCGACCGCGGCCCAGCCATCGCCGGCCACCGCGCGCATAACGCCGCCGACACTCACGCGGCCGACGGACGCCTCGCTGACCCTTCGTGCACCACCGAGCGCGGCCTGGGCCTCTACCCCAAGCGCATCGCGCAGGCGCTCGTCGGCCCACTCGGGCGTCGGCTCGACGCCGTCCGGGACTCGCAGCACCGCCTGTACCATGCCGCCCGCTGCAGGCACCATCAGCAGCCACTGGCCGTCGAACGCCACGAGCGACGTACCGGTTGCAGGCGCCCCTTCCAGCCGCGCCACCGCCCGCACGCGGCGCGGACCCCGTCGCGGCATCGCCTGGCCAAGGGCCGCGGGAAGGAACGCCCGCGCGCCCGTGGCGTCCACGACCACCGAAGCCTCGAACACGAACTGCTCCCCTGCCCCGTCGCGTGCCCGTACTCCGACAACCCCACGGTGCTGCCACGATGGCAGGTACGCCGTGAAGCCCTTGATGAGCGTCGCCCCATGCCCGCACGTCGACCGTTCCATCACGGCCAGCGCTTCGGGCCGGGGGACGGAGAGCAGGCCGCAATCATCGCAGAGCTCCACCCGCTCGTGAGGGCCCACGAGCAGCAGCAGCCCGCTCCGCACCGCCGCCGGCAGTTCCTCGAGCCGCGCCATGACGCCGAGCTCGGTCAGAATCTCGGCGCCAGGAGGGCTGAGACAAAGGACGCCGGGCGCCGGCTCCGCACGCGATTCGAGAATCGTTACCTGGTGACCTGCGCGGGCCAGTAGCCCGGCCGTCACCAGCCCGGCTGGCCCGGCACCAAGAACCAGAACATCGCTTCGGCGATCGGCCATCCATCGAGTGTAAGCGATTCGCTGCGCGAATCGCTTGAGGAACCCTCTGCATAGGCCCTTCGCTGGAGCCTGTTCTCCCAGTGCTTTCCGAGCGGGTAGCTCGGTTGGTCCTACTGCTCTCTCTCTTCTATCGTCCGCGGTGTGACCGAACGGAGCGGCCTGCATCACTCCAAACACCTGGTGAGCGGGTGGTCCGTTTTCAGTCCGCTCTTCCTCACCTTCTCACTTCCGTCCCCTTGCCATTTCCGGTCGAGTACGTCAAAATGAATGAGTGTTCATTCATCCCCTATCGTCCCCTGCCCCCGGTCCTGGGGCGGACGGCAACAAAATCACATGAGATCGGGAGGTTGATCCATGCGCAAAGAGATACGCAGGGTCGCAGTGCTCGGAGCCGGTGTGATGGGCTCGGGCATCGCCGCCCACCTGGCGAACGCGGGTATCCCGGCGCTGCTGCTCGACATCGTACCGCCCAAGCTCGGTCCCCACGACGAGGCCGCGGGGCTCACCCCTGACGACCCTCGCTTCCGCAACAAGCTCGCCATGCAGGGGCTCGAAGGCATCAAGAAGTCGAAGCCGGCAGCCCTCTACTCGAAACGGTTCCTGCCCCTGATCGAGATCGGGAACTTCGAGGATGACTGGGACAGGCTCGCTGAGTGCGACTGGATCGTCGAGGTCGTAGTGGAGCGGATGGACATCAAGCAGAAGGTGTTCGCACGCGTTGACGAGGTCCGCAAGCCCGGCACCATAGTCTCCTCGAACACTTCTGGCCTGTCGATCACCGGCATGACCGAGGGCCGCTCCGACGACTTCAAGCAGCACTTCCTGGTCACCCACTTCTTCAACCCCGTCCGGTACATGCGCCTGCTCGAGTTGGTCGCCGGCAAGGACACGCTGCCCGAGGTCGTCGAGATGATGGCGGACTTCGGCACCTTCCGCCTCGGCAAGGGCATCGTCTACGGCAAGGACACGCCGAACTTCGTCGGCAACCGCATCGGCGTCTACGGCATCATGGCGACGATCCGCGCCATGATGGAGATGAACCTGCAGGTCGACGAGGTCGACGCCATTTCCGGTCCGGCGATGGGTCGCCCCAAGAGTGCCGCCTTCGGCACTGTCGACCTGGTCGGTCTCGACGTCCTCGCCCACGTCGTCAACACCCTGAAAGACGGCTGTCCGGACGACGAAGAGCACGACCTGTTTGAGGTCCCCCAGTTCGTCACCAAGATGCTCGAGGAGGGTCTGCTCGGCCGCAAGGCCAAGGCCGGCTTCTTCAAGCGCGACAAGGACGCCAAGGGCAACAAGATCACCCTCGCCTACGACTGGAAGACGGGCGACTACCGGCCCAAGCAACGCCCGAGTTTCCCCTCGCTCGCCAAGGCCAAGGGAATCCACGACGTCGCCGAGCGCCTGCGCCACGTCGTCTTCGCAGATGACCCGGCCGGCGCCTTTGCCTGGCGGGTACTGCGCGACACCTTGGCCTACACCTCCCGTCGCCTGGGCGAGATCGCAAACTCCATCGTCGACATCGACGCCGCCCTGCGTTGGGGCTTCAACTGGGAGATGGGACCGTTCGAGACCTGGGACGCACTGGGCGTGGGCAAGGTCGTCGAGCGTATGCGGGCCGAGGGCGTCGAACCCGCCTCCTGGGTCACCGCCATGCTCGAGGCCGGCCACGAGTACTTCTACACCTATGAAGACAACGTCCGCTTCTACTATGACATCGAGAGCCGCACGTACGTCAAGGTCCCGAAGCCGGACACCTTCGTTTTCCTGGCCGACCTCAAGCGCGACGAGAAGAAGGTCATCTACGAGAATAAGGGCGCCTCGCTCATCGACCTTGGCGATGGCATCGCCTGCGTCGAGTTCCACTCCGCCATGCAGCCCCAGCTCAACCCGATCGACGAGCAGATCATCGAGGTCATGTACAAAGGTGTCGAGATCGCCGAGAAGGACTTCCGCGGCCTCGTCATTCACCACCAGGGCGAGCAGTTCTGCGCCGGTGCCAACCTGCTGATGATCCTCGAGGCGGCCATGGCCCACCAGTGGAAGGCGATCGACACCATGGTGCAGGCCTTCCAGGGGATGACGACGGGGCTCAGGAACTCGCGCGTGCCGGTCGTCACCGCCCCCTTCGGCTTTACCTTCGGCGGCGGCTGCGAGATCACGATGGGCGGCGACCGCGTCTGCGCCTTTGCCGAGACCTACATCGGACTGATCGAGGTCGGCGTCGGCCTGATTCCGGCCGGCGGCGGCTGCATGTTCCTGCTCGAGCGGGTGCTCGAAGGGGTCGAAAAGCCGATCCTCTCCAATCTCCCCTTCCTGCAGCGAGCGTTCGAGAACATCGCCATGGCCAAGGTCGCGACCTCGGCCGAGGAGGCCAGGGACTTTAAGATCCTCCGTCCGTTCGACCACGTCGAGCTCAACCGCGACCAACAGCTGTGGACCGCGAAGCGGATGGCGATCGGCATGGCCGAGGAGGGCTACCGCCCGCCGCTGGCCAGAACCTTCAATCTGCCCGGCCACGAGGGCGTCGCCACCCTCAAGACGCTGCTCCTCAACATGAAGATCACGCACTGGATCTCCTCGCACGACGAGAAGATCGCCACCCACATTGCCAACGTCCTCTGCGGCGGCGACACGACGATTAACGACCCGGTCGACCAGCAGACCATTCTCGACCTCGAGCGAGAGGCGTTCCTCTCGCTCTGCGGCGAGCCGAAGACGCACGATCGGATCTCCTACATGCTCGCCAACAACAAGCCGCTGCGGAATTGAGCCCGGCCTCGAAAGGAGCTGACACGATGCGAGAAGCCGTCATCGTTTCCGTCGCCCGCACGCCCGTCGGCAGGGCCAAGAAGGGCAGCCTGCGCGATACACGACCGGAAGAGTTTGCCGCAGAGGTGCTGAAGGCGCTGATCGAGCGCACGCCCGGTCTCGAGCCCGCCATGGTCGAGGACATCATCCTCGGCTGCGCCATGCCGGAGGGCGAGCAGGGCATGAACATTGCCCGCATGGTTGCCCTCCTTGCTGGGTTCCCAAACTCGGTCCCTGCCATGACCGTCAACCGCTTCTGCTCCTCGGGCTCGCAGACGATCGCCCTTGCCGCGGACACCATCAAGGCCGGCAGCGCCGACATCATCATCGCCGGCGGCGTCGAGTCGATGTCGATGGTGGCCATGGGTGGCAACAAGCTGATCGCCGACCCCGCCCTGGTCGACAAGATGCCGACCGCTTACACCGCGATGGGCACCACCGCCGAGATCGTCGCCCGCCGCTATGAGATCACGCGCGAGGCGCAGGACGAGTTCGCCTACACCTCCCACATGAGGGCGGCGGCCGCCATTACCGAGGGAAAGTTCCAGGACGAGATCGTTCCCCTCAAGGTCCGCACGCGCGAGAGCGGTGCCTGGCGGGAGTTCACCTTCGACACCGACGAGGGCCCGCGTGGCGACACCACCGTCGAGGCGCTGTCCAAGCTGAGGCCTGTTTTCGACCCGCGCGGCACGGTCACTGCCGGCAACGCCTCGCAGACCAACGACGGGGCCGCCGCAGTGGTCCTGATGTCGGCGGAGAAGGCAAAGGCGATGGGCTTGAAGCCCATCGCGTACGTCCGCGAGTGGGCAGTCACCGGCGTCGACCCGGACGAGATGGGAATCGCCCCTTCGGTCGCCGTCCCCAAGGTCCTCGCCAAGGCCGGTCTGACGCTCGACGACATCGACCTGGTCGAGATCAACGAGGCGTTCGCCTCGCAGTCCGTCTACTGCGTGCGCGAGCTCGGCCTCGACCCGGACAAGACCAACGTCAACGGTGGCGCCATTGCCACCGGCCATCCCCTTGGCGCCACCGGCGCCGTTCTGACCGTCAAGATCCTCGGCGAGCTCAAACGCCGCGGGGCCAAGCGTGGCATCGTCACAATGTGCATCGGCGGCGGAATGGGCTTCGCGTACATCCTGGAGATGGCTGCCTGAGCGGCCGAGCATAGCTGCCAGCTCGAGCCCCCGGGCCGAGCGCCGGGGGCTTTCTTGTGCCTCCCCCACCTCCCCGTCGAAGTGACTAAGTGCTCTGTTTCATAAATACAATGTCGTATAATATCACCAGGAGGCCGGAGTGAACCACCCGGAAC
>CAZKGM010000001.1:0-333839 GCA_964552395.1 uncultured Thermoanaerobaculia bacterium | reverse complement strand
GTCGGACGCTCCGCATCCTGGCAGCGCCAGAGCCCGCCACCCCCGCGGGCGAGACGCCCGCGGCCACAACAGGAGGGAACGTGCGCCGCTGCAACAGAACGAGATCTCGAGGCGTCGGGCGCAGCCGGTACCTGGTCGATGAGGAGCTTGCTGCTACGCGGATCTCTTTCGGATGCCGAGGGTCTTGGCGAGGAGGGTGTCGAGGCTGACGACTCCCGGGCCCTTCAGCACCAGCCACAGGAGAAAGAGCAGGAAGGTGAAGGAGGCGACGTCGGTCGGCGACAGGTCGCTGGCGCTCGACCAGGACGACAGGAAGGCATGGGTGTCGGCGGTGAGAAGCGCCACGACCATGGTGCTGCTCAAGCCGGCGGCCATCAGGCGGGTCAGGAAGCCGCCGATGAGGAGGACGCCACCGACCAGCTCCATCGAGGCCACGAGGCCCGCGTTGAAGGTCGGAAACGGGATTCCGAGCGAGCCGAAGTACTGGACGGTACGCTCGAAGTGACTCCACTTGCCGAGGCCGGTGTGAAAGAAGGCGAGCCCAATGACGATGCGAGTCGCCAGCGGCGCGATCCACGCCAGTCTTTCCGTCAGCTTCAGCCCTGCTTCGCTCGCCGTCCTGAGTCGCGCGGTGAATGGCATCGTGAGCTCCTTTGGTCGGATATCAGCCGTTGTCGACTGCCCGTTCTATGCCGGGGGTTGCGACCGGGTTTCAGGAGGATGAGGGTGAGGAGGTGAGGAAGTGAGGAGGTGAGGAGGTGAGAAGGTGAGAAGGTGAGGAGGTGAAGAGGTGAGGAGGTGAGGAGGTCCCGCCCACCCGCCCGGGAGACGGGAAACGGGAGACGAGTCCCCCACCCGCCCCTGCGGGCGAGACGCCCGCGGCTACAACAGGAGAGGGTGCACCGCTGCGACCAGGGAAGGGCAGCGCTATTAGCCCCCATCTTGTGGGGGCAGGCGTCTCGCCTGCCCTCGTCGGACGCGCCGCATCCTAGCAGCGCCAAAGGCCCCCGCCCCTGCGGGCGAGACGCCCGCAGCTACAACCAGACAAGGGCACGCCCGCTGCTGCAACGGAGGGGACGAATGCTCCGGGGCCGAAGGTGCCGCCGGATGGGGTGAGTACCGGATTCCCCTCTGGGTTCTTTCTTCTACCAGTGATTTCGAGGGGTCCGCCCCTCGAAATCACTCCCACTCGATGGTGCCGGGTGGCTTGGAGGTGACGTCGTAGACGACGCGGTTGATGCCCTTGACCTCGTTGACGACGCGGCGGGAGATGCGGTCGAGAACCTCGGGCGGAAAGCGGTACCAGTCGGCGGTCATGAAGTCGTCGGTGGTGACGGCGCGGATCGCCAGCACCTCCTCGTAGGTTCGCTGGTCCCCCATGACGCCGACGCTGCGCACCGGCAGCAGCACGCACAGCGCCTGTGCGATCTGCTCGTAGAGACCGGCGTTGCGGACCTCCTCGATCACGATGTGGTCGGCGCGCTGCAATGTGCCTACCCGCTCCGCCGACACCGGGCCCAGGATGCGGACCGCGAGCCCGGGACCCGGAAACGGGTGCCGCCAGACGAACTCGTGCGGCAGGCCGAGCTCCTCACCCAGCCGGCGGACCTCGTCCTTGAAGAGGTCCCGCAACGGCTCGACGAGCTCGAGGCCCAGACGCTCGGGCAGGCCGCCAACGTTGTGGTGGGTCTTGATGACCGCCGCGGTGCCCCGGACGCCGGATGACTCGATGACGTCCGGGTACAGGGTGCCCTGCGCCAGGTACCGTGCGTCCGGAAAGCGCGCCGCCTCGGCCTCGAACACCGACACGAACTCACGACCGATGATCTTGCGCTTCTCCTCCGGGTCGGCGACCCCTTCGAGCTCGCCAAGAAAGCGCTCGGCCGCGTTCACCCGGATGAGCTCCAGACCGAGCTCGGCGAAGCGGCCCTCGACCCGGTCGCCTTCCTGGTGGCGCAGGAGGCCGGTATCGACGAAGATCGGGATCAGCCGGTCGCCGATCGCCTCGCGCAGGAGGACCGCCGTCACCGACGAGTCCACGCCGCCCGACACGCCGCAGATCACCCGCCCCTCCCGGAGGCGGTCCCGCAGGCCGCCGACCAGCTCTTCGCGAATGGCCGCCGATGTCCAGTCACGACGCGCGCCGGCCAGGTCGAGGAAGCTCTCCAGCAGGCGTATCCCGTGCTCGGTGTGACGAACCTCGGGATGGAACTGGAGGCCGATGAACCGACGCTCGCGATCTTCCATCCCAGCCACGGGCGTGTTGTCGGTGCGCGCGATCGGCTCGAAGCCGGGCGGCACCTCTTTGACCGAGTCGCCATGGCTCATCCACACCTTGTGCAGGCGCGGCGTGCCGAGGAAGATCGGCGACTCGCTCGTCACCTCGAGCTCCGCGAGCCCGTACTCGCGCCGGCTCGAGGGCTGGACCTCGCCGCCGAGGTGCCTTGCCATCAGCTGCATGCCGTAGCAGACGCCGAGCACCGGCACGCCGAGGCCGAACACGGCCGGGTCGACCTGGAGCGCTCCGTCTTCGAAGACGCTCGCCGGCCCGCCGGACAGCACGATCGCGAGCGGCTGGTAGCCTCGCACCTTGTCAACCGGGCAGTCCCCCCGCTCGATGACCGACTTCACCCCCAGCTCCCGCGACCGCCGCGCGATCAGCTGTGTGTACTGAGAGCCGTAGTCGAGGATGAGGAGAGTCTGGTGCAGCATCGGGCAATGATAACCCCCCACCCACCCAGCCGGGAAGTGAGGAGGTCCCGCCCACCCAACCGGGAGGTGAGAAGGTGAGAAGGTGAGGAAGTCCCGCCCACCCACCCGGTGATTGAGTGATTGAGTGATTAAGTGACTAGGGTCCCCCGCCTAACCGGGAGGTGCACGACGGGAGGCATTCCCCCGTCCTCGCTCTTGTCACACCTTGACTCCCGCGCTCAGTTACCGTCCGTATTGGGCTCGTCGCCGTGGATGCGGTCGGATTCCCGCCGGATGTACTCCTCGCTCTCCGTCCTGGCCTCCTCAAGGTGACCCGGATGCTCGGCGCGGTACATCTCCTCGGGCATGGTCCCGGTGATCCAGCTCGGGTTCATCGGGTAAACCTCCGGGCTGAAAACCACCGAGTACAGGTGCCAGACCAGGATCGCCAACGTTGCCAGCCACGCTTCCCAGAAATGGATGGTCAGCGCGACGTCGAGCATGCCCTTCGGCAGGAAGGCGGACAGCCAGTTGTCGAACCACAGCATCAGGCCGGAAATGATCATGACCACCGTGCCCCACACCAGGGCCCAGTACTCGGCCTTCTCGACGTAGGAGAACCGCTGCGCGCACATCGGCCGCTCTCCCCGGCCCAGGTTGTGGAGGATCTGCTGCCAGAAGAAAACGAAGTCCAGGCGCTTCGGCAGCATGTCCTTCAGGAACTGGCGGCCGCGCTGGGTCAGCAGGTAGGCGACGTGCCAGATCACGGTCGCGGAGAACACCCCGGCTGCGACTCGGTGGACCAAGCCGCGGAAGACAAAGCCTCCCTGCCAGCCGAAGAACAGCTTCGAAATGAAGCTCTGGTCGTAGCGGAGTGCAAAGCCGGAGATGGCAAGGACCACGAAGCTCACTGCGAGGAACGTGTGCTGCCAGACCTCGCCGGGTCGCATGCGCCTGATCTGTGGGCGCTTGTCGAAAACATTCTTGATGTGGCGGCCGAGGTCGATCAGCCAGTGGATGACCATCAGGCCGATGATCACGATGATGGCAATCTGATAGACGCGCGACACGATCTCCGACGCCCGCGTGTGGAGGCCGCCGCCGCCGACGCCGTGGATCGGGGTGCTGGCGACCGCCTCGCTGATCCCAGGGTGACACTCACCGCAGGTCTTGCGCAGGTTCTTGGGGTTGACGGTGGACATCGGGTCGGAGCTCGGCAGGATGCGGTGGGCGCCGTGGCAGGAGGCACAGTTCGCCACCCGGGTGTCGCCGGCCTTGCTCTTGAGACCGTGGTAGGAATCAACGAACGAGATCAGGCGGTCGGTGGGAAGACCGTACTTCTCGTTGAGAACCTCCGAGTCGTGGCATCGACCGCAGGTCATCTCGGCGATGCGCGCCGGCGACACCGGAGACCTCGGATCCGTCGGCGGCAGGATGCCGTGCTCGCCGTGGCAGTCCGTGCAGACCGGTGCATCCGTCTCGCCGTTGGCGGCCATCTGGCCGTGGATTCCCTCCAGGTAGTCCTGCTCGATCCCCTTGTGGCACTTGCCGCAGGTCTTCGGAATGTTGAAGTGATTGATGGGCGAGTTCGGGAAGTTTGGCGCCAGGATGCGGTGGGCGGTACCGCCCAAGGAGTGGCAGTCGGTGCAGGTAGCGGCGACGTAGACCCCCCCCTTCGTCGCCTGCCCATGAACGCTGGCCTCATAGATTTTCACCGGGTGGTCAATCAGGATCTCGTACTTCTTGGTGATGTTGAGGTTCTCGTGACAGTGGCCACAGGTCTGCGGAAGGTGGGTCGGGTTGACCGGCGACCGCTTGTCGGTGGATGGCAGAATGCCGTGGCTGCCGTGGCAGTCCGCGCAGTCGGGGATATCGGTGTTCTTGCCCCCAACGATGACCCGCCCGTGTGCCTGATACTGCCTCGCTTCCTCGTCGTGGCACGACCGACAGCCTTCGCTACCAGCCTTGAATCCTACCGTCGGGCGGTGAGGCGTTGTCCCCTTGTCCTTGTGGCAGTCCAGGCATTCGACGCCTTCGTGGACCGAATGGCGGAGAGTGGAAGCAAGCAAACCGTCTGAGGCCGCACCTTCGTGGCAGGTGGCGCAGTCCGAGCTGGTGATCGGCTCGTACTCCTGATCGGTGGGGGCGGCCGCCAGCGGCAGCACGGCGGCCAGCGTCACGGCCAGACTCAGCGAGGCAACCCATGTGGCAGAGATCCGCATCACAACCCCCCTCGAGAGAGTATGTGGATATTTTCACAAGATTGTCAAGTATTACGTGTCTCATTCTAACTCTGTTCAATCTCTCAGATCTCGCAACAGCAGCCGGCAAGGCTCCACAAGATCAACACCTATCTGGCAACCCGTTCCTCTTCAAGGAGATGTGCCACGCACAACTCACCAAGACACAAGCAGGAAACACGAGGAGACCTCTGCCTCGCGTTTTCTCAGACGCCCGGCCGGAGACCCCGTTCGCAGCGAGATTCGTGAGATGGGCGTCAGATGTGCGTTTTCTCGCGTCGGAGCTCGTCGCAGGCGTACCTGCAGGTACGTCGGAGACGTGCGACAAGCGAAAATCGCGCAGATGGCCCCGTATCGCGGATCGCAGCCGAATGGGGACTCTGGTCGAGTGTCTACCGGATCCCGTAGCGGTTGAGGCGGCTGTAGAGCGTTCGGACCGAGACTCCGAGCAGCCGTGCAGCCCGCTCACGGTGACCGCCGGTGCGCTCGAGTGCCTCGAGAATCGCCTGGCGCTCCCTTTCTTCCAGGGAGGCCATGCCGCCGCCGGGTCCCCTCCCCTCCTCCACCCGCGACGCCGCCGACGCCGGGAGCACCGGTAGATCATCGACTCGGACTGCCGCCCCGGCGGCGACGATCAGGGCCCGTTCGAGCACGTTTCTCAGCTCGCGCACGTTCCCCGGCCAGGCATAACCCTGGAGGATCTTCATCGCCGCGGGATCGAGGGGCCGAGGCTCGACCCCGAGCCGCGCAGCAATGCCCGTGATCAGGCGCGGCGCCAAGAGCTCGATATCGCCTGCACGTTCACGCAGCGGCGGCAGTGCCAGCGCGACCACGTTCAATCGGTAAAAGAGATCGGCCCGGAAACGGCCGGCCGCGATCTCGGTCTCGAGGTCGCGGTTGGTAGCGGCGACCAGCCGGATGTCGACGGATAGCGGCCGTGAGCCGCCGACGCGCTCCACCACACGCTCCTCGAGCACGCGTAGCAGCTTCCCCTGTACCGGTTCCGGAAGCTCGCCCACCTCGTCGAGAAACAGGCTGCCGCCACTGGCCTGCTCGAACCGGCCCGTCCGCCGGCTCTCTGCGCCGGTGAAAGCCCCCCTCTCGTGTCCGAACAGCTCGCTCTCTGCCAGGCTCTCCGGAATGGCGGCGCAGTTGACGGCAACGAACGGCCCTCGCCGACGGGACGACCGCTCGTGGATGCGCCGGGCCAGCAGCTCCTTGCCGGTTCCCGACTCCCCACTGATCAGGATCGTCGCATCCGTTGCAGCGGCCCGATCGGCCAACGTCAGCACCTCGAGAGCCGTGGGATCGCGGGTGATGAAGTCGCCGCCGCTCTCCTCCTCCGGGACCCTCTCTCCAAGCACGCGGCGCACGAGCCGCCGCAACGCCTCGGGGCTCTCCAACGGCTTGGTCAGATAGTCGGCCGCGCCCACGCGGACCGCCTCCACCGCCTGCGGTATGGTCCCGAAGGCGGTCATGACGACGACCGCGGGCGCCTCGGCCCCCGCCCGCGCTCGGCGTGTCAGCTCGATGCCGTCCATTCCCGGCATGCGCTGGTCGGTGACCACGAGCTGCACGCCGCCGCTACCGAGCTGCGTCAGAGCATCCTCGGCAGAGGCGGACGTCAACACCCGGTACCCCTCACCCCGGAGGATATCGGCGACCAGCTCGCGGAAGGCGGCGTCGTCATCGACCACGAGGACGGTGGCGGTCATCCCGCTCCCCTCGCGGCAGGCAGGATCAGTGAGGCCTCACACCCGCCTCCGGATCTCTCACCGAGCGTGATCGTGCCGCCGTTGGCCTCCACGAGGGCTCTGGCGATCGGCAACCCCAGGCCAATGCCGTCAGCGCGGGTCGTGACGTACGGCTCGAACAGGCTCTCCGGGTCATCTCCGGGACCGGGCCCCCGATCCGCGACCCTGATCTGCACATGGGCTTTCGAGCTCGACGAAGACAGCTCCACGGTCTCGCCGGCGCCCGCCTTTACGGCATTGTCGACGAGGTTCTCGAGGACCTGCCGCAGGTGCTCGGGGTCCACCCGAACGGCACCCTCGGCTGAGGTCACGACCACGCCCGGCCGTCCCGCAGCGACCTCTTCGAGGAGGCGCAGTACTGCCACGTCCTCCGGTTCTCTCTGCGGCGGACGCGTGTAGTCGAGCAACTGCCCCAACAGCCGCTCCATGCGCTCGCACTGCTCCAGCGCCGTCTGTAAGCGCTTCGCGGCGTGAGAGTCAGGGGCGTCCTCGGCGAGCAGCTGACAGCTTCCCTTGATGGTCGCCAGCGGCGTTCGCAGCTGATGCGCGAGGCCGGCTCCAGCGCGTCCGAGGCTGACGAGCCGCCGCTGTTCCGCCTCCTCGACAACCCGCAACTCCTCGCGGACCAGCAGCTTGCCCCCGATCGCTGAAATAGCGATGAGGAGACAACCGACCGCAACCGTTGCCGGCACCAACAGCCGGGAGCTCAGTGGCGCGCGTGCGACGTCGGCATCGACCGCGACGAAGAGAAGCAGGCGGCCGCGCCCCCGGCCGCGCGAGGGCGCCGATGCCGATCGGCCGCCGCCACCCGGGGTTCCTCCCCATGCTGTAGGACCGACAAAGAGCTGTACCTCACGGAACGGAGGTCGTGCCTCGCCGACAGTGGCAACCGCCGTGCCGTCCGCACGCTGCAACGTCAACCCGCGTACGACACCGCTCTCCCGCGTCAACAGCGCGGACAGCACCCCTTCGACCGCTTCGAGACCGCGGTCTCGAATCTCCCTCTCGGCATCATGAGAGAGGCGCAGAACCCGACCGTCGAGCGCCATCACAGCCCGCTCACGCATGCTCGCGGCCGCGGTCACGCCCAGCCACACGATCATGGCGGCGACGACCGCGGCGCCAGCAGGCAGCAGCACGTCCCAGCGGCTCGTTCCCGCGCGTCTCATGAGACCAACTGTATCCCACACCGGCCTGCACATGTTTCAGGCCGGGCCTGCAGACTTTGCAGACCGGGCCGCAGTCCGGCCCCCCCGGAGATCGCCGCTGCCAGAGCTAATTGAAGACAGCATGGGACCTGGGTCCAGGCAACGGCGGTTGGCACGGTCCCTGCGTTAGCACAGGTCGAATCGACCCTTCAAGGGTTGCTTCGGAAAAGTGGAGGTTCATCATGAAACAGAGAGTTGTTCTTCAGGTTCTCGTCGGGATCACCCTGGCCGTGGCCACGGCCGCGGCTCAGGGAGTCGGCCAGCCGGCCGTGGACCCCTCGGGAGCGATCACCATTTCAGGGCCCGTGCTGTCTTTCGTCGCCGTCGCCGGGACCGGCCACCCGGCCATGACAGTGAATGACGCCTCGCGAGGGAGCACCAGCTTCGTCCTCGGCCCCTTCCGTTACCTCGAGAGCGTGTCGTTCTCGGCCACGGCCGGTGACCAGGTCGAGGCCGTCCTCTACCCGTGCCCTCTGTGCACGAGCGGCTGGGTAGCCGCCCGCGTTGACAATCTGAGCAACGGCAGCTCGGCGGTCCTCCGCGGCGCGGATGGCATGCCGTTGTGGAACGCCGGTGGGATGGGCCAAGGCGGCGGCCGCGGAGCAGCTCGTCGGGCCAACGGCCGCACCGGCCCGGCCGGAATGAGCTCGGCGGGTGTGGCACGACTCGGCACCCGAGCACGTGCCTGCGGCGGAAACGGCCTTGACATGAGCGCCGTGGCCACGGCGTCGGGGACAGTGGCAGCGTTCAGCGGAGGGCCCGGCCAGGGCACCCCAACGCTGACCCTGCACACGGCGGACGGTGACCTGGACCTTATGGTCAGCCCCTACCGCACCCTTGCAGCGGCGGACCTGTCACTCGACAACGGACGGGCGCTGAAGGTCGCGTACGCCCCTGTAGCAGGCACGGATGGCGAGGTCCTCGCGGCTCTCTCCGTGACCGACTCCGCCACCGGTGTGTCCGTTCAGCTGCGAGATTCGACAACCGGCATGCCGCTCGCGGGTGGCTTCGGCCGCCGCGGCGGTCGCTAGTTTCTCTCTCGCTCAATCGAATCCTGGGCCCCGGCTCGGCCGGGGCCCTTTTCGTGCCCGCGAGCGGTCAGCTCTTGCGGCTGGTCTTGGCGAAGAAGGCCGAGAATACCGGCCGCACACTGCGGCTCTTGCACGTGGGGCACGTGAGCCGCACCTTCTCCCGCTCGGCCACGGTCATCTGTTTCTCGAACTCGGCGCCACACTTGGCGCACTTGAAGTCGTATCGCGGCATTGACGACCCCCAGATCTCGAGCTGTGCGTTCCTTCTCAATGAACAAGATGCGCCGTCGATCCCGGTGCGGCAAGCCCTGCCGGCGCGGGCCACGGGTTCGTGATCTCGCTCGACCGCTGGATGGGGCCGGTCCGCCTACTCCGGTTGCTCCTGGGTCTTCCAGGGCTCCACACGGAGATCCTGACCCCGCTCGCCCGCGATACGCCGGTACCAGCCCTCGGGATACGGTGGGTGGGTCACCTTGCCGTGCTCGTCCTTGACGTTGCCGTCCATGTACTTCACCAGCAGCTGCTGGCCCAGCCGGCGCCAGCGCGCCACAACTCGCTCCCCCTGCTCTACCGAGTAGCGAGTCAAGTAGTCGCGGCCGAGCTGCGGCGCCTGTCCGTAGAGGGCCAGAGCCGCCTTCTCCACATCAGGCTGACGCGCGAAGAAGCCGCCCTCCAGCTCGCGCTGCACCTTCTGGATGTCCACGATCATGTCGCTGTAGCGCGAGTACGCGAAGTTGGCGACCCAGTTGAAGACCCAGAACGCGGAGTCCCACGAGAAGTCATGCAGGGACGCGACACCCTCCGCGTAGCTGGGAGGGACGCGCTCGATCCCGCAGTACATCGGCGTGTAGACGGTCGAGTAGGTGTCGTCGACGCCGAACCAGAGGATGCCTCCTACCGGGTCCGGCAGAGAGGAGCGCGACTGGGCGACAAACGAGAAACCCGTCTGCTGCGTGGAGATGGCTCGCTCGTTGACGTAGGTGGCGCCGTCCACCTTCCACGTCAGCGGCCGCCAGCGGTAGGGGCAGCCGAACGGGCCGGCGCCGACGTCCTTTGTCATGTCGAGCTTGGTGCCCTCAAAGTGGTCGCGCATCAGCGCCATCACATCCGCGACGGTCAGCTTGTTGTCGGGCTTGACCCACAGGGGCAAGCGCTTGTCCGGGTGGTAGCCGTCGGCATACTCGACGCCGAGGCCGAGCGACGGCGCGGCACGGCGGAACACGCTCCACACCCTCGCCTCGCAGAAGCGCACGGCGCCGAACGTCAGCGGGGCGTAGACGTCCGCAAACGAGAATGCCTCGTCGGGCCCCTGGTACCACCCCTTGCGGCGCGCGAAGGTGATGACGTCCTTGGAGTAGAGGCAGGTCTCCGGATCGTGCTGCGGAAACGTCCGGATCCGCGCCTGGTTGGCGTGGGCCGAGATGTACCCGTCCGGGATACGGCGGGCGACCCAGAGCGCGCCCTTCTCGCCCTTTCCCTTGCCGACCATCTCCAGGATCCACACCTCGTTCGGATCCGAGACGGAGAACGACTCGCCCTCCGAGGAGTAGCCGTACTCCTCGGCAAGGCCGGTCATGACAAGGATTGCCTCGCGGGCGGTTCTGGCCCGCTCCAGGGCGAGGAACATCAGGCTGCCGTAGTCGATCAAGCCGGACGGGCCCTCGAGCTCCTCCCGGCCGCCGAACGTGGTCTCGCCGACCGCAACCTGGTGCTCGTTCATGTTGCCCACGACCTGGTAGGTGTGGGGCACCTGCGGGATCTGTCCCAGGTGTGATCCCGTGTCCCACTCGATGACGTCCCGCATCTCGCCCGGCAGATGGTCGGCGGCGGGCGTGAAGGACAGCTCGCCGTAGAAATCATGCGAATCGGCAACGTAGGCGATCATCGCCGAGCCGTCGGCCGAGGCTCCCTTCGAGACCAGGATGTTGGTACACGCCGGAGCCCACCGCGCGCTCCACATCCCGAGGACCACACCTGCCACAACCACCATCAGCTTCGAACAGCCTCGCATCGAACCTCCTTCGCCGTCGGCGTTGGCGGCACCGCCGGCGCCCGAGCATCCTACCAGGGACTCGGCGGCAGCTCTTGCAGCGCCCAGGAGCCTGTTGCACATAGAGCGAACGGCGCTATTCGGGCGGCGCGAGGTCCCGTCTTCGTCACATTCTCGGACCGTACTCGGAGTACTGCTCCTCAAATGCGCCTCAACGGGCCACTCGCGACGCTCCGAAATCCACCATCCGCCTATGAACTACAAGCTCCTAGCTCTTCCGACGCCGCAGCGTGATGGGAGCGCTGGCGCGCTTGCGCTCGAGCCAGTTCTGGTAGAGGTCGACCGAGAACATCAGCACCAGAATGAAGATGACGATCCACTGAGGAATGTACGGAAACTCGCTGCCGTTGACCGCCAGACCCGCCACATGGCCTCCCTCGAGAAAGAGAACGAAGCCGATCAGGAGCAGCACGAACAGGCCCAGGATCTCGAAGTCGGGGTTCTCACTCATGAACTTCGAGATCGGACCAACGAAGACGAGCATGAGTGCCACCGAGGCTACGACGGACCCGGCCATGACCAGGAACACGTCCGTCATTCCCACGACGGTCAGGATCGAGTCCACAGAGAACAGCAGGTTGAGGCCAACCATGACGGCCACGACCTCGACCAGTCTGTCGGTCTGAGCCATCTCCTTGCCGATGCCCTTGGACTTGAGGCGAAGCTCCTTCACGCCCTTCCAGAGCAGCAAGAGACCGCCGGCAACCAGGATGAACGCCTTGCCGCTGAGACCGCCCACGATGTGGACTCCTCCCGGCACCCTGACGTCGAACCTCCAGAAGACCGCGGTCGCGTAGTGCAAAACCCAGCTGACCCCGGCGAGCAGGACAATGCGGAAGACCATGGCCAGGATCAGCCCGAGGTTGATTGCCTTTCGCCGCTGTCCGGCCGGGAGCTTGTTGGCGATGATGGTGATGATGATGAGATTGTCGGCGCCGAGGGCGACCTGGACGAGCGTCACAGAGAACAGACTCACCCAGAAGCCCGGATCCAAAAGCAGTCCAAGCATTTGCACACTCCGTGCCCCGGGGACTCAGAACCGGGGTTGGGCTCAACATACTACCCCGGACCATCCATCGCCGCCGTTGAGAGGCCCGGGCTACTGGAGCCGTGTCAGAAACTGCTGCGGCGGCTCGAAGCCGGTGAGGCGATGAACCTCCTTGCCGTCCCGGTAGAGGATGATGGTAGGAACACCCCGTACCGAGTACTGCTTGGCAAGGTTGGTGTTCTCCGGTGAAGAGCGTGTCATGTTGACCTTGAACCGATCGTAGTCCGCCAGCCTCCTGGCAACCTGCGGGTCGGCAAAGGTCTTGGCATCGAGCTCCTTGCAGGGCGCGCACCAGTCGGCGTAGAAGTCGATGATGACCGGCCGTCCTGCATCGACGGCGGAGCGGACCGTCGCAGCTTCAAAAGGCTGCCACGGCAGCTCGGTCTCGTGCTTCGCCGTCCCACTCCGTGGGATCTGAAAGACGCCCGCCACGATCAGCGCTGCTGCGAGAAGTCGAATCACGATCCCGATCGCCGGGTGTTCGCGGCCGGCCTTCTCGAAGACCAGCATCCAGAGACCGCCGAGGATCAGCGCCAGCGCCAGGAGCCATCCGGCCACGGCAGCGGGCATCAGCGGCCTGGCGAAGTAGACCGCCAGCGCGATGAGGAGGATGCCGAAGATCTTGCGCACGCCGATCATCCACGCCCCGGAGGCCGGCATCTTGTTGACCGCGCCGGTGAAGGTCCCGAGCAGCAGGTACGGCACGCCAAGCCCCATGGCGAGGGTGAAGAACAGGATGAAACCGAGCGCGGGGCTGCCGACCTGCCCGACGTAGGTGAGCAGCCCGAGGACGAACGGTCCGATACACGGCGCGGCCACGAATCCGACCAGAAGACCCATCAGGAGAGCGCCCACGAGGCCGCTCTTGCCGCCGGAAGCTCGCAGGGCCCAGCCGGGGACCTTGAGCTCCCAGAGCCCGAACATCGACAGCGCGAGCGCGATGAGCACGACCACGATCACTCCGATGACGATGGGGCTCTGAAGGGCGGCGCCGAACAGCTTGCCGGTGAGGGCCGCCGCAACTCCGAGGACGGAGTAGGTCACCGACATTCCGAGCACGTAGACGAGGGCGAGGCCGAAGGTGCCGCCGCGCCGCTCCTTCGCCTGCCCGGCAAAGAAGCCGATAGTGATCGGGATCAATGGGTAGACACAGGGGGTGAGATTGAGAGCCAGGCCGGCGAGAAAAACGATCAGCAGCTGCAGCGGCAGCCCGGCGCCGGCCAGGCGCGAGACGGTCCCACCCTCGTTCCGAGAGGATGTGGTCCGGGTCGGCCCCGAAGGGGCAAGCGCGGCAGAAACGAACGCCGCCGAGTTGATGGCCGTGGTCGGACTTCCTGCCGGCGCTACCTGGATCGCGGTGCCGGCCTCGACGTCGGTAGGAGGCAGACACTGGGTGTCGTTACACGCCTGCGCCCTGGCGACAACGGTCAGTGTCAGCGACCCGGCGGCATCGGCGGGGACGGTTCCGGTCGCGATGGCCACGACATGCCCCTGCCATACCGAGATCGGCTTGTCCGAGAAGCCGAACTTGACCTGCTCGCCGGGCGGAAAGACCACGCTCGGGCTGGTCCAACCTGTGGGAAGCTTCCATGCCAGGGCGGTCGGAACCAGGAACTCGTCCCTGGGGACGTTGCTGTTGATGTGCCAGCCGGGGTCGATGTTGAGCTGGACGGCCAAACGGTACGTCTCGCCGGCAACCAGCGGAGCCCGGTCGGGCGCCAGCCCGACCGTGAACACCGGCTCGCTTCCAAAGCCCTGAGCCCAGAGCGCTCCGCCGATGGCCAAGACGACTGAGAACGTGGCAGCAATAGCTCGTTTCATCTCACCCTTCAGTCTGCGAGCTCCGGCGCGAGCCGCCGAATGAGGTCCTTGACCTCTTCGGGGTACCGGTCCCAGTGCTTTCTTATCAGATCCGGCCGTCTGGTTACGGTCAGCTCGACCGCCTTCTCGAGACGCCAGCGGCGAACGGCGCCGTGATCGCCCGAAACCAACACATCCGGGACCTGGTGGCCTTCGACCTCGGCCGGGCGGGTGTAGGCCGGGTAGTCGAGAAGACCAGCAGCGAAGGAGTCCTCCGCCACCGACTGGGGGTCGCCCACCACCCCCGGAATAAGCCGGGTCACGGCCTCGATGAGAGCCATGGCCGCCACCTCGCCGCCGCCGAGGATGTAGTCACCGACGGAGATCTCTTCAGCGTTGAGGATCTCTGCGACCCGTTCGTCGAAGCCCTCATAGCGGCCGCACAGAACCAGCACGCGTTCCTCCCCGGTCAGCTCCTCGGCGAACTGCTGGTCGAGGACGCGCCCGCGGGGAGACAGCATCAGGAGCCGTGACGGACCGCCGATTCGCTGCTCCAGGTCGTGCACCGCGGCGATGACGGGTGGCGCCTGGATGACCATTCCCGCACCGCCGCCGTAGGGCTCGTCGTCGACCTGCTTCCAGCGGTTGCCGGCCCAATCGCGCAGATCGTGGGTCTCCAGCACCACGAGGCCGGCCTCGACCGCGCGGCCGAGCACGCCCGTCTCCCGGAACGGAGCGAACAGCTGCGGGAACAGAGTGACAACCTCGAAGCGCATCCGGCGTGCTCAGGCCTCGATAAAGTCGTCGTCGAGAAGACCGGCGGGAGCATCGATGGTGACGACGCCGCCGTCCGGATCGACCTCGGTGACAATCTCGGGAACGTACGGAACCAGGAAGTCGCGGCCTCCCCGCCGTACGACGAGGCGTGCCTGAGGGCCGTCCGTGTCGAGGGCGATGACCTCGCCCAGCGGCTCGCCCTCCGGCGACCGGCACGCAAGACCGACCAGATGGTGCTCGTAGTGGTAGCCTTCGGGGAGCTCGTCCAGGCTCTGCGCCGGAAGAAAGAGGAAGAGGCCGCGCCAGCCCTCTACAGCGTCGCGATCGCGCACACCGGCCACTCCCAGCAACCAGGAGCCCTTGTGGAAGCGAACGTGGTGCACCTCGTGGAAGCTCTCGGGTCCGGTCTCTGGGCCGAGCCCGAACTGCACACCGGTCTGCAGTCGTTCGGGAAAGTCCGTGAGGATCGCCACCAGCACGTCTCCATGGACTCCGTGCGGCTTCCGCACGGCCCCCACGACAAGCCACTCGTGCCCCGACGGGTTGTTGGCGTTCGCTGTCACTACTCCAAGATCTCGAGCACGAAGCGCTTGTGGACCTTCATTCCGGACGCGGCCAGAAGCGTCCGGATGGCACGTGCCGTCCGGCCCTGCCGGCCGATGACCTTGCCGAGGTCGTCCGACCGGACGCGAAGCTCGAGCACCGTCGTCTGCTCCCCCTCCACCTCGGTCACCTGAACCTCGTCGGGATGATCTACAAGAGCTTTGGCGATCTCTACCAGCAGGTCCTTCATCGCACTCACCGGGAGCTCCTTTCGTCAGGGGTACTCAGGTATATGAGCGTCTTCTACTGCTTCTTCTCGGCCTTACGCACTAGGGAGCGCACCGTTTCCGACATCTGGGCGCCTTTTCCGCGCCACGCTGTCACCTTCTCGAGGTCGACACGGATCTCCGGAGGCTCGCTGTTCGGGTTGTAAAACCCGACCTGGTCCAGAAAGTCCGCAGTTGGGCGTTGGCGCGAGTCGGACACAACCATGCGGTAGATGGCATTGTGCTTCGCTCCCACGCGTCGTAGCCTGATTGTCAACATCTGCTCTGTCCTCCTCTGTCCAACCTTCGCAGGTTCGCCCGACGTGTGCCGTCGTTATTGGATTCCAAGCTGTCTCTTCAGCGCCCGCGGATCAGCCTTCCCGAGGCGCTTCATAAGCTTACGCATCTGTCCGTACTGACGCAAGAGGCGGTTGATTTCCTCTACGCTCGTCCCCGACCCCTTGGCAATGCGCTTCTTGCGTGACCCGTTGAGGAGTTGCGGGTGGCGGCGCTCCCTCGGCGTCATGGAGCAAATGATCGCATCCATGCGCTTGAGTGTGCGCTCCTGCCCTTCGCCGACCCCTCCGGCCGGCATCAGCTTCCCCATCCCGGGCAACATCTCCATCACCTGCTGCAACGGCCCCATCTTGCGGACGCTGCGCAGCTGGTCTCGCAGGTCCTCGAGGTCGAACGCGTTCTTCTTGAGCCGCGCCTCGAGGCGGCGCGCCTTGCGCTCGTCGACCACATCCTGGGCCTTTTCGACCAGCGTCAGAACGTCTCCCATCCCGAGGATGCGCCCCGCCATGCGGTCGGGGTGGAACTGCTCGAGAGCATCGACGCGTTCGCCGACGCCCGCAAACACGATCGGCCTGCCCACGACCTCGCGAACGGAGAGCGCCGCACCGCCGCGGGCGTCACCGTCGAGCTTGGTGAGCACGACGCCGCTGACATCGAGTCGCTCGTGAAAAGCCTTGGCCGAGCGCACCGCATCCTGGCCGGTCATGGCGTCGGCCACGAACAGGATGTGCTGCGGCTTGAGGATCGTCTTCAGCCGCTGCAGCTGGTCCATCAGCTCATCGTCGACGTGGAGACGGCCCGCGGTGTCGAAGATGAGAACCTGGTAGCCCTTGATCGCCGCCTCGCGCAGCCCCTGCTTCGCGATGGTCTCGGGATCGTCCATCGCGCGCGTGTCGACGGTCGGGATGTTGACCTGCTCTCCCAACACCAGGAGCTGCTCACGGGCGGCGGGGCGGGAGGTGTCCGCCGGCACGAGCAGCGGGAACAGCCTCTTCTTGTCACGCACCCAACAGGCGAGCTTGGCGGCGGTGGTGGTCTTGCCCGATCCCTGGAGCCCGACCAGCATCACCACCGCCGGCCGGCCCTTGAAGCTCAGCTCGGTGGTCGTGTCGCCGAGCAGGTGCATCAGCTCCTCGTGCACGACCTTGGTCACCATCTGAGCCGGGGTAACCGAGCTCAGGACCTCCTTGCCGAGAGCGCGCTCGCGCACCGTGGAGATGAACCGGCGGACGACATCGACGTTGACGTCGGCCTCGAGCAGGGCGAGGCGGATCTCGCGCAGAGCGGTGTCAATGTGGAACTCCGTGAGGTGCCCTTCACCCCTCAGAGTCTTGACCACGCGACCGAGACGGTCCTGCAGGCTCTCCAACATAGGATCGGCAGCTTAGGGCAGAGAGGGCACAACGTCAAGTGACGGAGAGCTTTCCCACCACAGGTGGCCCCGTGGTCTCAGCCCACGGCGGCTCGGACCCGGTCCCGCGCCGGTGACACGAACCACAGAACTATTCCTGATTACCGCGCTACAATAACCTCGGGACAACTGGATGGCGCCGACGATCCTGCTTGAGTCGAACTGTCCGCCGCCGGACGATCCGGAGCTCCAACGTCTGCTGGCCCTTCTCGCGGAGCTCGTGGACGCCCGCTGGCTGACGCTGGAGATCCACCGCAAGGGCCGGCCGCAATGCTACCGCTACACGCATGGGCAGCCGGGAGACGAGGGCCGAGAGTTGAGCTTCCCCTCGGCCGGGCATCTCGAGGCGACCCTGACCATGGACGATCGTGCGAAGCAGCTGCCCGCACTGGCCGACGTCGCACGCTTCATGCTGGACCGTCTCCTGTGGATGAGACGGCTGCGCCACCAGGCCGCCCTGCTCCGAGGCGCTCTCGACACCACCTCGAGCGCGATTCTGCTGTTCGATCGGGACGGCAACATCGCCTACGCCAACCCGCCCGCCGACCAGCTGCTGTCTCGGCAGACCGAGGGCGAGCTCACGGCTTGCGAGGCGGGCTCTCCCGCTCGCCCGTTGCTGGCCGTTCTCTGCTCGTGGGTAGATGAGCTGCTGCAAAGAGACTACGGGTCGGCCACCCAACGGTGCACGCTGACGCTGTCCGACGGCTCGGTGTTTGCGTGCGAGCTGCTGCGCCTCAGGGACGAAGCACGTGACGACCCCGGGTTTGTGGCGTTGCTGCAGCCGTTGGCGCCGGCCATAGATCCCCACCTGGCCATGGTCGCGGCGGCCTATCAGCTCAGCCCGCGAGAACACGAGGTTCTGACCCTCCTGGCGACCGGTCTCGCGACGCCGGCGATCGCCAAGGAGATGGGGATCAGCCCCCACACCGTGCGTGATCATCTCAAAAACCTGTTTCGCAAGACCGGCACCAGCTCCCGCAGCAAGCTGATGAGCCTGCTCAGGCAGCCGGCGGTCTCGGCCGGCACCTCCTGATCCGGGGCGGTCAGGAGCTACCGGGACCAGATCTCCCCCATCCCTGACCGACCTCAACTCCGGTTGGAGTCCGCGGTTGCCGGCAGCCGTGTCGCTCACGCAGAGCCCGGGTTTGGCCGCAGCACGGGAATCGCGCATAATTCGGGAGTGCGCAGCAGCTCGTTTCTTTCAATCGCGGTCGGGTCGGCCATCCTCGCCATGGTCGTCATCTTCTTCCCGACGCTCTTCTTCGGACGGGTGATCTCGCCCCTCGATGTCGTCTACAACGACGCCCCTTGGCGTTCCGTGCACCACCCCGTAGAGGTCACGAACCCCGAGCTGTCGGAGCCGGCCACCGCATTCCTGCCGCTCGCGACGGCGGTCCACCGTGAGGGGCTGGCCTGCGCCGTGTGGAACCCGTACCTGGCAGGGGGCCGGCCAGGTGCGGCGACCTGGAGCAACGGCCTTCTGAGCCCTGCCGTACTGCCCTTTCTGTTCTGGCTCGACCCTGCCTTGCTGATGAACGTCATGGTTCTGGTCAAGCTGTTGTTGGCGTTTGTCGGCGGCTTCCTGCTGCTGCGCCGGCTGGCTCTCAGCGAGGGCGCCGCCACAGTGGGCGCCATGGCGTTCGCGCTGTCGGGTCCGGTCGCCGCCTGGTGGCTGTGGCCGGCGAGTGCCACAACCGCCGCGTTGCCTCTTCTGCTGTGGGCCATCGACCGCACGATGGCCGCCGAGAGGCCGTGGCGGGCCGCAGCCGTGGCCACGGGAGCCTGGCTCGTGTTCCTCACCGGTGGAGCCCCCGGACCCACTCTTCTCGGCACGTACGTGGCTGTCGCATGGACGGTGGTGCGCCTCCGGACCGGTCCGCAGCACCGTGGCAAGCGCCTGCAGTCGCTCGCCGCCGTCGCCGTCTCCGCCGCCGTCGCCGTCGCGGTCCTCGCGCCGGCGATCGGGCTGTTCGCGGGTTCGCTCCGCGGCACCGCGACTCTCGACAGGCGTCCGGCGCGAACGTCCTGGGGGTGGAGCGCCGCGCGATTGCTCGTCGACCCGTTGGCCTATGGCGATCCCCGCCAGGAGTCATTCACCCCACCGCCGCCGTTGAAGAATCTGAGCCTGCACGAGATCACGCTCAACATCGGGTTCATCGTGGCCGCCCTGGCGGCCGTGGGACTGGCGGCTCGACGACACCGCCGAGTGTTCTGGGTGAGCGTCGCCGGGATCGGTCTCGCCGCCCTCGCTTTCGCCCCGGTCGCGCGTCTGCTCTTCCGACTACCCGGCCTGGCGTCGATCCCATCACAGCGACTGGCGCCGGAGGTCGCCCTGGCACTGTCCGTGCTTGCAGCGTTCGGCACCGAGGCGCTGATGCGGCTTGTCCGCAAGCCGCTCGCGCGCCGCCTGGCCGCAGCGCTGGCAGCGGCCGTCATCCTCGAGCAGGGGCTGGCTGCGGGGCACCTCCTGGCGTTTCTTCCACGCGGCGAGGCGGCGCTCCCGACCACCCGCGGTCTGGCCTTTCTCGATGCCGATCAGAGGCGGACACCCTACCGTCTCGCACCCCTGCTGGACACCCTGTGGCCCGACACGGCGCAAACGTTCGGTCTCGAGGACGTACGTTCTCAGTTCTCTTCCACGGTCGGCTACCGGAGGTATATCAAGGCGATCGACCCGCAGGCATGGGGTCACTTCGGAAGGCTGATCCGGCTCAACGCGGCCACCATCGACTTCACACACCCGTACCTCAATACCCTCGGCGCGCGCTGGATCGTGGAGGACCCCACGCTCGACCTGGTCCAGTTCGTGCTCGGCCAGATGACCACCGAGGTCGAGCCCCGGGGCGCCTTCCTCGGCCCGCTGCGGTCGGGACAGAAGCTCGTTCAGGAACTGTACCTCCCTCCCGGATGCTCGCGCATCGCACTGCGCGAGCGGGCGGCCGGCGACTCTGCGCACGGCGCCCTGGCCGTGACGCTCCTCGACGAAGAGGGGGACACCACCGTGGCCGAGTGGAACCTGGACGCTGCGAGGCTGAAACGAACCGGCCAACAGTGGCTCGACCTGCCGCCGGCGCTCAACCTGAACCACCGCTTCCGGATCCGCGTCGTCCCCCATCTGGACCAGGGCGTGCTCTGGCTTTCGCGGAGTAGGAACCCGCATGCGCTGAACGGCCGCCTGCTCTGGAACGGCCGCCAGATCAAGGGCGACCTGGCGCTCGTCTTCGATACCTCGGGCTACGTCCTCGCCTACCAGGGGCGAGATCTGCGCATCTGGGAGAACCGGCGTGCTCAACCTCGGTTCTGGGCGGTTCGTTCGGTCAGGGCCGGAAACCTCGACACTTTGCTGGCGGCCGATCCACCGCTCGACCTCAGCCGAACGGCAGTGGCGTCTCCTGAGGTCGTCGCGGCGCTGTCGCAGACGCCCGCACCTCACAACTCGGCTCGGACCGAGCACCTTGATCTGCTGCAGTGGGGTCCCGCCTCCGTCAGGCTCCAGTCCCACCTTGCCTCGCCGGCGCTGCTGGTCAGCTCAACCCCGGTGAGCACCGGGCTGTGGCACCTCCGGATCGACGGTCAGCCGTTGCGGTACAAGGTCGTGAACGGCCTCTTTCTGGGGGCCCTACTGCCCGCCGGAGACCATGTCATTGATGCTGAAGCGGCGATGCCGGCATGGTGGTGCGCCGCATCACTGCTCGGACTTGCAGCTTGGGCGGGCCTCGGGTGCCTCGTCCTGAGCGGAGGGGCACGGTGAAGCTCGTCATTCAGATTCCGGCGTGGAACGAGGAGCACGACATCGGCGACGCCATCGAGGCGCTCCCGCGAATCGTTGAGGGATTCGATCAGGTCGAGGTCCAGGTTGTCGACGACGGCTCCACCGACCGCACCGCCGAGACTGCCGCAGACCACGGTGCGGTGGTCGTCAGGCTGCCGCTGCATCGCGGCCTCGCGGTGGCGTTCTCCGCAGGGCTCCGCGCCGCCGTCAGCCGTGGCGCCGACGTCATTGTCAACACCGACGCCGACAACCAGTACGATGCCCGAGACATCCCCAAGCTGGTGGCTCCGATCCTCAACGGGGAAGCACAGATGGTGATCGGCGACCGCCAGGTCGCCGACCTGCCCCACTTCAGCTTCACCAAGAAAGTGCTGCAGCGGCTTGGCTCGTGGGTCGTACGCCGGCTGTCCCAGACGGACGTGCGCGACGCAACGTCGGGCTTCCGCGCGGTTTCCAGGGATACTGCGCTGCTGCTGCACGTGTTCACTCGGTTCACCTACACACTCGAGACGATCCTGCAAGCCGGAGAGGCCGGCCTCCGCGTCGTGTCCGTCCCGATCCGCACCAACCCGGGAGCGACCCGGCCGTCGCGCCTGTTCCGCTCCAACATCGGCTACGTCGTGCGCTCGCTGGAGGCCATGGCCAGGATCGTCGTGCTCTACAACCCTCTGCGGCTGTTTCTTCGCATCGGCCTGGCTCCGATCGCCGCCGGCGGGCTGCTGCTGCTGCGGTTCCTGGTCCTCTATCTCGCCGAGCGGTCTCCGGCCGGGCACATCCAGTCTCTGATCCTGGCCGTGATTCTGATCGTCGTCGGCGCCCAAGTCTGTGTGCTCGGCCTCGTGGCAGACCTTATCGCAGTCAATCGCAGGCTGATCGAAGAGCTCGTCGAACGTGACCGTGACCGCGGCGCCTCCGCCTGACACTACCGGGAGCCGTTCGCTCCGCGTCCGCCTCTTGCAGGCCGCGGTAGCCCTCGCGCTCATCGGCCTGGTGGTGCACCTCGCGGGCGCCGCTCAGGTGCTGCGCCTGGTGCGCTCGACGCGTCCCGCCGGGATTGCCGCCGCCGGCGCGCTGTACCTGCTGGTCTCCGTGCTGCGCGGGGCACGCCTCGCGGTCCTGACATCGCTGCCGGTCGGCCGCGCGGTACTCATGTCGACGGCGGCACAGGCGGCGGTGCAGACCGTGCCCGTCCGCATGGGAGAGCTCGCCCTGCCGGCACTATTGAAACGGCACTCCAAGGTGCCACTGGCACGAGGCATGGGTATCCTGCTCACCGTCCGAGCACTGGATCTCGCGGGGCTCGGCACCTGGGCGGGCGCGGCGATAGGCCTCCATTGGGGGGCCGAACGCCCTGTCATCCTCGCCGCCAGCATCGCGCTGGTGCTGCCGCTGGTACTGCTGCCCACCCTTGCTGCCATCGGAGACCGACTGATGGTGCGATGCATTGCGCCCCGCGGGCATCACGGACGCAGGTGGGCCAGACGCGCTCGCCGCCTGAGATCCACCCTCGACGAGCTCCGGGGGAGGTCCGGCAGGCTTGCCGCAGCGATGCTTCTGACACTTGTGATCTGGGGTGGCATCTGGACGATCATCCGGGTTCTGCTCTGGGCGATCGGCTTCTCCTGGCCGCTGGACGTGGTCATCGTGGGAACATCCGCGGCCACGGTGGCAACTCTGGTTCCGGTCAACGTGCTCGGCAATATCGGCACTCTCGAGGCCGGCTGGACGGCCGGCTTCGCGGCGCTCGGCATTCCGGTCGAGACCGCGGCCGCCACCGGCGTTGCCATTCATCTCTGGTCACTCCTCGTGGCGGTTGTTTTCGGAATCGCGGCATTCCTCGTCCTCAATCATCGCCGTGGCTGACTCGGATGGCTCAGCAGCTCCGGTAGCGCCGAGGCCGGTCAGCTCGCGAGCCGCCGTCCTCACTGGCTCTGCTTTGCTCTGACAGCCCCCCTGTCCTTCGAAGGCATCTCCGTCATCCAGTCGTGGGCGTCGGGCAGGGCAGAGAACATCCGATTCCAGTTTGGCAACAGCGGCGTGTAGAGAACGTTCTCCAGGTAGTCCTCGCCGGCAACGTGAAGTGACTCTGCAAACGCCTCGCTGGCGCGCTCCTCCTCGTCGCGATTGAACGGGAAGCCGTTGATGGCCGCGTCGAAGGCGTAGCGCTCGACGTAGTCCTGGGCGAGGCGCAGGTAGGCGGCTTTGATGGACATGAGCGTCTCCGAAGAGATTGTCGCCCCCTCGGCGGCAAGGGAGCGCAGGATTGTCCCCGTGATGTCCTTGACCATGCGCATCAGCCCGGTGTTGGGCTCGTCGATCGACAGCACCTGGTGCTTGTGATCATAGCGCCCGGCGACGTCCACCTGACACATCTCCTTGGGTGAGAGGTTGCGGTAGACCTCGGCCAGCAAGCCCACCTCAAGCCCCCAATCCGAGGGTACCCGGATGTGGCGCGCGAGGTCGAGCTGCATCGCCATCTCGCCCGCGAGGGGGTAGCGAAAAGCCGACAGGTACTCGAGGAACGGCTGCCCGGGATACGAGTTTCGCAGCGCCGTGAGCAGAGGGTACACGAAGAGGCGCGTGACCCGGCCGTTGAGACGGTCGCTGGTCCGCGCGTAGTAGGCCTTCGCGAACTTGAAGTCGACGTCCTGTCGCAGGACCGGGAAGCAGAGCCGACCGAGGAGGTAGCGGTCGTAGGTCACGACATCACAGTCGTGGAGCGCGACGGCCTGACAATCGCCGGCGGCGAGCAGATGCCCCAGCGCGAACCACACCGCCTGCCCCTTGCCGTGCGCGCGCCTGACCAGGCCGCTCGCTTCAAAGCGGTCGAAGATGTCAGTCGCTCGGGGGCCGTCGAGCCACAGGATCGTGACCTCCTGGGGCAGGTCAGAGAAGAATTTGAGCGCGCGCCGGTAGTCGGTCTCGCTGGCGCGATCGAGCGCCACCACGATCCGATGCAGGTAGCGCACCGCCTGCAGGTGCCTCAGGATCCTGGGTAGCGCGGGGCCGTCCATCTCTGACGCCAGGCTGGGCAGGAGAAGCGCCATGCTCCTCCTTTCAGCCGCCTGCTCGAGACTCGTCTCCAACTTCTCGAGCGGCAGGCGCTTCAACCGGTGGAGGGTCGTGAAGAGGTGGTGCTGATAGAAATCGCTCATGCTGACCTCCGCGCCCTGTACTCGAACGGCCTGTGGGAACGATGCCGGCAACGGGCCCGCCGCACCGGAGAGAACGCCGGCGTTCCGGGTACCAGCATCCGTCGGAGCCTAGCTCATCGATTCTATCAGCGTTCTGAGGTCAGCCGAAACGGCTCACTCGCGCTCTCTCCTCTTGGCCTCCCGCCACAGCGCGTCCAGGTCCTCGAGGTCATAGCTCCTGAGGCTGCGGCCAGCCGCGCGAGCCTGCTCCTCCATCATGCGGAACCGGCTCATGAACTTCAGGTTGGTCCGCTGCAGAGCGGTCTCGGGCTCGACCCCGAGGTGGCGCGCCAGGTTGGCCATGACGAAGAGGATGTCGCCGAGCTCCTCACGGACGGGAGGGCTCCCGTTCCCATTTCCTTCGCCCAACGCGGTCTCCAGCTCCTCGACCTCCTCGTGGAGCTTGCCCACGACATCGGCCGGCCGCTGCCAGTCGAACCCCAGAGCCGCCGCCTTCTCGGTCATACGAAACGCCTTCAGCAGGGCGGGCAGCGCCGTCGGGATGCCGTCGAGGGCGGAGGCCTCCGGCTGCTGCCGTCGTTCTTCCTGCTTGATGTCCTCCCAGTTGCGCACCACCTCGTCTGCACCGCTGACGTCCACCGACCCGAAGACGTGCGGATGACGGCGGATCATCTTGTCGGAGATCGCGTCACAGACCGCGTCGAGGTCGAACCAACCGCGTTCCTTGGCGATCCTGGCCATGAAGACAATCTGCAGCAGCAGATCGCCCAGCTCCTCACACAGAAGGGCGGGCTCGCCGTCCACCACCGCTGCGACGACCTCGTGCGCCTCCTCGAGGAGGTACCCCGTCAGGCTCTCCAACGTCTGCTCACGATCCCAGGGACAGCCGCCCGGGTTGCGGAGGCGATCCATGATGTCGACCAGTCGATCGGTTGCATCAGACATGGCGGGATTGTACCGGAGACTCAGACCCGGATCGGCCGTGAACGAGTCGGAGCGATGCGATGCCGATATCCTCCACCACCCCGCCGAGCACGCCGTTCAGTGAGCGCCGTCCAGCGGTTTGACAAGCTGCCGCTCAACGAACTAGCGTTGCCCCATGAGCGTGAGCCGAAGCGAACCGAACGCCGAGCGGAAACGCCGCCAGATCCTTCGTACGGCCGCCCGCGGCATCAACAAGCGCGGCGTTGCGGCACCGCGACGGAGGATCTCGCCTCGGAGCCTGGCATGACGCGGGGCGGACGGTGAGCTTCCCCGGTGCTTCGCCCGCCGCCCGTCCGACGGTGACGACAGTCGTAGCGGCCGTGATTCGCGAAGCTGGCGGGAAGTTGCTCGTCTGTCGGCGGCCGGAGGGCCGCCACATGGGTGGACTGTGGGAGTTCCCGGGCGGCAAGGTCGGTTCACATGAGCATCCAGAGGCAGCCCTGGTTCGCGAGCTCGAGGAAGAACTCGGGGTCCAAGCAGCTGTCGGGGAACCGATGACCTTCGCCGTGCACGACGAGCTCGACCGCTGCATCCTCCTGCTCTTCTACGAGGCCCGTATCGTTGGCGGCGTGCCGCGACCGCTCGATGGTCAGGAGATCCGATGGGTGACGCCGACCGAGCTCGCGCGGCTCAAGACCCCTCCCGCCGACGCCCAGCTGCTCCTCAGACTGCAACGGGAGAGCCCTCTCGCTTCCCTCTGACCCGCCAGCCACGCCCACTCTCCCGCCCCCCAGCGCCGTTGCGCCGGTCCACCGCTGGCAGTCGCCGGCGCAGTAGCCTAAGTTTGTGGGTAGGGAGGCCTGAGATGGAGCAGATGGAGACCCGCCAACCCGCCGTCGCCGGAATGTTCTACCCGGCCGACCCACGAACGCTGGAGCGCGATCTCCAGCGCTACATGCCTGACGACGACGCTCAGCACGACCTGCTCGGCTGCATCGCTCCCCACGCCGGCTACATGTACTCGGGCGCGGTCGCCGGCCGGCTTTACAGTCACCTCCGGTTTCCCCGCCGGGTGGTCATCCTGGGCCCCAACCATACCGGGCTCGGCAGACCAGTGTCGCTGGCGCCGAGCGGGACCTGGATCACGCCGCTCGGAGAGGAAACCGTCGACACCGACCTCGCATCCCTGCTGCGCGAAGAGTTCCCGCGTGCAGAGCTTGACGCCGGCGCCCACCGCCGCGAACACTCCATCGAGGTCCAGGTCCCGTTTCTGCAGGTCCGGACCCGGGCCCTCCAGGTGCTCCCGATCTGTCTCCAGCACCTCCCAGTCGAGGACTGCCTCGAGCTCGGCCGAGCCCTCGCCCGAACGGTGGAGCGGGCCGGGGAACCGGTGGGGGTCATCGCTTCTTCGGACATGAGTCACTACGAGCCCGACGCGGTCGCGCGCGAGCACGACCATCGCGCCATCGATGCCGCGCTGACCCTCGATCCCGTCGATCTCTACCGGACCGTTCACGACCACCGAATCAGCATGTGTGGCGTCATCCCCGCCACCGTCATGCTCGAGTGCGTGCGCCACCTCGGGGCGAACTCGGGTCACCTGGTGGCCTATGCGACATCCGGGGACACCAGCGGCGATCGCTCGGCGGTCGTTGGATACGCAGGCATTTGCATTCACCGGGAGGTCTGAAGATGTTCAGCAATGTGGCCGTTGGTATTGACGGCTCGGCCGCGGCCGACGCCGCTCTCGATCTCGCACTCCAGCTGGCAGAGAGGTTGGGCTCGGTCGTCCACGGCATTCACGTTATCGACTCGGCCATCCTGGAGGGATCGTTCATCACGGACGTCAGCGGCGCCATGGGAGTCGAGCCCCTTCTCAACCTCACGCCACAGGTCCAGGAGCTTCTCAACGACCTCGGCGAAACACTTCGGGAACGTTTCAACACCCGAGCGGAGGAGTCCGCCGTCAAGAGCCGCTTTCACCTCGTCCGCAGTGCAGTCGCCTATGGCCTGGTTGAGGAGAGCGCCTCGTGCGCGCTCCTCATCGTCGGCCGGCGGGGCCTCAACGAGCGGTTCCACGGCGACCTGCTCGGGCCGGTGACCGAGCGGCTCGTCCGCATCTCCACGATCCCGGTCTTGGTGGCCGCCAAGGACCATGCGCAGATCTCACGTATCCTGATCGCGCTCGATACCGGCAAGCCTGCTCGACACGCACTCCGTTGGGGCGGTGAGCTCGCTCACGCTCTCAAGGCAAAGGTGACTCTGGTTCACGCCAACGGTGAGGCCGGGGACGGAGAGGAGCTGCTTCGAAACGCGTTGGAGTACCTGCGGCCGCTGGACATGGAGGTCGATACGAGGCTCGAGTCCGGAAACCCCGTGCAGGCCATCGAGCGGGTGGCATCCGAGTGCAACGCCAGCCTGATCTGCATGGGCTCACACGCCCATGGACGGTTGATCGAAATGGTCCTCGGCTCGACGACCGAAGCGATCCTCCGCCGTCTCGACACCGCGGTCATGTGTGTTCCGTGACCAGGGCGGTCGACAGGTATCGCTCGCCTCGATCACCGGCGATCGCGACCACGATGGCTCCCTCACCCAGTCGCTTCGCCTCCTCCAGGGCGATGAAGGTCGTCGCTCCGGTGGAAACACCGCAGAACACGCCCTCCTCGCGGGCCAGCCTACGCGCAGTATCGAACGCCGCCTCGTCGGGGACCCGCACCTGCTGGTCGATGAGCGCCGGCTCCCAGATCGGAGGCACGAAGCTGCCGTCGAAGTGGAGCAGACCTTCGATGTGGGAGTGCGGGTTGTCCGGCTCCACGGCCACGACGCGGCACGCCATGTGTTGATCGCGGAACCGACGGGCCACGCCCATCAGCACGCCACCCGTTCCGGCTCCGGCGACGAAGCAGTCGACGCGGCCGCCGGTCTGCTCGATGAGCTCGCCCCCGATTCCCTCGTAGTGCGCCTTCCAGTTGCCCGGGTTGCCGTTCTGGTCGAGATAGAAGTACGTGTCGGTATCGCGCGCGGCCTCCTGGACCGCCCAGATATGGGAGTTCTGGTCGTCGCCCGAGGTCAGGACCAGCTCCGTACCCCACGCGCGCATGATCTTCCGCCTCTCGATCGACTTGGTTTCGGGCATGAAAATGCGGGAGCGATACCTCTTGAGCGCCGCCACCATGCCGATCGCGATCCCGGTGTTGCCTGACGACGCGTCCGTGATGATGTGGTGGGGGCGGAGGCTCCCGTTCGCCTCCGCCTCATCGATGATGTACTTGACGATCCGGTCCTTGAGCGATCCGGAGGGGTTGGCGGCCTCCAGCTTGAGCAGGACACGCGCCGATCCCTTCGGCGGCAGCTGCTTGAGCTCGATGAGCGGAGTGTTTCCAATCAGATCCAGGACCGAGGTAACCGGCATCCGTTCGCCTCCAGGCGGGGGGAACCGTGGAGCGCCATGGCATCCGGCCCACCAAGTCCCCGACCCGGCCCGAGATTCTACACCAACGCAGGAGGCCCGGCCGGAGGCTTATTGACCCGCGATCTGATGACCCCGCGCCGGGCGGTAGACGGCGTCTCCCGAGCTCTGGTCCACGGTCGTGCCGTAGGCATACCAGAGCGCCTGAGAGTCGCTGCAGGTGATCACGATGTAGCCCGCGGGCAGGAAGCCGACGTTGAAGGCGTCCAGGCCTTTCTGCTGCAGCCCGGGCTGTGAGAAGGCGATCTGACCGGAGCCGGCAAGCTGCCCATCAGCTGAGTAGACCTCAACCGTGAACTGCACCGACTCGTCCCACGGCCAGAAGATCCCGAGGTTGGTCCGGTAGAGGCTATCGTCCTCGACCCCGGCGACCCACGCCGATCCGTCAACGAGGATGCTGCTGACGTCCTGCCCATAGGTCCCGGACGAACCGTTCGTGTAGGTTCTCGAGGCGATCACCAGCGACGTGCCGTCGGTGGAGTAGATCATCAGGGCGCCCTTGACGTTGATCAGACCGAACTTGGACTGCATGATGTTGGTCATGACGAGCTGCTGACCAGCGGCAATCGCGATCGGCTCGCTGACCTTGGGCTCGAACGACGGCGCACCGTTGACGATTTCTGGGTAGAGCTGCATCACGATCGATGTCGACGAGTCCCCCAGGTTGAGAACGCTGACGTCCGAACGCCAGAACGTCCCCTTCTTTCCCGACAGGTTCGCAATGACCGGAATCGTACCGCCGGGCGCGACGAACTGCGCCCATGAGGGCACAGCCAAGAAGATCAGGCCCACGGCCAAGAGCAGTCGGCGCAGCATGAACCACCTCCGCGGTCGAGTTTATCCCAACCGATCGCTGTCCGAGGTGACCGCGATCGCACCGCGCGCGAGGAACGAGCAGATGGCGAAGCACTCGATCGCGAACGGCGCGAACCCGAGGAACCCCAGGACCGGCATCTCGAAGAGCTTGAGGCCGGCGCCGAAGGGTACCGTGTAGGTCCATCGCGCACCGGCGATCCAGTTGATCGACTCCCACAGCCCACCGGCCACGAGCCCGCCGAGAAGGAGGGAGACGGGGCGCGTCCTGTCGCCACGCTCGAGGTCTCCGACACAGCTCGGGCCCCCGCGCAGGCGGTTGACGGGATCCAGCAGCAGCGCCCACGCGAGCCAGATGTCGGCCGCGAGGTACGGCGACGGCCAGATCAGCGGCACGACGGCCAGGACCAGGCCTATGACCGAAATGGTAACCAGCAGCTCCGTCGGCGCCTTGCCACCGCGACCCCGCCCCGCCAGTCGCGCCGCGGCCGGCTCCAACAGACGGCCCAGCAGCAGCACCGCAGGGGTGATAGTGGCAAACGCCCACACGTACCCGATCGCCCGCTCGGGCCACGGCGGCAGGTTGTGGTAGTGCCACCACAGCTCAGGACCGTGCGGGCGCCAGAACCGGGGCCGGTTGTAGAGCTCGAACAGGCACCAGGAGGGCACCGAAACCAGTGCCATGAGCAGCAGGCTCCGGGGCCGAGTGCGGAGCCACGAACGGCCCGTTGCATCCAGCCAGCCGTCCACAGCCAGGACGACGCCCGTCCACGCGAGCGGGGTCAGATAGACGCGCCCGAACCGCGTCCCGGCTTCCGCGAGCACCACGGCGCCGGCCACAACACCCAGGCCGAGCCACGCCCACCAACCCCACTTACGAACCGCTATTCCCAAGGCAAACCCCACTCTGCACGAGTCTTACGATACCACAGCGACAAAACCTGGAAGCAGAATCAGCCGTTTACCACTGTGCTCGCCCCGTCTCGCGGTCGCGGTACGTCATCCCGGCCGGGACCGGCGATGCACGAGGAAAGGTGGGCCCTTATCCCCCTGCTGTGTGCGGTAGAATTCCCGCGGCCGTGCACGGCCCTGGAGGAAGAATGAGCTTCAAGCACCATCGCGCGCCGCTTCTTCTTTCAACGATCATCCCGCTCCTCATCTGCGGTGTTGCAGGCGCCGCGCGCCCCGCTCCACTGCACTCGCCTCAGGCGAAGAGCACCCTCGGACGCCTCACTCTCGAGCGGATCTTCTCGACTCAGGAGGAGCCCCTCGGTGGCCGCCTGCCACGGGCCCTCCACTGGCGTCCCGGTCACGAGTCGTGGGTCGTCGTCGAGCGAGACGGGAAGGGGCCCAAGGCCCCGGCGAATCTTGTCGAGGTCGACGCCGCGACCGGCAAGAGCACCGTGCTCGTCGGCTCGGCCAAGCTCGAGGCGCCGAACGGAGACAAGGGCAAGCGGCACCTTCGCCTGGACGGCTTCCAGGTATCCCCCGATGGTGACCACCTGCTGTTGCCGGCCGGCGATGACCTCTACCTGTACACGCTCGCCAGCGGCTCTCTCGAACGCCTTGCCACCGGCGATGGTGCGGAGGAGATGCCGACCTTCTCGCCCGACGGCCGGCGCCTCGCCTACGTACGGGGTAACGACCTGTATGCCCTCGACCTGAAGAGCAACAAGGAGCTTCGCCTGACCTCGGACGGTTCGGAGACGGTGTTCAACGGAACCTTCGACTGGGTGTACTGGGAGGAGCTGGCGGACCGTGGCGGCAAGGCCTTCGCCTGGTCCCCCGACGGCTCCCAGCTGGTGTGGCTGCGCCTCGACGACAGCCCTATCCCGCCGTTCGACATCGTTGACGACCTCGGAACCCACACCAAGCTGAGGAAGCAGTACTACCCGAAGGCCGGCGACCCATCGCCTATCCCTTCGCTGCACGTCGCCCGGGTCTCCGATGACCTGCAGGTCGTGGAAAACCGAACCGTCACCTTCACCGATCCGATCCCGTACATCCCCCGGTTCGGGTTCACTCCGGACGGGCGGGATGTCTGGTACCAGGTGCTCGACCGGCCCGAGAACAACCTCTCTCTGATGCGCCTCGATCTGGCGACCGGCGCCGCCGTACCCGTGCTGACCGAGCGCGACCCGTACTGGGTCGAGCCGGTCGACATGATGAAGTTCCTCCCGGATGGCAACCTCCTGTGGGCGAGCAGGAGCTCCGGCTACATGCACCTCCAGCTGCGCCGCCCCGACGGTGCAGTCAGCGACCTGACGCCGGGCGATTTCGATGTCACCGCCCTGGTCGGTGTCGACGGCTCCGCCGGTGTCGCCTACTACCAGGCTGCCCGTCCGTCGCCCCTCGAACGACAGCTCTATGCGGTCAATCTCGAAGGCGGCACTCCCCGCAGGATTACCGAGGCGGCCGGCTCGCACCGCGGCAGCCTGTCACCCGGCGCCAAGTACCTGCTCGTGACCTCGTCGGCGATCGACCGTCCACCGCACCTGGAGCTGTTCTCGGCAGCAGGCGAGCACCTGCGAACGGTGGCTGCCAACGAGCCAACGGAGCTCGCCAAGGTGGCGCTCGGCTCGACCCGCTTTGTCACCGTCCCCGCCGATGACGGCACGCCGCTCAACGCCATGCTGCTGACACCGCCGAACTTCGATCCCCATCACCGCTACCCGGTCGTGATCTACACCTACGGCGGGCCGCACGCCCAGGTCGTGCGCAACGGCTGGGGGCGCTCGACCTACCTGTTCCATCAGTGGCTGGCCGAGCACGGATTCATCGTCTTCGCCCTGGACAACCGCGGCTCGTTCGCCCGCGGGCGCGAGTTCGAGGGCGCGGTCGACCACCGCCTGGGCTCGAGCCAGCTGCCGGATCAGCTGGCGGGCGTACGCTGGCTGAAGGAGCAGAGCTACGTCGACCCCGACCACATCGGCATCTGGGGATGGTCGTACGGCGGTTACTTCACCTGCTACGCGCTGACCCATGCCCCCGGCGTGTTCGCCGCCGGCGTGGCGGTGGCGCCGGTGACCGACTGGAAGCTCTACGACTCGACCTACACCGAGCGCTACATGGGAACGCCGGAGGAGAACCCCGAGGGGTACAAGGACGGCTCGGTGTTGGAGAAGGTGCAGGCCCTCGAGGATCCGTTGCTCGTGATTCACGGCACCGGAGACGACAACGTCCACTTCCAGAATACCCTGCAACTCGCCAATGCCGCGTGGAAGGCCGGCAAGCGGTTCAACCTCATGTTGTTCCCGAACCTCAAGCACGGGATCTGGGCACCGGGGTCGCATCTCCAGGTGTTCAGTGCGGTCGGTGGGTTCTTCTTGGACCATCTTGGAGGAAAACAGTAAGGGATCGGTCCGGCCCGGCACAGCGGAGTGCCCGACTCACGACCAGGTCGTGGGCCAGGACCCTCACCAGCAGAACCTGAACGCCGACGCCCTGGCGTCGCTCTTCGCCACGGTTCAGGAGCTGCCGACCTCGTCGTCCACGGCTCCGTAGTCGGCTGCGATCGGGAACCGGCGGCCGCCACCGAACGCCTTGCTGGTGATCTTGATTCCCGGAGCGGCCTGGCGGCGCTTGTACTCGGCGCCGTCGATAAGCCGGACCACCTGGCGGACGGCCACCGGATCCAACCCCTCGGAGACCATCTCCTCCGGCGACCGGTTCTGCTCCACATACGCCTCGAGAATCCGATCGAGCAGATCGTACGGAGGAAGCGAGTCCTGGTCCGTCTGACCCGGCCTGAGCTCGGCCGACGGAGGCTTGGTCAGAATCCTCTCCGGGATCACCTTTCGCTCACGGTTGAGCCATCGGCAGATCTCGTACACCATTGTTTTTGGCACATCGCTGATCACCGCGAGGCCCCCGGACATGTCACCGTAGAGGGTGCAGTACCCGACCGCGAGCTCCGACTTATTGCCCGTCGACAGCAGCAGCAGGCCCAGCTTGTTGGAGAGCGCCATCAGCACGTTGCCGCGCACCCGCGCCTGGATATTCTCCTCGGTAGCGTCCTCCCCCATCCCAGAGAACGAGGACGCCATGGTATCCAGGTAGGCCTGAAAAATGTCGTCGACAGGGATTACACGGAACTCGACGCCCAAGGTGGAGGCTACGGCCTCGGCATCGCTGCGGCTCGATTCAGAGGAGTACCGAGTGGGCATCGCCACCGCCAGCACGTTTCCCGCTCCCAGAGCATCGGCGGCGATGGCGGCCGTCAACGCCGAGTCGATGCCGCCGGACAACCCCAGCACCACCCGCTGGAAACCGCACTTGCCGGCGTAGTCGGCCAAACCCATCACCAACGCCCGGTAGGCCGCCTCGATCCCGCCCTTCGACACAGGCCGCAGCTCACCGATGGCGCCGGCAACCGCACTGCCACCTGCCAGTGCTGCATCGGGCACCTCATAGACGACAAGGTCCTCCGCGAAATCCCTCGCTCTCAAGACCAGGCGCCCGGTCGGATCAAAGCCGAGCGAGTGTCCGTCGAACACCAGCTCATCGTTGGCCCCGACCTGGTTGGCGGCGACCAGGTACCGACCGTGCTTCGCCGCCTCCGCCGACAGCATCGACCGCCGCAGCTCGCCCTTGCCGGCAGTGAACGGGCTTGCGGCGATGTTGACCAGCAGCTGCGCTCCGCCATCGATCAGCTCCGCCACGGGATCGCGCCGGTACAGCCGCTGCTGCCAGAAGTCAGGGTCGTTCCAGATGTCCTCGCAGATCGTGACGCCCAGTCGGACGCCTCTGAACTCCAGCGGTCGAGCGACACCGCCGGGCTCGAAGTAGCGGGCCTCATCGAACACGTCGTAGGTCGGCAGCAGGCACTTGCGGTAGCGCCCGACCACTACGCCCCGATGGCACAGGGCGGCCGAGTTGAGGAGGCGCTTGCCGGTCTCGCTCTGGCTCGGCTCGACGAACCCAACGATGATGCCGAGCCGTTCGTCAGAGAGTTTCGCAACCTGCTCCAGCTGAACCAGGTTGCGAGCGACGAAGTCGGGGCGATCCAGCAGGTCCTTCGGCGGGTAGCCGGTCGTCGCCAGCTCCGAGAACAGGAGCAGGTCGGTTCCCTGGCGCTTTGCCGCCTCGGCGACCGAGCGCATCTTCTCGAGGTTGGCTTCGAACGCCCCGATGGTGAAGTTCAGCTGAGCAATCCCGACCTTCATCCGCGGCCTCCCCTCACGGCCGCCAGCATATACGATAAGATCTGTGATCAGCACCCCGCAGGACAACGTCGTGCGGGATCGAGGATGCTGCGGAGCCCAAGACGTGAAAACGAGCCACGACTCCGAAGATCACACCTCGGATCTCCTGGCCTACCAGCGAGATCCCTATCTGCGTGAGCTGGAGACCGAGGTCACTGCCAGCGGCCACGACGAGAACGGTATCTGGGTCGAGCTCGGCGATACCATCCTCTACCCGGAGGGCGGCGGGCAGCCGGCCGACCGCGGCTGGATTGACGCCGCCCCGGTCATCGACGTGCAACGCCGGGAAGACGGCATCCGTCACCTCGTCGACCAGAATCCACCGCCGAGCGACCGCGTCACCATCCGCCTCGACTGGGACCTGCGCTACGACCGCATGCAGCAGCACACCGGACAGCATCTGCTGACAGCCGTTGCGCTCGACCAGTTCGGGCTCCGTACGACCGCCTTCCACCTCGGTCCCGAGGTCAGCGACATCGAGCTGGACAGGTCCCCGATTCCAGCCAGCACGCTGCGCGAGCTGGAAGCAGCCGTGGCGACCGAGATTCGGGCCGCGCGCGCGGTACAGCCCCACTGGGTAACGCCCGAGGCAATGGCCGGACTGCCAGTGAGAACCCGGGGCCTCCCGGACGGGCACAGCGGCCTCGTGCGCCTGGTCGAGATCGACGGCATTGACCTCAACACCTGCGGAGGAACGCATGTCCGGTCAACCTCCGAGCTCGAGACGGTGGCGCTGCTGGGGACCGAGCCGATGCGCGGTGGTACGCGAGTGCACTTTCTCTTCGGTGACCGTGTTCGACGTCGACTCGTAGCACATGAGCACCGAAACGCCCGCCTGCGCGACCTCTTGGGCGCCCCCGACGCGGAGCTCGCGACGGTCGCGGAGCTCAAGCTCGAGCAGCTCAAGCAGGTGCAGCGCAAGGAACGACGGCTGCGAGAGCGGCTGGCGGAGATGCTGGCCAGCGAGCTCACTGCCTCGCGGGAGACGGTGGCGATCTGCCGGCTCGAGGCCGAGCAGGCTGAGCTGCTGCGCCCCCTCGCAGCACGCCTCGCCGGCAGCCACGGGCCCGCGGCGTTTGTCCTGACAGCTGACGACGGCGCCTTCGCGGTCGCGCTCGGCGACAGCTGTATGCTCGAGGTAGGCGAGCTCGGACCGGTCGTGGCAGAGATCCTCGGCGGTCGAGGCGGCGGCCGCAACCGGCTCTTTCAGGGCAAGGCGGAGCACCCGGAACGCCTGCAGGCGGCTGCTACGGCACTGCGCGACGCCCTGAAAGGCTGAGGAACGTCATCGGCTCCAGCCGGATCACTCGCGCGCGACCCACTCCGCTCAGCCGCGGGCGTCGGTGGATGGCAGAAGAGAATCGCCCCGCCGGTCAGCTCCGGCGGGGCGCCAAGGAGGAGGAGAATCGGTCCGCTCAACACGTTCCTTCCAACTCCTCTTACGGACTAGAATGGTGTGCCGTTTGTGGATGTTGAAGGTGTCGAGAGCAGGAGCCACACCCTGTGGTACGATCGCTGCGTCACCAGTGTGTTCGCGCGACTGTGAGCGAGACAGTGAGGAGATAAGGTATGGCCGAGAAAGAGTTTATCGGGCACTACCACATCGTTTCAGAGCTTGGGCGAGGGGGCATGGGAGTCGTCTACAAGGCCCACGAGGAATCGCTCAACCGCTTCGTTGCGATCAAGGTCCTGGGCCAGCATCTGATTACCGACGAGTCGTACGTCCAGCGCTTCACCCGCGAGGCCCAGGCAGCCGCCAAGCTCAGCCACCCCAACATCGTCCAGATCTACTTCATCGGCGAGGATGACGGGCAGCACTACTTCGTCATGGAGTTCGTCCACGGGACCAGTGTGCAGGGCCTGGTGCGCTCGCAGGGCAAGCTGCAGCCTGCTGCGGCGGCACGCCTCGTGCTGCAGGCGGCCTCCGGTCTCGCCGCCGCGCATGCTGTCGGCATCATCCACCGCGACATCAAGCCGGCAAACCTGCTGGTGGACGATCGCGGCCTCGTCAAGATCGCCGACTTCGGCCTCGCCCTCGCCACCGAGGCGGCGACTCGCCTCACCGCAACCGGCATGTTCATGGGAACGCCGGGCTACCTGTCACCCGAGCAGTGCCTGAACGAGAAGGTCGACCACCGGGCGGACATCTACTCTCTCGGCGTCACCTTCTACGAGATGCTGACGGGCCGCATGCCATTCCACGCCGAGTCACCCTTGGCTCTGCTGAGACAGATCGTGGAGGTCGAGCCTCCAGACGTACACGAGCTCAACCCGAGCGTCGACGACGAGCTGCGGGACGTGCTCTCCAAGATGATGGCCAAGGACCCGAAGCAGCGCTACCCGAGCTGCCGTCAGCTGATCGCCGATCTGCAGAAGTGGCTGAGCACGCACACGGATGCGTCGACAGCAGCTCTGGACGACACCGAAGCGGCCGTCGGCATCATCGCCGCCTCCGCGGCTCACGAAGCCGCCACCGCGCTCAACCTCGAGCCGACGATGCTCGTGGAGGGTGGTTCGGGATCGGCCGCTGCGCCCGCTCCCCCTCCTCCGCCGGTCACGCCGCCTCCGGCGGCACCGCCTGCCGCGACGGCTGTCCCGGCCGCGGCGACCGCGCCGGCAATGGCAACGTCACCGGCCGCGGCGGCCGCGCCGCCAACTGCACCTGCGCCCTCCGAGGAGGTCATCTCGCGCCAGCAGCCGGCAAGCCGGGCCGGCGGCGGGCGAAGCGCGGTCGTCGTGATCGCCGTCATCCTGGTCCTGCTCGCTGCCGGCGCGACCGCCACCGTCGTGGCGTGGAAGAGCGGCGCGCTTGCCAGGGCCTGGGCCGCCGTCACCGGGGGATCCGGACCAGAACAGGTCGCCACGACGACAGGGGCGCCGGCCACGGGTTCGACCGAGGAGACGGCGACAGCTCCGAGTGGGACCGGGGAGCCGGGCACGACGCAGGCGCTGCGCGAAGTCCACGACGAGTCCGGAGCCCCGACGAAGTTCGCAGACCAGACGGGCTCCGGCGAGCGGCAGTCGGAAGCAGGCGCGGCGGCCGGCGACAGCAACACCATCCCGGCCTCGAGGGAAGTGGCGGCCGGTTCAGGGACCTCGGATACCACACGAGCAGGCGGCTCTGTAGTCAGCGCGGACGCAGCGCACGCCGCCAGCGCGCCGGCGTCGTCACGCCGGGCCGCTGCAGCCCGTGCCGTCCCTCCGCCGCCACCCTCTGGTGTGGCCGTGATTGCGTACGGGGAGCCGCTCTTCGCCGGCGAGGGAGAGCAGTACCTCGAGAGCCGCTTCGCCAAGGCCGGTGTCAAGCTCGTCGACGAGAAGACCCTGCCGGGGATGATGGACCTCATGGAAGGTGACCATGTCCCGACGACGGACGTGCTGCGCAGGTTGAGCGACGTCGCGGGCCGGGTGGTTCTGCTGCGGGTGGAGTACCTTGGGGACCGGCCCCTCCGCTACATGGGCCGTTCAGAACCCGCCTACCAGTCGCGCCTGACGCTGCTGTGCGTCGACCCTGCCACCGGCAAGGCGCTGGCTCCGAGCTGGACGGAGAAGGTCGAGTACACACGGGTCCAGACCTCGCGGGCCGCCGAGAAGTCGCTCCGTGGCCCTGCGTCGGATCTGGTCAAGCTGCTGGAGAAGAAGCAGAGGTGACGGGCACACGGCGGGTCGTGATCGTCGATGACTCCGCAATCCAGTGTGCTGCGTGGCGGATCTACCTCGAAGAACGCTATGGGGAACGGGTTACGGTCGAGGTCTACACTGACCCAACGGAGGCCCTCGACCACCTCGATCCGAGCATCCACATCCTGTTGCTGGACTGGGAGATGCCGGAGATGGACGGGAAGGCGGTCCTCGAGGAGGCCTGTCGGCGCGGGGTCAACCCCAAACGTATCATCATCGCCTCCGCCCACCCCGCCGGCACTCTTCACGAACGGTTCGACGACACCGGCTGCCTGGCCGTGATCGAGAAGACCGAGCCCGAGCAGCAGGCCGCCTTCCTCATGATCCTCGACTCCATCATGCGGCGCTGACGTTCCACGTCCTCGCTCCTGGAACCTTTTCCACCTGCTGCACGTATCTTGTCAACGGAGGTCGTCATGTTCGAGGCGATAGGTATTCTCGGGTTGCTCGTGGTCGGCGGGGTCATCGTGGGTGCGGTTGCCCTGGTCATCGGGCTGCTCAAGGTGGCTTTCAAGCTCCTCCTGCTGCCGCTGTCGCTGGTCGCATTCACTCTCAAGGGCCTGTTGATGCTGGTACTCGGAGTGATCGGCCTGTTGGTGGCAGGCCCGGTGCTGCTCGGCGTCGGGCTCGTCTTCCTGTTCCCCTTGCTGCTGGTCGGCGGTCTGGTCTGGGGCGCCGTCAGGATTTTCTCCGCCGCCTGAGTGTGCTGTGCTGCACGCCGCCGGAAGGAGCGTCCGGCGCGTACCGCTCACGAGAGCGGAAGCGTGATCCAGGCTATCCCAGCCGGTGCTGGGCGATCAGCAGGTCCTCGACCACCCTGCCGCCGATGAGGTGCTCCTTGATGATGCGCTCGAGCGCCGCCGGCTTGCAACGCCGGTACCAAACCCCTTCCGGGTAGACGACCGCGACCGGCCCGTCCACGCAGACACGCAGACAGCCGGCCTTGGTGCGCAGCACGCCTCCCTCCCCCACGAGTCCGAGCTCATTCAGCCGGCGCTTGAGATAGTCCCAGGACTCGAGCGAGGTCTCCCGATCGCAGCACTTGGGCACTCTCTGGTCGCAACAGAGGAAGATGTGACGCCGGGCCGTGAGGGCGCCGATCTCCTCCAACCTGCTGCGTGCCCGGTCATCCCCAGGCCCGTGCTCGTTAGCGCCCAGGTCACCGTCCACGCGAGTACGTGCCCATCAGCTGTGCGCGTCCCAGAACGTGGCCAGCGATGGCCTTCAGGAGGGCGGCCTTGTCTGTCGTCGGGGGCAGCTCCATGGAGGCGTCCAGCGCGTAGAGCTTGAAGAAGTAGCGGTGAGTCCCGGAGGGAGGCGCCGGTCCGCCATAGCCGGTGCGTCCCCAGCTGTTGCGACCTTCCACCGCGCCCGCGGGAACCTCCCCCGCCCGGATCTCACGAGTCTGGGCCGGGATCCTCCACACCACCCAGTGGATCCACGTCCCGACCGGGGCGTCGGGGTCGTCCATCACCAGAGCAAGACTCCGGGTGCCCGCCGGCGGGTCGTGGATCTCGAGCGGCGGGCTGATGTCCTCGCCGTCGGCGGCGTAGCGGGCCGGGATCGGGCTGCCCTCGCTGAACGCCGACGAGGTGATACGGAAGCTCTCCATGACAGCCTCCCGGGCCGCTTGTCCGGAAGCCGCCGCCGTCGGCGTCTCCGGCTCCTTCTGAGCAGCGCACGCCGGACTCCAGACCAACCCGACGGCCACGGCGAACACCGACGCCAACGTGGTCAAGCCGCCCATGCACCGATTATACGCGCCCGCTCGGAGCGGCGCCGGTGCAAAGAGCGGCCGGGAAGGGCCGCACCTCACACCATCACATCGCCCACCTCGCTTCACGCGACTGTGCAACCCTCACAGGCTGCGAACCGCTCAGAACGGCAGCGACACGCCCTGCAGCGCGCGAACCAGGTCGGACCACTCGCCGGCTTCGCCGAAGGCCGCGGCACCGACCCCTCCCCCTTTCTCCTGGCGCGAGTCCCACTCGCTCCGGGACAGGACCGTTATCGGCTCGAGCTTGCGCCTCTGAAGCTGCTCGTTCACCTCCGCCAGCTCTCCGGAAACCGTCGCCTTCAGCTTCGCCTCCGCATCCGTCAGCTGCTTCTCGAGGATGGCCTGGCGCTCGAGCTGCGAGTCGGTCGGACGGCCATCGTAACGGCTCACCGCACCGTAGAGCTCGCCCAGCTTCTCGCGCAGCTTCTCCTCGCCGGTGATCTGGCCCTTCCTGGTCGCCACCAGCTCCTTGCGCATCGCCTCGAGGCGGTCCGCGAGCTTGCCGAGGCGGTCGGCCAGCCGCCGGTGCTTCTTTGCACTCCCCACCCGTTTGCGTGCCTGATCGCGTGCGTCCGCGACTGCATCCACCGTGTAGGTCAGCCGCTCGAGGTCGTAGTAGAGGGCGAGCGCTGTCTTCTGCTGCAGCGCCCGGTCCTCCGTCGAGTGTGGGGAGCGCGGGTCGGCGACCAGCGTCACCTGCCCGTCGAGCGTTGTCTCGCCCTTGATGAGCTTGATCTTGTAGGTCCCCTCGGGAACGCGCGGCCCGACGAAGGCCGGCACCAGGCTGGTTGCGGGCGGCACCTTCGGCGGCTTGAGACGCATTGGCCATGCCACCCGGTTGATCCCGACCCGCTTGCCACCGGCCAACGTCGTCAGGAGCTTCCCGTCGGCGTTGAAGACCTCCACCTTGAGGTCACCCATGAGGTGACGTCTCTTCAGCCAGTAGGTGATGACGGCTTCCTCGCGCGGGTTGTCACCGACGAAGTCGTCGTCGCCTACGAACGGCCACGACACGCCCTCTATCGGCATCTCGGCCGGCCGCGCAGGCAACAACGCGACCTTCGACTCCAGGGTCTTTCGAGTGAGGGCGCGGATCGGCGACAGGTCGTCGATGATGTAGATGCCGCGGCCGTGGGTAGCGAGCACGAGGTCGCCCTCCCGCTCCTGGATGGCCAGGTCGCACACCGCGACCTTCGGCAGGTTGCCCTTGAATCGGGCCCACTGGCTGCCGCCGTCGAGGCTGACGTAGAGTCCTCGTTCGGTGCCGAGGAAGAGCAGGTCCGGGCGCACGCTGTCCTCTCGGATGACGTGAGCGTAGCCGTCGACCCCGTCGCTGGCCAGCGTCTCCCACGTCGTTCCGAAGTCTGTCGTCCGATAGACGTGAGGAGACATGTCACCCCGGCGGTGGCCGTCGAAGGTCACGTAGGCGGTCCCATCGGCGTAGCGGCTCGCCTGCACGCTCGACACCCACGTCGGCCCGGGCAGACCGGGGACGTTGGGAGCCACGTTGGACCAGGTGCCTCCACCGTCCCGGGTCAGTTGCAGGTTGCCGTCATCGGTCCCCGCCCAGATGACGTCGGCGTTGCGGGGCGACTCGCTGATGGCGTAGATCGTGGTGTGGTTCTCGGCCGTTGAGTTGTCGATGGTCAGGCCGCCGGTGTCATCCTGCCGCTGCAGGGCCGGGTCGTTGGTCGTGAGGTCTGGAGAGATACGCTGCCACGAGTCGCCGCGGTCGCCCGACCGGAACAGGTACTGGGCCCCTATGTAGACCGTCCCCGGTTGCTCCGGGCTGAGGTAGACCGGCGTGTTCCAGTTGAAGCGCAACTTGGTCTCGCCCTCGCGGGCGTAGGGCCTGATCTCCTTTGTCTCACCGGTCGCACGCGACACGCGGAGCAGGTTGCCGCCCTGGTACTCCGCATACATGACGTTGTCATCGCTGGGATCGGCGAAGGCCCAGAAGCCGTCGCCGAAGCCGATCATCCGCCAGTCGCGCGCCTGGATGCCGCCCGAGCTCCGCGACGGCGCGCTCCATGAGCCGTTGTCCTGTAGGCCGCCGTAGACTCGGTACGGACGCGCGTTGTCCACGCTCACGTGGTAGAACTGCGACACCGGCAGGTTCCGGAAATGGCGCCAGTTGTTGCCTCTGTCGGTGGAGAGGTAGGCGCCGCCATCGGTGCCGATCACCAGACGGTGAGAGTTCGTGGGATCGACCCAGACGGCGTGAATGTCGCTGTGCACCTGGCCGGCCGTCCCGGTGAACGTCTGCCCTCCGTCTTCGGAAACGCCCAGCCCGAACCCCGCCTTGTAGACCGTATTGAAGTCGTTGGGATCGACGGTCAGGGCCGCGAAGTAGAACGGTCGCGCCTGCACCACCGCCGACGTCGACAGCTTCGTCCAGTGCTCCCCCAGGTCGTCCGAACGGTACAGAGCCGTGTCCTTCGACTCCACCACCGCGTACACGACGTTGGGACGCGACGGCGCCACCGCCACCGCGATCCGCCCCAGCTCGCCCGCCGGCAGCCCTTCGGTGAGGCGGACCCAGGTCGTGCCGCCGTCCTTCGAGCGGTACAGGCCGCTGCCCGGCCCTCCCGAGGTGAAGAAGTCGGGGCTGCGCCGGAACTGCCACATGCCCGCGTACAGGATGTGCGGGTCCTGCGGATCGGCGGCCATGTCGGAGCAGCCGGTGTTGTCGTCGACGTAGAGCACCTTGGTCCAGCTCCGGCCGCCATCCTCGGTCTTGAACACCCCTCGTTCCTGGTTGGGGTCCCAGAGGTGGCCGGTCGCACAGACGAGCACGGTGTCGCTGGCCTTCGGGTCAACCACAATGCCGGCGATGTGCTCCGTATCCTCGAGCCCGAGGTGCTTCCAGGTGTCGCCGCCGTCGGTGGTCCTGTAGACCCCATCGCCGACACTGACGCTGTTCCGCATCCAGGGCTCGCCGGTTCCCACCCACACCGTGTCGGGGTGGGAGGGATCGACCCGAACCGCCCCGATCGACTGTGTCTCGTCATCGAAAACGGGCTTGAACGTGAGGCCGTCGTTGACCGACTTCCACAGCCCACCGCCCGCTGAGCCGACCCAGATCGTGAGCTGGTCTCCCGGGACCGCCTCAACGGCTGAGATCCGCCCGCTCATGAGCGCGGGACCGATCGAACGGGCTCTGACGCCGCCGAAAGTGGCGGAGGTGACGGTGACGTCACCTGCGCCGAAAGCCGTCGCGGCGGCAGCAACCAGCGCGGCCCCCGCCAGGACCTGTGCACTCGTCCTCATCATGCTCCTCCTCTTCATCAACTACGCCCGCACAAACACGTACAGTCGCGGCCCTCGGTAGCAGAACCGAGCCGGGGCCCAAAGGTCCTGATTCCCGCGCACGACCGCCGTTCACTTCTGCTTCTGGTCCTCGGGAACGGCCGTCGGCTTCGGCTCCGGCATCACGAACTCGGCGTCGTCAATGTCCTTCCCGATCTCGATCTTGTCGAATGTGATCGACTGCCCCTGCTCGCTCCCCTTCATCTTGCTCTGGGTGGAGAACGGGAAGAGCAGGCCATCAACCTTCTTGTAGTCACCAATCGAGGCCTCAAACTCGATCTCCTGCCCGCGGATGGTCCTCTTGCCCTCTTCCTTGAACGGCAGGAAGTACTCCGTGTCCAGGTACAGGTACGTCACGTCTCCGAACTTATTGGTTACCTTCACCTTGTAGGCATCGGTGCCCTCGACGGTCACCGGCTTCTCGTCGACGAGCTCGAGCTTGTAGCCCTTCTTTTCGGTGTCCAGGAAGGGACCGTCGAAGTCCGCCTGCTCCTCGACACGCTTGGCGGCTTCCTCCGGCATCTTCTCGGGTTCGGTCTTCCCCATGAACGGCATCAGCATCCACGCCGTCGTTCCGTCGTAGGCCTGGACCCCGGTCATCCCCTGCAGCGTGAACTCCATGCGCAGCTTGTCGGGACGCTCCCACTTCCACGTGAAGGGAGCTTCCATCCCGTTCGGCATGTGCATCGTCCCGGTAATGACGACGCTGTTCACCGCCAGGAGCTTGTCCTTGCCGCCCCGCGCGTCGAGGTTCTTGGCGATGATGTCCTGCAGGTTCATCGCCGACGCCGGCAGGACCAGCATGGACACTCCGAGACCAATCATCATGAGTCGCTTCAACATAGGTACTCCTTCCGTTCTCCGCTTCTCTGTCGGCGACAACTGTCGGCCGTCACCAGCGAGATACTCGATTCCGTGTTCCTGGAGGTCATGATCACACGGTGCAGTACGTAGCTGCAACCATGATGTTCCCGGAGCCGACATCCAGGCCGGAGTGGAAGTAGTTGTGACTCGGCTCCGGCGATGGTAAGACTCTGTCATGACACCTGCTCCGCGGGACGTCAGGTCCGTCGTGGTGGTGGACGGGTGCAGGACCCCGTTCTGCCGATCGGGCACGGCATTCCGCGACCTCGGCACCTACGACCTCGGTCGGGCAGCCGTGGCCGGCCTGCTGCACCGCACCCGCATTGACCCACACGTCGTCGACCTGCTCGTGATGGGAACGGTGATCGCCGACCCCCACACCTCGAACCTTGGACGCGAGGTGGTCCTCGGCTCGGGGCTCGCCAACAGTTGCCCCGCCCACACGGTCACGGTCGCGTGTGTCTCCTCCCTGCAGTCGGCACTCGATTGTGTCCGCGCCATCGCCACCGGCGCGGCGGAGGTTGCCATCGCCGCCGGTGCGGAGACTCTCTCCGACGCCCCGATCCGGTACCGGCGCAGCATTCGGAGACGGCTCATCGCCGCCCAGCGGGCCAAGGGCCTCGGCGGCTACCTTCGCCTCCTCGCCGGGTTGCGTCTCTCCGATCTCCTGCCGGAGCCGCTGGCGCTGGCCGAGTTCAGTACCGGCGAGGTGATGGGAGAGAACGGCGAACGCCTGGCCAAACGGCTCGGCATCACCCGTGAAGCGCAGGATGCGTACGCTGCCCGCTCTCACTACCGAGCCGCCGAGGCTACGGCCAACGGACTGCTCACTCGCCAGATCGTCCCCATGTTCGCGGCCCCGTCCTTTGCTCCGATGAGGACCGACAACGGCATCCGCGGCGACACCGGCCCGGAGAAGCTCGCGGCGCTGCGCCCGGCCTTCGACCGGCGCTTCGGTACCCTGACCGCCGGCAACAGCTCATACCTCACCGACGGCGCCTCGGCAGTGTTGCTCGCGAGCGAGAAGGCCGCCCAGAATCTCGGCCTCGAGCCCCTCGCGACCGTTCGTTCCTCCTCGGTTGCAGGTCTGGATCCGCTCGAGGAGCTGCTGCTCGGACCGGCCGTCACCATTCCCCGCGCCCTGGAGGCGGCCGGGGTCGGCCTCGCCGACGTCGGTGTGGTCGAGCTCCACGAGGCGTTCGCCGCCCAGGTGCTGGCGGTTCTCGGTTTGCTGGAGGATGAGACGTTCTGCCGGGAACGGCTCGGCCTTGCCGAGCCGATGGAACCGATCGAGACTGGACGCCTCAACGCGTGGGGTGGGTCGCTCGCCGTCGGTCATCCATTCGGTGCCACCGGTGGTCGGCTGATCGCCACCTGCTGCGACCGGATGCGCCATGAGAACGCTCGCTTCGGCCTGGTTGCCGCCTGCGCCTCCGGCGCGATCGGGATCGCCATGGTCCTGGAGCGGGCATGACTGTGCCGGAGGCGGCACGATGGCGATGATTCGCACCGAGATCCGCCCTGACGGGATCGCCGTGGTGACTCTCGATCACCCAGCGAAGCCGGTCAACACACTGTCCCCCGCGCTGCTCGAGGAGTTCCTGGAGTCGGCTGCCCCATTGCTCGAGGACGAACGGGTGCGGGCGATAGTCCTGGCGTCCGCGAAGAAGGAGACCTTCATCGCCGGCGCCGACCTCGAGGTGTTGGACGGGATGAGCTCCGCCGAGGAAGCCGAAGCGCTGTCGCGTCAGGGAAACGCGCTGCTGTCCCGGGTCGCGTCCAGCCGGACTCCGGTCGTTGCTGCAGTCCACGGCGCGGCCTTGGGAGGCGGTCTCGAGGTCGCGCTGGCTTGCCACTACATCCTCGCCTCCGACGACCCGGCGACTGTCTTCGCCCAGGCAGAGGTGCTGGTCGGCCTCAACCCGGCGGGCGGCGGCAGCCAGCGCCTGATCGAGCGCGTTGGACTGATCGCCGGGCTACCCCTTCTTCTCACCGGCCGGCGCGTTCGTGCGCGGCGCGCCCTGCAGATCGGGCTCGTCGATGCGATAACAACGCCGGGCGGCATCGTCGACACGGCGGCGCGCGCGGCGGCAATGCTGGCGGACGGGCGGCTGCAGCGCCGGCGACGCAGGCGCACGCTCCTCGACCGGGTCGCCTCGACACCCCCCGGCCGGGCGCTGGTGGTGCGCGCCGCTCGCCAACAGCTCGCCCGCCGGACCCGCGGCCTGTACCCCGCCCCGCCGGCGATCCTCGACTGTGTCGAGACGGGCCTCAAGCACGGTATCCAGGCGGGGCTCGACCGGGAGTCTGAGCACTTCGGCCGGCTCGCCATGAGCGACGAAAGCCGCGCCCTCCGCTGGCTCTTCTTCGCGATGAAGGCGCTTTCCAGACCGGTGACGGCGGCCCCATCGCGTCCGGTCACCCGCCTCGCCGTTCTCGGCGGCGGACTCATGGGATCAGGGATCGCCTCGGTCTCGCTCGGTGTGTGCCCGGTGGTCGTGCGCGACATCTCGGACGATGCACTCGCCGCCACGGCGAGGGCCGTCGACTCCGGCCTGCGCAAGCAGGTCAGGTCCGGAGCCATCCGCAGGATCGAGCACGATCGACGCTTTTCCCGCCTCAACTTGACCCAGGAGATGGACGCCGTCGAGGGCGCGGACCTCGTGGTGGAGGCGGTGTTCGAGGATCTCGAGCTCAAGCGACAGCTCCTTGTGGAAACCGAGGAACGGGTGGCGGCCGAGGCGGTCCTGGCCTCCAATACCTCGGCCCTTCCCATCTCGGCGATCGCTGCCGGGGCCAAGCATCCTGAAAGGGTGCTCGGCATGCACTACTTCTCACCCGTGCCCAAGATGCCCCTGCTGGAGATCATCGTTACCGAGCAGACAGCACCCTGGGCGGCCGCGACGGCGCACGCGTTCGGCACCGCTCAAGGCAAGACCTGCATCACGGTCAAGGACAGACCCGGCTTCTACACCACCCGGATCCTCTCCCCCTACCTCAACGAGGCGGTCGTCCTGCTGCAGGAGGGTGCCGGCGTCCTTGCCGTCGACGACGCCATGAAGGACTTCGGCTACCCAGTCGGGCCCCTGGCGCTGATCGACGAGGTCGGCATCGATGTCGGGGCGCACGTGGCGGCTGAGCTGGGCCGCGCCTTCGCGGCACGAGGTCTCGAGGGCACCGATGTCCTGCCACGCATGCTCGAGGCTGGCCTCAAGGGCCGCAAGAGCGGCCGTGGCTTCTACCGCTACCCCGAGGCGGGACGCCGGGGGCGGAAGAGGGTCAACCGTGAGGTCAGGACCTTCCTCCAGGCTGGACCACACCGCAGCATGACCGAGGCCGAGATCCAGGACCGACTCGTTCTGCTAATGGTCAATGAAGCCGCACATTGCCTCGGCGAGGGAATCGTCTCCTCGCCTCGCGATGGCGACGTGGCCGCCGTCCTGGGGCTCGGCTTTCCACCGTTCCGCGGCGGGCCGTTTCACCACGTGGATGCGATCGGTGCCGGCACTGTGGTTGATCGCATGAAGGAGCTCGCCGACCGCCATGGCCGGCGCTTCGATCCAGCGCCGCTGCTGCTGGAGTTGGCCGTCAGTGGAGGCAGGCTCCGCTCCGGGTGACGAAGGCCAAACCGACCTTTGTGTCGGGAAGCAGACGGTCGTTGCGGCCGGGTTTGATTGCTCGCCCTCGAGAGTGCATCCTGCTCGCAGCACCAAGCCCGGTACATCGCGGCTTCGCTGTACCGCGCGACTCTCGGACGCGAGGGCGACTCCGCCGGGGTGCGCACCGACCTCCGAGAGGTTGAGCAGGGGCATGCCGCCGACGTGGTGGTGAGGATCATCGCCCTCAGGAGTACGAGGAGAGAATGCTCGGGCACGGCCGCCCGTCTCGACGCAGGAGGTAGCGGGCTGCGGGTGAATGACTCGGTCTAGTCGGCCATGCGATGGACGGGGGTCGGGCGGCCTGGCCTGAAGCATGCGAGAGTACCGGGCTCCAGGCTGAGGTCGAACCGCGCCGAGAGTTCCTCCAGCTCGTCGCGCACGGCGCGCTCGAGCTCGACGGGCGAAGTATGGACGCGGGCGTTGACGATGAGCGGTCCGGCCGCGATCGGTGCTCCCAACCGCCGTGAGGTGCGCGGGGTGTCGACACCGGCCGTGAGGTGGACGGCGCCGTGCCGCTCGCCGACGGTCAGCAGCACCTTGAGATGGGCGGGCTCGGCGCCCGCCGCATGTAGACGCCGGGCGAGGCCGGCGACCAGCTCCTGGAGAAACCGATCTCCGTCGAAGCCGGCCGCCGATCGCAGCTCGGCGGTCGCGTTGAGCCACCCGAGCTCGGCCTCGCCCTCGGCGTACAGGTCATAGTCCACCGTCATCGAGTGTGTGCCGGCCTCCTCGGCTTTGCCCTCGTCGACCGCCTCGAGCCACGCCTCGAACCCCTCTCCCGTCAGTGCGGACACCTCGAGGACCGGTCGTCCCGGCAAGGCGCGACGAACGGCATCGACCAGCTCACGCCGCGCCACGTCGCTCAGAGTATCGACCTTGTTGAGGAGAACGACGTCGGCCTCCTCGAGCTGGGTCCGAAAGATGTACACGATCTTGGGGGAGAAGCCACCGGTCTCGCGCTCGATCAGCACCTGTCGCACGCGCAGGGGATCCACCAGGACCGAGAACGGAGCCACGCGGTAGTCCTCGGCGTACAGGCGTTGCAGGGGCCGCACCACGGTCGCGACGATGTCGGTGCACGATCCGACGGGCTCGGCGAGGATGATGTCCGGGGCGTGACGGCGTTTGAGCTGACCCGCGGCCTCGGCCAGAGCATCGAACCTGCAGCAGAAGCAGCCTCCCGCAATCTCCTCGAGCCCGAGGGCGTAGGGAGCCAGTAGCTCGGAGTCGACGAGCCCAGCCGCCTGGTCGTTGGTGATGATCCCGACTCGACGGCCCTCTTCCATCCACATCCGGGCCAGGCGGGCAATGGCGGTCGTCTTCCCCGAGCCGAGGAATCCGCCGACCAGGAGCACGCGCGGCTCGCCGAGGCCACTCGGCACCGTAGCATCCGCTCCACCCTCACTCCGAGTCAGCATTCCCTCTCCTCACCCGGCACGCAACACGCCTCATCGTCCTGCGGCAGCTCACCGGAACGCAGAACCTGGAACATGCGGTCGTAGGGGTGCGTCCGCAGCCGGTCCGCCGTCGCGCGATCGACCGCCACCGGCACACCGCGCGCGAACGTCCTTCCTCGGTCCTCCGCCACCTCGGCAAAGGGCCCGCGGTAGATCGCCACCTCGCCGACGGCGTCCCGGCGGGCCGGTGCCCACCGGTAGGCCGCCACCGTCACCGAGTAGAACCGGAACCCCTCGACCTCTTTCCAAAACGACCGCTTGAGCACTGAAACGCCGTAGAAGCCGGCCTTGAGGAGCCCGCGCAGAAACTCCCCTTCGGAGAGCGCGCCGGAAAGACACTCTCCCCACAGATGCTCCTGGACCCGTAGGTGCGGCGGTACCGAGGCCTCGCAGACGATATCGGCCACGACGACTCTCCCGAGATCTCCGAGCACCCGGTAGATCTCGCGAAAGACCTGCCTCTTGTCGGGGGACAGATTGATCACGCAGTTGGAGATGACGACATCGGCCTCCTGGTCCCGGACCGGAATCGTCTCCAAGAAACCCTTGCGGAGGTCCACCACGTCATGGCCCAGGCGATCGGCAACGATCTGCCGGTTCTCACGGGCGACCGTGAGCATCTCGTCGGTCATGTCAATCCCGATCACGTGGCCGGTCGGACCCACCTTGCGAGCGGCTATGAAGCAATCGATCCCTGCTCCACAGCCGAGGTCTATCACGGTCTCGCCGGCGCTGATCCCGGCGTCTGCTACCGGACTTCCGCAGCCGTAGAACCGCTCGAGCACCTCGCGCGGAATATGATCCGCCTCGGCCGGATCATAGGCAACCGGACAGCAAAGATCGGCCTTCGGCGTCACCGCTGCGTCGCCATAGAAGGCGCGCACCAGCGCCCGCGGCCTGTCGACGTCGAACGACAGCACGCAGTTCGAGTGCAGGGTCTGGACCTCCGCCGTTCCCGCCTGGCGGACCCCCTCCGTCCCGCACGCAATGGCCCCGTCTCCCATCACGTGGTAGACACGGGGACCCTCATAGCTGCCATCCTGGTTCCACGCCGCTCGCCCCGCCGCTGCCAGGTCCTCCAGCGCACGCCGAGCAAGGTGGCGGTAGACCGGGTAGTTGGGATCAAGGGTCCTCAACGCCTCGATGCCGGTGACCCCGGAGGCATGGGCAGCGTGCTCGACATCACCGCCCCCGAGAAGCCAGCGGAAGGGATCCCCTTCCAGGCTCCCGATGTCCAGCTGGGAGAAGCGGCGCAGGCGGTCGAGAAGCGGTGAGGAGCGCCAGATCTCGCCCATGTCCCCATCCAGGATCGAACCCGCCCTCCACTCCGGCTCCTGGGAAAACACCGCGGATGGGTAGACACCGCCATCACAGTCCACAAACAGCGAGTCCCAGCCGGCGTTGGAGAGGTCGAAGCGCACGCCGGGTTGACCGTTGACCCTGAACAGCACCGAGCCGTAGTTGTCGAAGTCGACACCCGAGCTCCGACTGGCATCGAGAACCGCATCGCACAGCTCGCACAGCTGCTCAGTCTCGGGAAAGTCGTCGGGCATCTCCTCAAGCACTCGTCCCTTGCGGTGAGGCCACATGAGATGGACGGAGCCGGCGCCGAGACGAGCAGCCAGCCGCGGGAGCTCCTTCAGCTCCTCCAGGTTGCGTCGTCCGACGACCGAGGTCAGGGCCACCCGAAAGCCCGCCGCCACCAGCAGTGGAACGGCCTCCTCGACCCGCGCAAGTACACCCGCACCACGAATGTCGTCATTGGTCTTGGCGGTCACGCCGTCCACACTCACCTGCAAACGCAGCCGGTCGCTGTCGATGGTGCGAAGGGCCTCGAGAGTCCGGCCCCGGAGCATGGTGCCGTTGGTGATGACGATGAGCTCGGAGTCGAGCGTCTCCGTGATGTATCTGATCAGGCCCATGATGTCCGGACGTACGAACGGCTCACCGCCGGTGAAGTAGAAGCGGCGGACCCCGAGCTCGTCCGCGCGGTCGAACAGCCGAAGCAGGAGCTCATCACTCAGCCCCGGGTCCCCCCCCGGTGTCGAGCTGACAAGACAGTGGGCACAGGTCAGGTTACACGAGTTGTTGGTGTGCACCCAGAGCTCGGTCATGCGCTCCAGCGCCAGCACGTCGGCCCGCCGCCTTTCCGGGAAATGGCCGATGGGTGCGTGGCTCACGACACCCTTTTCCATCAGCTCTTCTACGGCCAGCCTCACCCACCATCTGGACCACGCAATCTCTCGGCCCATCCGATCGGCCACGCCACTCGCCAGGTCGTCCGCGGTCCGCCGGCCGTCAATCTGCTCCAGAAGCCACGCAACCTGCTCGTCGACGGCCAACCAAACACAGTGCGCTCCGGCCAGCAAGATCGGCTCCCCTCCCGCGTCCAGCCGCTGCACTGGCACTGCAAACAGAGGCCGAGTCGCGCTGACGACCAGGGACTGTTCCTCTTGCGGGGCCGCGGCTCGTGGTGTGGCATGCATCGGCTTTCCTCACTCCCGGTCACTTTGCCGGGACAAAGACCGAAGGTACAGGAGCCCACCATCCCGTACAAGGCGAGACCTGAAGGCATCTCACGACCGCGATCGTGCTCCAACATCACCTCGATGTTGCAGGCTCATGGCTCAGCCTACCGCCCGAGCACTGGAAGAGCTTTTCCGATGACATATCCACTACCAGTACGAAGTCACTCGTCCACACCTTCACCGTGAACTCGCGCTGACATCCTCGGCGCTCTCAGTTGACAACTAGCGGCACGTCGACTGCGAGCACCACCTTGACTGTTTTCAGAGCAAACCAACGGCTACGAAATCAGCACTTGACAGGTCAGCCTGGCTGCGAGATCATGATCATAGAGATGAAAACTCTAGCGCAACTCGCGGACCGGTTGCGGGAACCACGTCCTGACCGGCGTCGCATGATTGGTGTGTACCGCCGGCACGCCGTACGTGCGGTAGCCGATGAGAGATGGTCGGCAGCCGCGATCTTCCTCGACCGCATCCTCGAAGTGGATCCCCGGCATACCGAGGCGTGGCTCATGAAGGGCCACCTATACCGCCACTGTCTCGGCGACATTGAGGCGGCCCTGACATGTTATCGGAAGGTTATCGTGTTAGGTGGCTACGACACTTCACATCCGCACGTCCAGCGTGCACAACAGTCCCTGGAACAGCTCCTCAAACGCCTCGCCTAGCGGACGTGGGTGTCCATCGCCTCGACGATCTCGATCGCGTCCGGTGGGTGACCGCCCTCCACCTCGAGCCATCGCCCCTCGAACCGTCCCGGGAACAGCCAGCGGTGCTCCCCCGGCATCGCCACCAACGCCACGTGCCGACCGTCGACGCCGTTCGGCGCCACCCCCCACACCTCGCGGACCTGCTTCCAGGTCCAGGCCCCGCGGGCGCTCTCAAGCCACACGAGCCCGGAAAAGCCCTGGCCGAGATCCACCCTCCAGACTCCCGGAGAAACGGGGGTGAACGAGTCCGCCATGATGCGCCGTGGCTCGCTCACAACGGCCTGGACCAGGGGTCGGTCGTGGAGCACAGGCATCGGGTAAGACCACGGATGGTCCGGCGGCCGGCCCCAGACCCAGGGCGGGCGGGCGCCTTCCGGAATCACTGACGGCGCCCCCCGTCCCCAGCTGCCGACGACCCGCCAGCGACTTCCCGACACCAGGACGTTGCGTCCTTTGGGATCGCCGGCACGGCGCCCCTCTACGGTCGGCTCGAGGTCAAGGGAGAACAGCAGAGCGCCGACACTGGTCGGGCTGCGCACCTCGACGGCGATGACGTTGCGCCCCGCTGACAGCATGTCCGTCACCGGTACGACATCGAGCTGGAAGTGGGGTCGGTTGGTTCCTGCCGCTGCCGGCTGACCGTTGATCCAGAGCACGTACTGCCGATCTCCGCAGACCTTTGCCACGGCCCTCTCGGGATGATCGTGGAGATCGAGCGGAACGTAGAAGAGCGCTGCAGTCGGACGCTTCTCCTGCACCTTGCCGGTCACCCAGATCCACTCCGCACCGCCGGTCAGGTGGTACAGCTCCCGCCTGTAGAAGCCTCGCAGCAGAAGGAGGAGGCAGATGATCGCAACCACGGCCGCCGCGACCCGAAGACGCCACCTCGATCCGGCGGACAGCTCTGACCAGAAACGCACCCGGGTTCGGTCGGGAGGAGGTTGTGACACCGGAGATCCTCACCTACGGCCGGCACGGTCGGCTCGCGGCTGCACCACGAGCCCGACCGGCTCAGCTCCGGCGATCGAGGAGCAGCGCCGCCACCCTGGTGAGGGCATCTCTCTCGGCCCCCTTGGGGAAATGCTCGGCCAGCTCGACCGCCTGGTCCGCGTAGCCGGCCGCGCGGCGGTAAACGTCTGAGAGAACCCCGGAGGTTGTAACCATCTCGAGAACCTCTCGCTCCGATACCGATGAGAACTCTCCCGTGGCGACAACATCCTCGATCCGTCTCCTCCTGTCGTGACTGAGCCGCGGCAGAAGGAGGATCATCGGCAGGGTGAGCCGCCCCTCGCGAAGGTCCGCCATCACCGGCTTGCCCAGCTCGGAGCGAGAGGACGTAAAGTCGAGGGCGTCATCGATGAGTTGGAAGCACAGGCCGATGTTACGACCAAAGGCGGCCAGCCCGTCGGTCAGGTGAAGTGTTGACGGCTGGAAAAGAGCCGGCAAGGCACAGGCCGCCGCGAACAGCTCGGCGGTCTTGCGTCGCGTGATGTCCATGTAGGTGGTCTCGTCCAGGTCCAACCGCCTTCGCACTTGGTCGGCCAGGATCTCACCCTCGATCATCTGCAGGGTCGCCGCAGTCAGGACGCGCATCACCTGGACGTCTCCGAGCTCCAGCGACAGGTCCATGGTTCGCGTGTAGAGCCAGTCACCGACCAGAACAGTAGTTTGATTGCCCCACTTGCGGTTGGCGGTCGGACGTCCGCGGCGGAGGTCCGAGCCGTCGATGATGTCGTCATGGATCAGGGTGGCGGTGTGGATCAGCTCGACTACCGATGCGTATCGAACGTCTCGCTCACCCGTGTAGCCCAGCATCTTGCTGATCAGCAGCACCAACGCCGGACGAATCCGCTTGCCGCCACTGCCGAGAACGTACCCGGCTACCTTCCCCACCAGTGGGAGGGCGTGCTCGAGCTCGCGTCCGAGGAACGCCTCGACGTCCTTCAGACGTGGACCAACCGCCCCAAAAACCTCGCGAATCTGCTGCCGCTGGCGAAGAGAGTAGACGTTTGCGGTCACCGCGAGAGTTTAGCCTGGATCAGGTGACCTGTCATCCAGCTCCTCACAGACCATGCCCTTCATCGGTGCCGGAAGCCACTCACCCTTGGGAGGCCCTTTTGCTCCGTGCCACCCTCTGAAGTCAAAGCGGTTCCGGGCGCCCTGCGGATCGATCACCGTTACGACGACCGGCAGCCCGTCGTCGCCGAGCTGCACCTCCACACGGGCGACGCCGCCTGGTCTGCGCGGGGCGAGCGTCAGTCGCCGGGGCGCCGGCGAGGCGACGAAGAACCGTTCCACCGCCGTGGTTGGATCCAGCACCGCCATGAGGGGAACCCGCTGCCACTCCTCGTCTGTCAGCTCGTGCTCCTCGCAGGTCGACATTTCGTGGTCGAGCAAGCGGACGTGGCGGCCCTCCAGCCCCATGACCCGGATTGGGGGCTCGCCGGTGACAAACAGCGCCCGGTCCGGCCACCCGAGCCATACGGTGCCCGCAGCGCGCTCCCCGGACGCCATGCCGGCGGCCACATACTCCTGCCGATAGGTCGCCGTCCAGACCGGCTGCGATCGCAGCCGCTCTCCCAGCTCGGTCAGGAGTTGGAGCCCGTCGGCGGGCGTCGCAGCTTGGACTGCCAGCGCAACACCGAAGGCGGCTGCCGCCGCCGCCACGCCACGCAGGAGACCGCCGGCGGAGAGTGGGCTCGCCAGTTTCGCCACCGCCGGCTCAGCCCTCCAGCGCCAGCGAGCTGAGGGCCGTCGCGACAACGAAGATGCGCTCGTTGTTGCTTTCCGTCGCGGTCGGGTAGAGAAAGAAGCCGAGGTCCTTGAGCGAGTAGCGGCCGATGCGTCCACGGATGATCTCACCGTCGAAGAACACGACCGTGGCCTCAGCACCCTGTGGTGCTTTGGACGGCGCCAGGCCGTAGTCGAGCTCGACCTGCCGCCGGCGTGGGTCCTTGAGGAAGAACACTGCCTTCAGATCCTCGAGTGAAATGGTGGTCAGCCTCTCGTCCGGCAGCCGCACCGTGATCGAGGGATTGCCGGGGGTGAACTCCTCGTCCAGCTCGCACCGCAGCGCCTCTCCGTCTCGATACCGCAACACGACTGTCGGCTTTGCCTCCCCCTCCATTGCCAACCTCCTCGAGCTACTCCGCGGATCTCCGCCGGGTCTTCCGGTACCGCCTCATGGTACCACCGCTCACTTCGGCCTCAGTGCCGGAAGTGGCGACGTCCAGTGAAGATCATTGCCACGCCGAGGGTGTCCGCCGCCTCGATCACCTGGGCGTCGCGAATCGAGCCTCCCGGCTGGATGACCGCGGTCACCCCCGCCTCGGCGAGCTCCTCGATGCCATCCGGGAATGGGAAGAAAGCATCGGATGCCGCCACACTCCCGGTGAGAGCGTGCCCGATCTCGCGTGCCTTGGCTACGGCAATTCTCGCAGCATCCACCCGGCTCATCTGGCCCGCGCCGATGCCCAGGATGCGGTCCCTCACACCAACAACGATCGCATTGGAGGACACGTGCTTGGCCACGCGCCATGCGAGCTCGAGAGCACCTGTCTCCGTCTCGGTTACCGCCCGGGCGGTCACCTGACGCCACTCCTCGCCTTCCCAGCCACGGTCCGCCTGCTGGAGAAGGAAACCGCCATCCATGGAGCGCAGTACAACGTCATCGTCCGCGGTCTTCGCCGCCTCCAGGACACGCAGGTTCTTCTTGCGAGCGAAAATCTCCTTGGCAGCGGCAGCCACGACGGGTGCGATGACCACCTCGGCAAACTGCTCGACCACCGCCTCGGCGAACGCAGCATCCACCGGGCGGTTCGCCGCCACGACGCCGCCGAATGCAGAGATCGGGTCTGTTTCCCGCGCCTTGCGAAAGGCGGTCTCCATGCTCTCGTCGAGGCCCACGCCGCAGGGGTTGGCGTGCTTGATCACGACCACGCCCGGCCCGGGCAGGTCCCAGACCAGCCGCCACGCGCCACTGGTGTCGCCCAGATTGTTGTAGGAGAGGTCTTTACCCTGCAGCTGCGTGGCTCCGGCCAGGCCGGCGGCCGGCGACAAGCGCAGGAGGCGACCCCACTGGTGTGGGTTCTCACCGTATCTCAGCGGAACCTCCTCACTCACCAGCAGCCGCTCCGCGACGGCGGCACCCAGCCACTGTCCCTCACCCATCAGCCGGGGCAGTGCGGCCGAGATCGCCGCGTCGTAGGCGGCCGTATGTCGAAACGCCTTCAGCGCCAGGCGCTGTCGCGTCTCCGGCGAAGGCCCGCCTACCGCAAGCTCCCCCAGCACCTCGGCGTAGTCGTCCGGGTCGACCACGACGGTCACCCGGGCGGAGTTCTTCGCCGCCGCCCGCAACAGGCTCGGTCCGCCGATGTCGATCTTCTCTACCGCCTCAGCGAGACTTACACCGTCGCGCGCCACGGTGTCGCGGAATGGATACAGGTTGACGACCACGAGATCGATCGGAGGCACGCCGAGCATCTCCAGCTGCGCAACATGATCCTCGCTCGGCGCTGCAAGGATTCCAGCAAATACTTTTGGATGCAGAGTCTTGACACGACCACCGAGAACCTCTGGGGAGCCCGTGTGCGCACTCACGTCGACGACCTGACAGCCGGCCTCTCGCAAGCTCTTTGCAGTACCGCCGGTCGAAACCAGAGTCCACCCGAGGCGAGCCAGGCCCGGCCCAAGGCGCTCGAGGTCCCTCTTGTCCGAAACCGATATCAGCGCGACCTTGTCCATTCTCACCTCCGTCCCCCCGGGGTCCGCGGATTGTACCGCGAACGACAACCATCCGTCGGTCGCTGTTCTGGTATCTTCGGGGAAGACGAAAACTGGGGGTCGCCATGCGTCGGTATCTCATCTTGGTTGCGGTCGCTCTCGCGTCCCTATCCTGTGGTCAGGGAACCGCCCCCACCCCCTCCCCCCGGCCAACGCCGGTACGAGCGACGGGATCTCATCAAGGCGGCTCAGTGGTGGTCGGCACCCTGACCGGAGTCGAAAACTGGAATCCGTACCTCACCGACACTGCAACCTCCGAAGACGTTCTGACGATCCTCTACCCGACCCTGGCCGTAGAGCAGGTCGACTACCGAGACCACCCCCCGACCTTCGAGCCAGGGCTGGCAACCTCCTGGGAGTTCTCGGACCGCGGCTTGACTCTCACGTTCCACCTCAGAAAGGACGCCAGGTGGAGCGACGGGGTCCCTGTCACAGCCAGAGACGTCGTGTTCTCGTGGATGGCACAGACGTCGGACGAGCTGGGCTGGAGCGCCATGGAAAGCAAGGGATCCATCGCTTCGGTCAACGCAGTCGACCCACACACAGTCGTCTTTCGTTTCACACGCACCTACCCGTACCAGATCATGGACGCCAACGAAGGCGAGATCATCCCGGCTCACGCCTGGGAGCAGATCCCGTTCTCACAATGGGAGCGCACCGACTGGGCGGCCCACGCCCTCAGCGCCGGACCCTTCAAGCTGGCCTCTAACAGCCCACAGCAACAGTTCATCCTCGACCGCAATCCCTACTACTGGCGACATGACCATCCCCGCCTGGACCGCATGGTTTGGCGCATCCTGCCTGATCAGAGCAACCTTCTCACGCAGCTCAAGACCGGTGCGATCGACTTCATGGAGGGAATTCCGCCGCGAGAGGCGGAGCACGTCCGCAGTCACCCCCGCCTCCAGCTGATCAGCTTCCCCGACCGCAGCTACGCCTACGTCGGCTGGAACCTGCGCAGGGCGCCGTTCAATGACCTGAGGGTTCGGCAGGCCCTGACTGCAGCGATCAACCGGACCGCGATCCTCGACACCGAGCTGCGGGGGTTCGGACGACCCTCTCTCGGGCCGATCCTGTCCACGATGTGGGCCTTCAACCATAATCTCTCGGCGCCCCGCTTCGACCCCGTGACCGCACGTCGGCTGCTGGCCGATGCTGGATGGAAGGACCATGACGGCGACGGCGTACTCGACCGCAACGGCCACCCACTGACGGTCGAGATCATGACCAACGCCGGCAACGAGGTTCGCGAGGACATCTGCCTGCTCATTCGGGATCAGTTGAGGACCATCGGGGTTCAGGTGACACCACGCTTCATCGAGTGGGGCTCAATGCTGTCACAGCTGGAGCACGGGAAGTTCGACGCCTACGTCAACGCCTGGCGGGAAGGAACTCAGGTCGACCTCGAACCGCTGTGGCACTCTCCCAAACGCGGCGAGCCAACCTACAACTGGGGCGGGTACAGCAACCCCGAGGTCGATCGCTTGATCGAGCGCGCCCGCATGACCCCAACTCTCGCCGCACGCAAGCCAATCTACGACCGCATCCAAACGCTGATCACCGCCGACCTGCCGTACACCTTTCTTTACGAGGGGGATCGTCTGGACGGTCTCAACGTGCGCGTTCGCGACGCTGTCATCAACGACGCCACGCCGTACTTCAACATCGACGAATGGTACGTCTCAGAGCCCGCGCGCTGACTGCGCTCGCGTTCACCGCCACTGCAGGCTGAGCCGTGCTCCGGGTACTGGGCCGCCGCCTTGCCGCTACCATCCCCCTCCTGTGGCTGGTGGCAACTCTCACCTTCGTCGTCGTTCATGCTGTGCCGGGCTCGGTGGCGGACCTCATCGACAACCCAAGGCTGACACCGCAGGCACGCCAGGAGATTCGGGAGCGGTACGGCCTGGATCTCCCCCCGCACCTTCAGTATCTGCGCTGGCTGAGCTCGCTCGCGCGCGGTGATCTGGGGGTCTCCTTTCTCTACCGTCAGCCGGTGCGAACGGTCGTCGGTCGAGCCTTGCCGCCCACCGTCCTGCTCGCCGGCACGGCGCTGCTGATCGACCTCCTACTGGGTACGGCCCTCGCCCTTCTTGCCGCAGGGCGACCGCACTCCTGGCTCGACCGTCTGACGACCGTCGCGAGCGTCGGTCTCTACGGCCTGCCATCATTCTGGCTGGCCGGGCTCGTCATTCTGCTGTTTTCCGTCACCCTCGGGTGGCTGCCGTCGTCCCACATGCACTCGGTGGATGCCGCCGCCCTCGGTGCAGGTGCCCGGTTCGTCGACCTCTTGCGTCACCTCGTCCTTCCAGCGGGAACTCTCGGCTTGATCGGCGCCGCCGGCACTGCACGCTACCTGCGCTCGACCCTCCTCGACATCCGTTCCGCCCGCTATCTCCTTGCCGCCGAGGCACGGGGAGTCTCGCGGCGGCGCATCCTCTGGCTCCACGCCATGCGTCCCGCACTGTTGCCGGTGATCACCGTCTTCGGCCTGTCACTCCCATTCCTCGTCTCTGGCTCGCTGGTGGTCGAGGTGATCTTCTCCTGGCCGGGAATGGGGCGAGTGATGTGGACCGCCGCGTGGGCGCGAGATGTACCCGTGATCCTGGCTACAACCCTGTTGGCGACCCTTGCCGTGATTGCCGGCAACCTCATCGCCGACCTGCTCTACATGGTGGCCGACCCGCGCTCGCGGAGACAAGAATGAACGATGGAGGGCTGCCTCGGCGGCTCAGGGCCGGTCTTGGCGGCGCCGCCGTTCTCGTCGCCGCCTGCACGCTGGGCCCGCTCCTGCTGCCGGCGTTGCCCGGCAACGACCCGGCGCGCTCCGCCCTGCTGCCGCCGACAGCCCGGGCCACAGCCGTCTGCCTGACCGACGGCACGGTTCTGGTGTCGCAGAAGGTGAAGGTAGCGGCCGAGTTCGTCACGGTCTTCGGCCCCGGTAAGCGGGAAACGAGGCTGCCGCACGGCGAGGTCTCTTCGGTCAGCTCTCACCGCTTCTGGCTTGGCAGTGACCGCTTCGGCCGCGACCTCCTCCTCGAGTGCCTGGAAGGCGGCCGGATTTCCCTCGCGGTGGCCTCACTCAGCCTGCTCGTGGCCCTGGTTTTCGGGCTCGGTATCGGCCTCGTGGCGGCCACCGGCGGGCGGGTCACGGACGCGATCCTGATGCGCCTCGTCGACGCCCTCCTCGCCTTTCCGATTCTCTTTCTGCTGATTCTGTGTGTCACTCTCTTCCGCCCCGGCCCGGCCCTCCTCGTACCGGTACTCGGGTTCAGCTCCTGGATGGGTCTGGCGCGCCTGGTCAGAGGACAGGTTCTGTCGCTGCGCCAACGTCCGTTCATTCTCGCGGCCCGCACCGCAGGTAGCCCCTGGTACCGCATCTGGGGGTTGCACTACGTCCCCAACCTCGCTGGGCCCGTGTCTCAGGACGCCGCTCTTCGCATGGGAGATCTCGTCCTCGCCGAGGCGACACTGTCCTTCCTCGGCCTCGGCATCCCACCCTCCACTCCCACATGGGGATCGCTGATCGCTCAGGGGCATCAGGTCCTTGCCGACGCCTGGTGGCTCGCCACGTTCCCAGGCCTCGCTATCGCTGTACTGGTCATCTCGCTCGCCCTCATCGGCGATGGGCTCCAGGAGATGGTAAGGGGGAAGTCATGATGACGCCCGACTCGTGGTTGCCGCCGCAACCACGAGCTGCCAACCGCGCGCGCCTCGGCAACCCTCGTTTCCTCCACTCTCCCAGACACTGCTAAGATCCCCGGCCGAGGGGGCCCGAGTGAGGAGAAGGATCGCGATCATCGGCGGCGGCATCGCCGGCCTGGCCACGGCAGCCTGGCTCGAGCACGATCATGGACTCCGCGACATCTGTGTGGTCGAGGCCTCTGAGCGTGCCGGCGGCAAGGTCTTCTCGCAGGCCGACAGCGGACACGTGCTCGAGTGGGGGCCGCAGGGATTCCTCGACAACGCCCCGGATACCCTCGAGCTGGCGCGCCACGAAGGGCTTGGCGATGCCCTTGTGAGTGCGAACGAGGCGGCGGCCGAACGGTTCATCGTGCGCACCGGCCGTCTCCGTGAGGTGCCACTGTCACCACCCGCCTTTCTGACCTCCGACGTGCTGCCGTTCGGGGCAAGGCTGCGTGTCCTCGCCGAGGTGCTGGGCCGCCACAAGCCGGCGGGCGACGAGTCGGTGTTCGACTTTGCCCGTCGCCGCATCGGAAAGGGCGCCGCCGAGGTGCTGGTGGACGCCATGGTGACCGGCGTCTACGCCGGCGACTCGCGGCAGCTGTCCCTGGCGGCCACCTTCCCGCGGATGGCCGCCATGGAAGCTGAGCACGGCTCGCTCACCCGCGCCATGCTCGCCAGGCGCAGCGAGTCGAGGAAGACGGGAAGCCGCGGCGGTGGCCCAGCCGGCCCGGGTGGTACCCTCACCACCTTCGAAAACGGCATGGGCCGGCTGCCCGACTGCATCTCCCGCCGCCTCGGTGACAGATTGGTGCTGCGCACCCGCGTGCGGACCCTGTCCCGCACTCCTTCCGGCTTTCGCCTCGTTGGAGACGGCCTGGACCTCGAGGCCGCAGCCGTTGTTCTGGCCCTCCCCGCATACGCCGCCGCCGGCATCGTCGGCGACATCGCGCCCGCCGCCGTTGCACCCCTGGAGCAGATCCCAACGGCGCCGATCGCCGTGGTCATGAGCTCCTACGCCGACGACAAGGCCTTTGGCCACCCAGTCCACGGCTTCGGGTTCCTGGTACCCGGCTGCGAGCCTCTCGGCATCCTCGGGTGCCTCTACTGCCATGACATCTTCCCCGCCCAGGCGCCCGCGGGCAGCATTCTCCTGCGCACGATGCTCGGAGGCGCACGCGATCCATCGGTGCTGGATCTCGACGATGAAGGCCTGCTGGCTCGGGTCAGGGTCGCCCTCACCACAGTGCTCGGTGGTGACCCCGAGCCTGACCGGACGTGGATCGTCCGCCATTCTCGCGGGATCGCTCAGTACACCCTCGGCCACCTCGACCGAGTGACCACCGCCGAGGCTGCCGCAGGCGCTGCCGGGATCACCCTCGTCGGCTCTTCCTACCGGGGTGTGTCGGTCAACGACTGCGTCCGCCAGTCGCGGGCGGCCGCAGCCAGGATTGCAAACGGCTGACCACATCTATCGGGAACCTGGTCACTCGCTTCATGGCCGCGCGATCACCACCGCAGCTACGGCAATCCATACCCCCACGCAAATCAGCAGCGGCCTGTCGGTCAGCAGCGCCCGCGTGGGGCTGCCACCGAGCTCGTGGCGGTGGAGCAGGTACAGGTAGCGAAGGAGGCCGTACAGGACGACCGGCACCGTCGCCATCAGGCCCGAAGAGCCAACCCTGGCCACCGTATCCGGGGCCACGGTGTAGAGACTGTAGGCCACGACTGTTGCGCCAAGCACAACGCTGATCGCCTGGTCCACAAGTGGCAGGCTGTAATGTCCCAGCACCACCCGATGGTTACCCGCCTCGGCGCCGAGCAGTACCATCTCGGCCCGCCTCTTGCCGAGGGCAAGGTAGAGAGCCAACAGATAGGCGCACAGAAGGAGCCAGTCGGAGATTGGGACGCCGATTGCAACTGCCCCACCAACCACCCTCAGCACAAACCCGGCCGAGACCACCAGGACATCCACGAACACCAGGTCCTTGAGTACTGCCGAGTACAGCATGGTGAGCGCCACATAGCCCGCGACCACCAGCAGAAAGCGAGTACCGAGCACTGCGCCCGCGGCCGCCGCCGCCACCAGCAGAATCAGCGCCGCCGCCACCGCCACCGGGACCGGGACTTCGCCTGCCGCGATAGGACGCAGCCGTTTCACCGGGTGGTTGCGATCCGCCTCCCGGTCACGCACGTCATTGATCAGGTAGGTCGCGGAGGCCGCCGCGCAGAACGCAGCCACCGCGCCGAGACCCCGCAGCCAGGACCCGGGCTCCGTCATCCGGCCGGCAAACACCAACGGTGCCAGCACGAACCCGTTCTTGAGCCACTGCTCGGCTCGCAGGCTGCGTAGGAGTGGACGTGTGTGAAGGGCCACGGTGAGATTGTAGCGGAACGGCCCACTGTAGCGCCCACGATGTGACCCGCATCCCACCTCCGCTACAATGCGCCGCATGTTGAAGGCCAAGATCGCCGGCTCGGTTCTCGGACAGGTCCTCCGCCTCTGGCGGGCGACGCAGCGCCTCGAGGTCCGTGGTCTCGAGTGGCTGGATGAGCTCAAGGGATCTCCGATCGCGGTCTGGCATGGCCGCATGCAGTGCCCTATATTCTCCGTTCGCGGCCGCCGCATCCTCAGCATGGCGTCGGCATCGGCCGACGGCGAGATTGCCACCAGGTCCTTCGCTCCGCTCGGCATCAGCATGGCCCGCGGCTCAACCGGCAAGGGAGGTCAAAGAGCCCTCGACCAGCTGGTCCAGTGGATGCGGGAGGGCCGCGCCGACCAGGTCGCCCTCACCGTCGACGGGCCGCGCGGCCCGGCGCGGAAGGTCAAGCCCGGCATCATCGAGCTTGCCCGCGCCCTCGATAAACCGATCATCTTGGCTTCCTTCTCCGCCCGCTCGTACTGGATGCTGCGGTCCTGGGATCGAATGCTGCTGGCCCGCCCCTTCGCCCGCGCCCTGGTCCAGTTCGGCCCCCCCGTCGAGCTGCCGCCCGGCGCCGCCACCGACCAAGCCGCATTCCTGATCAAGGAGGCCCTCGATGACCTCACCCTCGATCTCGACATGGAGCTCCACGACCGCCCACTGTGGGATGCCGGGGGCGAGTCTGCTCCTGCACGTCCGACGAGAGGCCGTTGATCACGCACGTCGAACCGTTGCATCCCGACCTTCCCGCAATCGCCCTCGCCGGCCGCTCCCAGCGGTCTCGACCCTCCGCACGAGGCACAGCTCGCGACGCGCCATCTTGCCCTGTCGTGAGACAATGGCACTGAGAGAGTCGACAGGAAGGCAACGAGGCCTGATCTCAACGACCCGTCATGCCGTTGAGGTACTCTGAGTTTGTACAGGGAGGTGCGGTGGGGCCGAAGAGGCTCATCGATCAGTGCTCAAGTTTGGAGAGCTCCAGGCTCGCTGCGGGACGCCGTCGGCGCCTGCAGCTCATTGTGCTCGTGATCCTGACGCTCACGTCGATCATCGGCAGCGCTTCAGAGCCGTTGCGCGTTCCGCACATGGACCACCCACCGGCGATCGATGGCCGGCTGGAGCCGGGAGAGTGGACCGGCGCATTGAAGGTTTCCGGATTCTGGCGGTACAACCCCGACGAGGGCCCGCCCAGGTACCCGACGACCGCCTGGATCGGTCTCACCGACGGCGCACTCTTTATTGCCTTCGAGGCCAGCAAGCCTCAGGGAGAGGTCAAGCGCGACTTCAACCTCCGGGACGAGATCAAGAACGACGAGCTTTCGATCGTTCTCGACCCCTACCGCACTGGTCGGTACGGCTACTACTTCGGGAGTGACGCCAACGGCTCTCAAGACGACGGCCTGATGACGGGAAACGACTTCGACCTCTCGTGGGACGGCATTTGGGAGTCGGCTGGGGGCCTCTCCTCGATTGGTTTCGTGGTCGAGATGCGAATCCCCCTGTCGACGATCCGCTACCGGGGCAGTGGTGAGCAGGTGTGGCGCGTGCAGCTCACGCGCTGGGACCCGGTGCATGGCGACTGGGAAACCTGGCCGCCCTCGCATCGGAGCGGCGGCCCCTGGCTGCTGCAAGCGGCGGATGTCGTGCTGGACGTCCCGGCGGGCCAATCCGAGCGAGCCGTGATTCCGCATCTGGTGAGCACGCAAGTGAAGAACTCGGGGCAAGCCGCTGCTTCCTCGCTCGATGCCGGGGCTGACCTGCTGGTCGGCCTCGGTCCGTCGCTGACCGCGAGGGCCACGATCAACCCGGACTTCAGCCAGGTCGAAGTAGACCAGCCGCAGCAGGACCGCAACCAGCGGTTCCCCCTTTACTACCCCGAGAAGCGGCCCTTCTTCACCGCCGGTTTGGAGGTGTGGGACACACCGATTGCAGCCTTCTACTCACGTCGCATCGTCAATCCCGACTGGGGACTGAAGCTGAACGGCCGGCACGGGCCCACCGCGTTCTTCCTGGTTGCAGCACGCGACGTCGTTGACCCGGAGCAGCCTGGAAGCGTGGACGCCACCGACCTCGCTTTCAAGGTCAACCGAGAGCTCGGCAAGGGCAGTCATGTGGGCGCTACCGTGGTGGCTCAAAACCGCGCCGACGGCAGCAACGTCGCTGCGGGATTGGATGCCGTCCTCCAGCCCTTGCCGACCCTGCGCCTGACGCTGCAAGGGCTCGCCAGCCGCGACAGAGTCGGGGAGACGAACCGGAACGGCGGCGCCTATGACCTGGCGGCGAACTATGACGACGGAGTGGCACGAGGGACTCTCCGCATCTTCGGTACGTCGGCGGCTTTTGCCGACCGGCTGGCTTTCATTCAGCGGACGGACTACCGCGGGGTCGAGGGCGCGGCCGGGCACAGCTGGTGGATCCGCGGCAAGAGCCTGGCGGCGGTGGACCTGGACGCGTCGGTCCTCTACGGCACCGATTTCGGTGGCCACCTCACCGACCGCGAGATGAAGGCGGGTGTCGGGTTGAGGTACCGGCACAGCGCCAGCGTCAGCCTCGACCTTGCGCGGCGCGTCGAAGTTGTTCGTGGAGTCCGCCACAGTCTCGGCGTGGCAGAGCTGTCCGGAGAGATCCCCTCCACCCGCCGGTTTGCGGCGACCTTTCACCTCACGACGGGTGACGGTGTCAACTATGACCTCAACGTCGGCGGGACGACCGTTGATCTCGGCGTCGGCGGTCGACTGAATGCTTCGCGGAATCTGTTGTTCGACTTCTCCGTCGAGCGCTATCGCTTCCGCGGCCCGGTCGGCAGCAATCTCGAAGCCACCGCCCTGTGGATCCGCAGCTACTGGTTTTTCTCGACACGAACCGCCGTGCGCCTGCTACTGCAACGCTACGCTGCGAGCACAATCCGCTACGGCGAGCTGCTCTTCATCTACGTGGCGAGACCCGGCACAGCGATCTACATCGGAGCAAGCTCCGACCGTCTCCCGTCGTCCGGTCAGCTGGATCGTCGTCTGTTCGCCAAGATGTCGTACCGTTTCGATCTGCAGTAGCGCGATCCGGCCGCAGCCGCACCGCTTTCCCTACCGTCCGTACCTCGAGGCCCTTGACAGATGACCGTTGGGTTCATAGAGTGACTCGCCGGTCAACGGCGCCTCCCAGGGGCAAGCCGAGGAAACGGGTTGAAAGCAGCTAGACGCCAACAACGACACAAGATGTGGGAAACGATGACCCGCACGGACATCGAGGAGGCGGTGACTCGCCTTCTGACGAAGAATGGCTCTCAGGGCTTCACGATGGACCAGGTGGCCGCCGAAGCCGGCGTGGCAAAGGGAACCCTCTACCTCCACTTCAAGAGTAAGAGTGAGCTGTTGGAATCCGTCAAGGAGGCCAGCCTCGCTCCACTCCGGGATGAGTTGGAGACGGTCCTCAACGCGGACCTGGCTCCGCAGGAGAAGATCGAGCAGCTCGTCGCTCGCCAGCTCCGTTACTTCGACGAGCGCAGGGACCTATTTCGCTTTCTGCTCGAGGAACGACAGTTGGCCCAACTCCGGCGAACCAGGCAGCAGGACAGCGGCTACAAGCGCATGCTCCAGCGGATCAAGAAGGTGGTGGAAGACGGAATGCGGGTCGGAGTGTTTCGGAAGCTGGACGCTGTCAAGGTGGCGGCCATGCTCTTCGAGGCCAGCATTGCCGTCATCGGCCAACGCTTGTGGAGTGAGAGCCCCGGACCGTGGGAAGAGGATGCCCGCATACTGGTCGAGGTGTTCGTACGCGGAATAGCGGCGGAAACCCCGCAACATGAGAGGAATAGATGAGCGAACCCACGAAGATCAGATCCCGCAAGGGCCCGCCCGTACACGCCACAATGCTCCTGATGGGAGCGCTGGCTGCGGCCGGATGCGCCCACAACCCGGCCATGCTGTACGGGCGTCCAGCGACGGCACCGTCTGCGGACACCCCGTGGGCGCCACCCCCGGAGGCGGTCGAGGCGCCGGCGGAAGCCCAGTCGCTCCCGGCACCGTCGATTCCGGAGGACATTCTGAACGGCAGCCGCAGCCTGACCCTGTCCGACATCGTCGACATCGCCCTACGCAACAGCCCCCAGACGGCCACCACATGGGCACGAGCGCGGTCCGCGGCGGCCGCGTATGGCAGCAAGCAGGGCGGATACTACCCGCAGATCACTGCCAGCGCCGACTTGAGCAAGAGCAAGGGCTCGTTCGCCAATGGGACCATTTCCTACACCCAGAAGACCTTCTCTCCGGCCCTCCAGATGAGCTGGCTGCTGTTCGACTTCGGCGGCCGCAAGGCTGACATCGACGAGACCCGGCAGGCACTTGTCGCCGCTGACTGGACCCACAACGCCATGATCCAAACCGTCGTCCTCGAGGTCGAGCAAGCCTACTACGAGTACGTCACCGCAAAAGCCCTGGCGCAGGCGCAGGAGACGACGTACAAGGAAGCCAAGGCCAACCTCGATGCCGCCGAGGAGCGTCACAAGGCCGGTGTAGCCACCATTGCCGACGTCCTCCAAGCCAAGACCGCACTGGCGCAGGCCAAGCTGGCCCTGGACGGCCTCAACGGTCGAATCCAGACAACCAGGGGCGCCCTCGCGACGGCCATGGGGCTGCCGGCCAACACCCCCTATGACATCGGCGTTCCCTCCGGCGAGGTTCCCCTGACGACCGTCTCCCAAACGGTGGACCAGCTCTTGGAGAAGGCGCAGAGCCTCCGTCCCGACCTGGCGGCCGCGCACGCCGAGGCCAAGAAGGCACAGGCACACGTCAAGAAGATCAGGGCCGAGGGATACCCATCCGTGGTCGGCACCGCAAGCCTGGGACGCCTCTATTACGGCAGTTTGTCCACCCACGGAGATGTCAACTCGGCCGCCATCGGCCTCCGCATCCCGGTGTTCACGGGCTTCTCCCACACCTACGACGTCCGCCAAGCCGAGGCGGACCAGCAGGTCGCCGACGCCCTCCTCCGGAGTACGCGGCAGGAGGTGGTGCTGGAGGTCTGGACCAGCTACTTCAACCTCAAGACAGCCGAGCAACAGGTTCTGACCAGCGAGGATCTCTTGAAGAGTGCTACAGAGTCCCACGACGTGGCGATGGGACGGTACAAGGCCGGAGTCGGGAGCATTCTCGATCTCCTGGCGGCACAGAGCGCCCTCGAGGACGCCCGCGCGCAGCAGGTTCAGGCTCGGGCCGCATGGTTCGTCTCCCTGGCCCAGCTCGCCCACGACACCGGAACACTGGACGCCTCCGGGGCCGGCGCTCCGGATGCCGCTCCGATCAAGGTGGAAAAGGAAGAGAAACCATGACGCCGCACTCGAGACCTGCACCTTCAAACACCAACACTGCCCGTGTGTTTCCGCTCACCGCGATCGCAGTGCCACTGCTCGCCGGGTGCCTGCTGGTACTTGCATCCTGCTCCGGAGGCGCCACGGCTGATCACGCGCGCGGTTCGGCCTCGGTGACCGCAGCCAATGCCGTCACCAAGGATGTTCCCGTCGTTCTTCAGGCCATCGGCACGGTCGAGGCGTACAGGACGATCTCCGTCAAGACCCAGGTCGGAGGAAAGCTGACACGGATGGCCTTCAAGGAGGGGCAGGACGTGAAGAAGGGCTCGGTGCTGTTTCAGATCGACCCGAGGCCCTATCAGGCGGCGCTCGATGGAGCGTTGGCAGACCTTTCCAGAGATGAGGCCAAGCTCGGCAGTGCACAGGACGACGCCCGCCGCTACGGTGACCTAGTGAAGAAGGACTACGTCACTCAGCAGCAGTACACCCAGGTCAAGGCCACGGCAGATGCGCTCAAGTCCACCGTGGAGGCGGACAAGGCCGCCGTCCAGAACGCCCGCCTCAACCTGGAGTACTGCACCGTCACGGCGCCGATGGACGGCCGCACGGGCAACATCCTGGTGCAGCAGGGCAGTATCATCAAGGCCAACGATGCTGCAGTGCTGACCCTCAACCAGGTATCTCCGATCTATGTCAGCTTCTCTGTACCGGAACGCGACCTCCCCGATATCCGGCACCATTCCACGGGGGGCTCGCTCGAGGTCCAAGCAAGATTCCCGGATCAGACGACAGCGCCGTTCGTGGGTAAGCTCTCCTTCATCGACAATACGATCAACGAGGCGACCGGCACGATCCTGTTGAAGGCGACCTTCCCGAACAGCGACCGATCACTGTGGCCGGGGCAGTTCGTCAACCTGAGCCTGGTCCTGAGAACCGAGAAGAACGTCGTCGTGGTGCCGACCCAGGCGATTCAGCGGGGCCAGGAGGGGGAGTTCCTGTTCGTCATCAAGCCGGACATGACCGTCGATCTCCGCAGCATCACTGTTGGCCAGCAGTTGGACGGGGAGTCGGTGATCGAAGAGGGAGTCCAGTCGGGCGAACGGGTCGTCACCGACGGCCAGCTCCGTCTCTACCCCGGCGCCAAGGTCGCGATCACGACGGAGACGACCACTGGCGAGAAGGGTGACTCATGAGGGGCCTCTCCGACCTCTTCATCCGCCGGCCGGTCATGACGACGCTCGTCATGCTGGCCATTCTCCTGTTCGGCATTGCCGGCTACCGCCTGCTGCCGGTCAGCGACCTGCCCAACGTCGACTTCCCGACTCTGCAGGTCAGCGCCAGCTTGCCCGGGGCGAGCCCGGAGACCATGGCCTCCGCCGTCGCAACGCCCCTCGAGAAGCAGTTCTCCACCATTGCCGGCATCGACTCGATGACCTCGTCGAGCTCTCTCGGCAGCACCAGCATCACCCTGCAGTTCAGCCTCAGCCGGGACCTCGATGCGGCCGCCCAGGATGTTCAGTCGGCGATCTCCGTCGCTCAGGGACGCCTGCCGAGAGACATGCCGTTCCCGCCGTCGTACCGCAAGGTCAACCCGGCAGACTCGCCCATCCTGTACGTCGCCCTGACCTCCCCCACGTTGCCGCTGTCGCAGCTGGACGAGTACGGCGAAACCCTGATGGCGCAGCGGATCTCGATGGTCAGCGGCGTTGCCCAGGTGCAGGTCTACGGGTCCCAGAAGTACGCCGTTCGCATCCAGGTCGACCCCAACACGCTCGCCAACAAGGGTATCGGCCTCGACCAGGTCGCCAGCGCCGTCCGCAGCGCGAACGTGAACCTCCCGACGGGGACTCTCTATGGCCAGCACGTGGCATATACCCTCGAGGCGACAGGGCAGCTCGAGGACGCCGCCGCCTACCGCCCGATCATAGTCGCCTACAGGAACGGCAGCCCGGTTCGGCTGGAGGCCCTCGGACATGTGTACGACAGTGTCCAGAACAACAAGACGGCGGCCTGGTACGTCGACCCGACGCACAACCAGCGCTCGGTAGTCCTTGCCGTCCAACGCCAGCCGGGAACGAACACGGTGGCCGTGGCGCAGGCCGTGCGCAAGCTGCTTCCCAGCTTCAAGGCCCAGCTACCCGCTTCCGTCTCGCTGCACGTCCTCTTCGACCGCTCGGACTCCATCCGCGCATCGGTCCGCGACGTGAAGTTCACCCTGCTGGTCACTCTCTTCCTGGTGATCATGGTGATCTTCCTGTTCCTGAGGAATCTCTCCGCGACCGCCATCCCGAGCCTGGCGCTGCCGATGTCCATCATCGGCACCTTCGCCGTCATGTACCTCCTCGGCTACAGCCTCGACAATCTCTCACTCATGGCCCTGACACTGTCGGTAGGCTTCGTCGTCGATGACGCCATCGTCATGCTCGAAAACATCGTCCGCCACATGGAGCTGGGCGAGGAGATCTTCGAGGCCGCGCTGAACGGCTCCCGTGAAATCGGCTTCACCATCGTCTCCATGACCCTGTCGCTGGTGGCAGTCTTCATCCCGGTGCTGTTCATGGGCGGCATCATCGGCCGTCTCTTCCACGAGTTTGCCGTCACCATCAGCGCCGCGATCCTGATCTCGGGCTTCGTCTCCCTCACGCTCACTCCCATGCTCTCGAGCCGGTTCCTTCGCCGGGAGCGGGACGTCCGCCACGGGAAGATGTACGAGTACTCGGAGCGCGGCTTCCAGAGCATGCTACGGGTCTACGAGGCCGGGCTCAAATGGTCGCTGAACAACCGCCGCAAGGTCATGGCATCGCTAGTAGTTGTCCTGGGTCTGACCGTGTACCTGTTCATGGTCATCCCCAAGGGCTTCCTGCCGAGCGAGGACACCAGTCAGGTCTTTTCATTCACCCAGGCCGTCGAGGGTATTTCTTACAAGGCGATGCTGGAGCACCAGCAGCAGGCAGCGGCCGTGGTTCAGAAGGACCCCGCCGTGGCTGCCTTCTTCTCCACGGCGGGCGCCCGCGGCGGCTTCTTGAGCAGCAACCAGGGAATCCTGTTCATCCGGCTCAAGCCACGCTCCGAGCGGCCCGGTGTGGATGAGGTGATGGCCAGGTTGCGCCCGCAGCTGGCCAAGATCCCGGGCATCATGGTCTTCATGCAGAACCCGCCGCCGATCCGGATCGGCGGACGACTGTCCAAGAGCCTCTACCAGATCACTCTCCAGGGCGCAGACACCGAACAGCTCTACCATTACTCCCCTATCCTGGAGGCCAAGATGAAGGGTCTTGCCGGTCTCCGAGACGTGACCAGCGACCTGGAGATCAAGAACCCTCACGTCAACGTCGAGATCGACCGCGACAAGGCGTCGACCCTGGGTGTCTCAGCCGAGGCGATCGAGGACGCCCTGTACTACGCCTACGGCGATCGCCAGATCTCGACCATCTACGCCCCCAACAACACCTATGAGGTCATCATGGAGGTCGAGCCGCAGTACCAGCTCAATCCCGACGCCCTGTCACTGCTGTACGTCCACTCCTCCGCCGGGAAGCCGGTGCCGCTGAAGGCCGTGGCCGACATCACCCGCAGCGTCGGCCCCCTGTCCATCAACCACACCGGCCAGCTGCCGTCGGTGACCCTGTCCTTCAACCTCGCGCCCGGCGTACCTCTGGGGAACGCGGTGGCCGAAGTCGAAGGCATGGCACGCAAGACCCTCCCCGCCACCATCACGACCAGCTTCCAGGGCACGGCGCAGGCGTTCCAGTCATCGATCAGGGGTCTGGGTTGGCTGCTGTTGCTGGCGATCCTGGTCATCTACCTGGTGCTGGGCATCCTGTACGAGAGCTTCATCCACCCAATAACCATCCTGTCCTCACTGCCGTTCGCCGGTTTCGGGGCCCTGGTCACGCTGCTGCTCTTCCATGTCGAGCTCAGCATCTACGCCTTCGTCGGCATCATCATGCTGGTCGGGTTGGTCAAGAAGAACGGCATCATGATGATCGACTTCGCCCTCGAGGCCCAACGCAAGGAGGGTAAGGGGCCGGCTGATGCCATCTACGAAGCGTGCGTCATCCGCTTCAGGCCGATCATGATGACGACGATGTCGGCGCTCATGGGAACGCTGCCCATCGCTCTCGGCATCGGCGCGGGTGCGGAGTCGAGGCGCCCGCTCGGCCTGGCGGTGGTCGGCGGCCTTCTCTTCTCGCAGTTCCTGACCCTCTTCGTGACCCCGGTGTTCTTTGTTTACATGGAGAGCTTCCAGGACTGGATCAGAGGCCGGATGCCGAGCCGACATACATCCACCGAGCTGGAGCCGGCGAGCTGAGAATCCTGTCAGGGTCACGGCACAAGCTCGGTGTACAATGCGAAACGCTGCGGGCTACCCGAAGGGGTCCTTGTGCGAGGGCCACGCCGGATGTAGCCGGCAACTATCAAAAGGAGTGACGCACATGGGCAAGTGGATCGCACTGGGTGTTCTCGCCGTCCTGGTCGTCTGCGTGATGGTGCTCGGGCTTTTCGTGGCCGGCACCTATAACTCGCTTGTATCCCTCGATCAGGCCGTCCAGGCGCAGTGGGGACAGGTGGAGAACGTCTATCAGCGGCGGCTCGATCTGATTCCAAATCTGGTCCAGACCGTGAAGGGCGCGGCCGCCTTCGAAAAGGAAACCTTCACCGCGGTCGCCGAGGCTCGGTCCAAGGTCGGACAGATATCCGGCGATGCCCTCAAGAACGCGACCAGTGACCCGCAGGCTTTCGCCAGGTTCCAGCAGGCCCAGGCCGGGCTGTCGTCGGCCCTGTCCCGCCTGATGGTGGTGGTGGAGCGTTACCCTGACCTCAAGGCAACCCAGGCCTTCAGGGATCTGCAGGCCCAGCTCGAAGGGACAGAAAACCGGATTGCGGTGGAGCGCATGCGCTACAACGATTCCGCCCGAGCCTTCAACAGCAAGCGTCTGAGCTTCCCCACCACGCTGGTGGCCGGCTTCTTCGGGTCGCGCTTCAACGAGAAGCCCTACTTCAAGGCCGAGTCGGGAGCCGAGAAGGCGCCCAAGGTCCAGTTCTGACGTCGCCCAGACGTCGGCCGGCCTGGCGATGAGCCAATGAGACGGATCACCGTTCTCCCGCTTCTGCTTCTGTTGTGCAGCGCACTCCAGCTGCGGGCGGCCGAGGTCCCGATTCCGCCCGCCCCGTCCCGCTGGGTCACCGACACGGCCGGCTTCATCTCTCCAGGGCTCCGCACCAGTCTCGACCAGCGCCTGGGAGACTACGCACGCACCAACGGAACCCAGGTGCTGGTGTGGATCGGCACGACGACCGGCGACACGCCGACGGAGGACTGGACGGTCCGAGCCTTCGCCCGCTGGAAGGTGGGGCAGAAGGGGCTGGACAACGGTCTCGTGGTATTCATCTTCGCCCAGGACCACAAGGTCCGGATCGAGGTCGGCTACGGCCTGGAGGACCGAGTTCCGGACGTCGTGGCGTCACGGATCATCCGCAACATCATGGCACCGCGGATTCAGGCGGGCGACCACGACGGGGCCGTGACCGCCGGCGTCGATGCGCTGCTCTCCGCAATCGGGGGAAACGCCAGTGCTGGCGGGCAGAATCAGCCCCAGTCCCGCGCGGGCCGCGCGGCGGGCGCCGGCAAGATCGGCTTCGGACAAATCGTCCTGTTCGTGATCCTCGGCATCGGGTTTCTCTTCTTGCTCATCACCAACCCGACACTCGCGCTCTATCTGCTCTTCAGCATCCTGTCCGGTGGGCGCGGGGGCGGCGGCTTCGGCGGCGGCGGTTTTTCGGGAGGCGGCGGGCGCTCCGGTGGGGGCGGCGCTACAGGGTCATGGTGAGCGGACACATTGGCCGGCTGCGGCGGCGAGCCCTCGATCGATGCAGCTGCGGACGACATCCGAACGCCCGAACCAACGCGAGCGTGACCGGGATGCCGGCAGCGTAGCGGGCAAGGAGCCAGCACCATGTTCACGATGCACAGGCGGAAGTTCACGCGACTCGTCGACGCCGAAGTGATCAAGAAGTCCATCGAGGAGGCGGAGCGGGAAACCTCCGGCGAGATTCGCGTGTCCGTCTCGACCTTCTTCTGGGGCAGCGTGCGCCGCGCCGCCGAAAAGGCCTTCATCCGCCTCGGCATGACTCATACCAAGGACCGCAACGGCGTTCTGTTTTTCGTCGTGCCGTCACGTCGCCGCTTCGTGGTACTGGGCGATGAGGGCATCCACGCACACGTCGGGCAGGACTTCTGGAACGACGTGGCCGAGGCGGTGGGTCAGAAGTTCCGCGACGGAGACTTTACGGGTGGGCTGGTGAGGGGCATCGAAGAAGCCGGCCGACGGCTGTCCGAGCACTTCCCCTACGCGGGCGAGAGCGACATCAACGAGCTACCCGACGACGTCGACTTCGGTTGACTCCGATCAGGATGAGAGCGGCGCCAAGTGTCCGGCGAGACGCTCATTAACTGCCGGCGGGATGATGGCGAGGACCCGGTCCCCAGCCTGCAGGATGGTATCGGGATGGGGCAGGAGCATCTCACCCGCCCTCAGGACGGCCACCATCTCGATCTCCGCACCCAGCTCCATCTGGCAACCCAGCTGGATCGGTTTGCCGACCCACGAGCTTTCCGGCAGCAGCAGGCCGATGGTCAGCTTCTTGCCGTCCGTCAGATCCACCGCGATCCCCGACTCCAGCAGCGCCAGAAGATCCAGGTGGCCGATCACGGTGGGTGAGGTCACCCGGCGTTTCTGGAGCAGATCCATGGCGATGCGCAGATGCTCCACGTGGTGCGCAGGCGAGTCGCCTCGTCCCGGCACCTGCGACTCGTACAGGCTCTGGTACCTCAGGCGCTTCGAGAGAGTCGTCTGGATGAAGTAGCTGAGCATGACGGCCAACGCCGCAGGCACCAGGAGCTGGTAGCCGCCCGTCATCTCCGTCACCATCAAGAGCGTTGCGATCGGCACCCGCGCCGAGCCGCCGAACACCGCCGCCATGCCCACCACAACGAAGGCCGCGGACGGCTCGTGGAAAATCTTGGCCATGGCGCCGCCGACCATGGCGCCGACGAAGAGGGTCGGTCCGAAGCTGCCCCCCGAGCCCCCAGACGAGACGGTGAGGGCGAGGGCCACCGTCTTGGCGAACACCAGCGCGACCAGGATCCCCAGCGCCAGGCGCCCATCGATCGCTTCCTGGATCCAGCCATAGCCGCCACCGAGAACCTGTGGCAAAACCAGCGCCATGAGCCCGACGCCGAGGCCGCCGATGGCCGGCTTGACGTGCGGCGGCACCGGCAGCTTGCGGAAGGCGTCCCGCAAGCCGTAAAAGACCACCGGTAGCATGGTCGCCACCAGGCCGCTCGCAATCCCCAGGGCCGCGTACCAGGCGAGACCGAGGAAACCCGGCGTGCTCAGCCCCTTTGGCACCTGGAACAGGGGCGCCCAACCCACGAAGAGCCCGTTGAAGGCGTAGGCGACCACGGACCCGAGCATGGTGTAAAACAACGCGCCCGCCTCGAACTCCATGTCGGCGTACAGGACCTCGATCGCGAAGATGGCAGTCCCGATGGGCGAGCGGAAGATCGCGGACAGGCCGGCGGCGACGCCGATCAGAACCAGCAGCCGTCGCTCCTCGTCCGAGCGCTTGAACACGGTGGCGTAGATCGATCCGATCCCTCCGGCGATCAGCGCAATCGGCCCTTCCCGCCCTGCGGCGCCGCCAGATCCGATCGTGATGGCCGACGTCAGCATCTTCAGCGGCGGCACTCGGAACCTGACGAAGCCTCCCGCCCGATGGAAGATCCGCACCGCCGAGTCGGCGCCGTCGCCCTCCGCCTCGGGGGCCAGGCCGTACACGAGAATGCCGGAGACGAGCCCGCCGAGGGTCGTCGCCAGGGGGATCAGCCACAGGCCGTGCGGGCCGATCACTTGCCTCAGGACACCGCCCTCGTCAGGCAGCCCCGGCATGTGATAGCCGGCCATGAAGTTGAGAAAGACGGCTCCGGCCCACTTGAGCAGGAGCAGGAAGACCTGCGCGCCGAGCGCCCCTACGATCCCGAGCAGCAAGGTGTCGACGATGAGCCACCGCTTCTGCTTCATGGGCGCACTCGTCTCATCCGAGCTCCGACGGCGGTTGTGACACGCTCCGGTCGCCCCCGATTCTCGTTCGGCGAGAGTCTGGTGGACGCTGGAACCGTTCTGGCCATCGCGGTCGGGTCACGCTGCCTACCCCTCCACATACGATGATAGCCGTCCTTCGCTAGAGACGCAGATCCACGCCGACCTCGATGACCTGCTCAGGGGGAATGCCGAAGAAGACTGATGCTTCCCCGGCGTTTCGCGCCATGAAGGCGAAGATCCTCCTCTGCAGGCGGCCGACTGGTGACGGCTCTTCCACCGAAAGCCGCAGGCGACCGAGGAAGAAGCTGAGCTCCTCCATCTTGAAGTCGAGACCCCTTTCCCTTACCAGGGACAGAATGTTGGGAATGCTCGGGTCCTCCATGAACCCGTAGTGGGCGATGACCCTGAACAGGCCGCCGCCGAGCTTGGAGACCTCGACCTTCTGGTCGTTGGAGATCCGCGGCACCGCCTCGGTGGTGAAGTTTAGAATCAGAATCTCGGAATGCAGGACCTTGTTGTGAGCCAGGTTGTGGAGCAGGGCTGCCGGAACGATATCGGGCTTACCGGTCAGGAACACGGCCTGACCATTGACACGCTGGGGTGGGTTCTCCGAGATCATCTCTTGGAACTGTTCGAACGTCACCGCAGAGGCCCTCATCTTCTCGGCCAGCTGCGTACGGCCCTGCTTCCAGGACATCATCAAAGCAAAGATGAGACCGCCGATGGCCAGGGGGAACCAGGCGCCGTGCGGAATCTTGCTGATGTTCGCACCGAAGAACGAGATATCGAGTACCAGGAAGAAGCCGACCGGCACTCCGGCGGCGAGGCGGCTCCAGCCCCATATTCTTCTGGCCACCTCGTAGAACAGAATGGACGAGATCAGCATCGTGGAGGTCACCGCCACACCGTACGCGGCGGCGAGCTTGCTCGAGGAACGGAAGCCGATCACCAGTCCGATCGTACAGACCATCAGGATCCAGTTCACCGGGCCGACGTAGATCTGCCCCATGTGCTTCGCGGACGTGTGAACGATCTTCAGGCGCGGGAGGTACCCAAGCTGTATCGCCTGTCGAGTGAGCGAGAATGCCCCCGAGATGACCGCCTGGGAGGCGATGATGGTGGCCATGGTCGCCAGCAGGACCATCGGTACCATCGCCCAGGACGGCACCAACGCATAGAAGGGATGGTGAGCCTTGGCAGGGGACGTCAAGAGGACGGCCCCCTGCCCGAAGTAGTTCAGCAGCAGCGCCGGTAGAACGACCGCCAGCCATGTCAACCGGATGGGACGCTTTCCGAAGTGCCCGAGATCGGCATACATCGCTTCCGCGCCGGTAACAACCAGAAAAACGGCCCCGAGCACGATGAACCCATGCAGGTGGTTTCGAAGCAAGAAGTCAATCCCGTGCAGGGGCGACACAGCGGCGAGAATCCGGGGAGTGTGGGCGATCGAGATCGACCCAAGAGTGCCGAGCGTGACCAGCCAGATGAGAATGACCGGGCCGAACATCGAGCCGACCCGGGCCGTTCCGTGCTTCTGGATCACGAACAGGCCTAGCAGAATGGCTGAGGTCAGCGGGATCACGTAGGGCTCGAGGGCTGGGGTGATAACGCGGACGCCCTCGAGGGCGCTCATCACGGAGATCGCCGGCGTGATCATGCCGTCGCCGTACAGGAGAGCCGCGGCGAACAGGCCGATCGGCACCAGAACCCAGCCGGCGCCGCTCCCGCGCGTCTTCAATGGACGGAGCAGCGCCGTCAGGGCTATCACGCCTCCCTCGCCGTTATTGTCGGCGTTGAGGATGAACATCAGGTACTTGATGGTAACAACACAGATCAGGGACCAGAGAATCAGCGACAGGACGCCCAGAACGTTGGCCTGGCTGACAGCAATGGCGTACTCACCGTGGAAAGCCTCGCGAATCGCGTACAGCGGGCTGGTCCCGATATCTCCAAAAACGACGCCCAAAGCGGCCAGCGAAAGCTCCGCGAGATGCCGGCCACCGGCCTCTTTCGCGCGTGCTTTTGGCGCCGGCTGCAACGTGGCCTCGGTAGCGCTCCCCACCCCAAGGGACGACTCCCCTTCCTTCCCAGTCCCACTCCCGCTTGCTTGGCTGTCTGCGCTCATCTCGACCTCACTCCCGAGTCGCCCCGAAGTGGCGGAACGGCACGGCTCCCCCACCCCCGGCTGCTGCGTGGCTCGCAGCGATCACTGCCGCAACCACCTTCACGCGTCCACGCCGGAGCCCGGCTTAAACCCCTGACCGTCCACCCCCCGGACCACAATGCCGGCTGGAAGAATACGGCAAGTACCTCATGTCATCCAGTCGCACCCCTCTCGAGGCGCGCAAGAACCTCCGGCTCCAGTGTCTCCAGACACCGAGATCGCCGATATCATTCCAGCAGCCAGGAGTCGCAATACGGTCCAAAGAGCGCGTGCGGGCGGGTCCGCATGCCACAGCCGGCAGACCACACTCCTGTACGATGGACCAATGCGGGGGCTGGCCATGCTCGGCCCGCCCTGTCGGGCCGGGCAATACCCGACTCATTTGGCGGTGCCGTCATCCGGCTCGCCTGCCGCTCTGGAGTGGGGATGGAAGCAGTCTTTTTCGACCTATACGGAACGCTTCTCGTCTACGGAAACATGGCCGCCGCATGGTCGGACTGGCTCGATGTCCTGTTCCACCACCTCCACTCATGCGGGCTCGCGCTCGATCCGGACGCATTCGCCGCCAAGTGCGACCGCTTCTTCGCCAGGCCGGAGCCTCCCATGCGTCGCGACGGCATGACGGTCTACGAGCGGCGGCTCGCCACGCTATGCTCCGAGCTCGGTCTCAGCATGTCAGCACAACAGATCAGGAAGGCCGTCGACGACTCCGTTCTCGCCTGGCAAAGGCACGTCAGCCTCGACCCCGAGGCGATCCCCGTGCTCGCCGCGCTCCGGAGCCGCGTCCCGCTGGCTCTGGTGTCGAACTTTGATCACCCGCCGCACGTCCTCAGAGTGCTGCGTGAAACCGGCCTCTCCGAGTATTTAGAAACGGTTGTCATCTCTGGGGAGGTCGGTTTCAAGAAGCCGGATCCCCGGATCTTCTCGATCGCTCTCGAGGAGCTCGGCCTGCGGCCGGAGCGGGTGGTCTACGTCGGAGACGCCCTCGAGGACGTTCGCGGAGCCACCCTTGCAGGGATCGTCCCGGTGCGCCTGGATCGCGACCCGGACAGCGAGACGCCGCTGTTCGACTTCCGGCGCGACGGCCGCGGCGGTCAGCGACGCTGGTCACACGAGGGCACGACGATCCACAGACTGACGGAGCTGCTGGATCTCATCCAGACCGGCCCTGAAGAGCCAGCTCCTCGACCAGCCTCGCCACCGCCAGCGGACGCTCGATGACCGCGGCGTGTCCGGCACCCTCCAGAATACGGAACCCGGCGCCCGGGATCGCCTCCGCCAGAGCCCGCGTTCTGTCCACGGGGATGAACCCGTCATGCTCGGCCGCCACCACCAGCACCGGGCAGCGTACCCGCGCCAGCTCAGGGCCGAGGTCGGCGGGTCCGGTGGAGGCCATGAGCGCGTCCAGGTCCTCGAACCAACGGTCGGGAAGGTCCTGCATCTGATTCCGGCGGCGGGCAAGATCCTCGGCGTGCTCTGCCCGAAAGCTCTCGGAAAACGCCGCCGGGTGCATCGCATCGACGAGAAGCCCCTTGTTGCCGGATGCCAACGCCTCGCGGCAGGCGGCCCGCCAGCGCCCGACCTCGCTTCTCATTGCGCCGTCGAATCGGTCCGTCGCGGCCACCAGACACAGCGAGCGGACGAGCTCGGGAAAGCGGGCAGCCAGCAGCAGCGCGACCAGGGCGCCAAACGAGGTTGCGAGGACATGGGCCGGTCCCAGGCCGATTGCTCGTATGAGTCCGGCCACATCGACGGCGTGCTCGCCCACGTCCTCCGGCGGCGGACCCGGCGACAAGAGCTGACCCCTGAGGTCACACCGGATAACCGAGAAACGCCGGGCCAGAAGTGCGGCAACTCCTTCCCATGCCCCGGCGGTCATGGCGATCCCGTTGAGCAGCAGCAGCGGCTCGCCGGAGCCTTCGATCCGGTGGTGCAGACGGATCGAGCCCTGCCCTGCCGCCGGCGGCCCGTCAGAAGTCAACGCTCTTCGCCTTCATGAAGCGTTTGAGGAGGGGGAAGAAGAGGTCCGGCCGCTCCAGGTAGACGACATGCCCGCTCCCCTCGAGCAGCTCCCAGCGGCTGTTCGGAAAGACACTGCACAGCTTGCGCTGCGCCCACAGCGGGATGGCACGGTCCTGTTCCCCGGCCACCACCAGGGTCGGTGCCGTTACTGCCCGGTACCCGGGCATGCCCGCTTCGATCGCAGCGAAGAACGGATCCTGGGCCTCGGTCAGCCGGATCAGGCAGTGACGAAAATCGACGTAACGGTCATAAAAGCGCTGGCGCATGGCATCGAGCTGCTCGTCCGTGAGCTTCGCCACGAACGCCTCGCCGAAGATCTTCTCGTACATGTAGTGGGTGTAAAGGTCAAACACCTCTCGCGTCGAGCGGTAGAAGCGCAGCGAGATGTCCTGGTACATCTGGAACAGCTTCTCGTGGGACAGGATGATGCCCGACAGCACCAGTGAGTGCAGCCGCTCTCGATACAGGCGGGCGAAGTCGAGGGCGACAAAGCCGCCGTACGAGATCCCCATCAGGTGAATCTTCTCGACGTCGTTGAGGTCCATGATCCGCGCCAGGTACTCGGCGAACGCGGGAATCGAGTAGGGAACGTCCTCCTTGGACGAGTCCCCCTGGCCGGGATAGTCGTAGAGAAGGACATCGTACTCGGCCAGAAGCTGGGGCAGGAAGCCGTACCAGGCCTTCGTGTGCATGGCGAGGCCGTTCAGGAGGCAGACGGCCTCCTTATCGCCGTTGCCGAAGTACTCCCAGTGGATGGTGTGCTCGCCGACGTCCAGGAAGTCGCACCGTTGCGGGCTCGGCTGCTCCACGGTGCCCCCTACCCCGCCCGCCGCAGCACCGTGCACACGGAGGCACAGATCGGTCCGCCGATGTTGAACGTGGCCGCCACTTCCGGACTTGACACCTGAAGGGCATCCGGCGCCTTTCCGAGCAGCTGGCACGCCGACCAGCCGATCATGGCGACGCCGGTCGCTCCCACGGGATGACCCTTGGCGATCAGCCCACCCGAGGTGTTGATGGCGCAGCTGCCGCCGATGGCTGCCTTGCCGTCGCGCCAGAACGCCGCACCCTCGCCATACCGAGCGACCCCGAGGACCTCGGCAGCGATCGCGCCCATGACCGTGAAGCAGTCGTGGACCTCGGCAACCCGCACGTCCGACGGCCCAGCGCCCGCCATCTCGTACGCTGCACTCATCGCGCGGTAGGCGCCCGCCGGCCGCAGGACATCCCGCCCCGCCTTCTTGAGCGGGTCCGTGGCCTGGGCATACCCTGCTATCTCCACACATTCTTCCTTCGCTACACCGAGGCGGCGCAGACCCTCCTCGCTGGCCAGGATCAGCGACGCATAGCCGTCAGTGATCTGCGAGCAGTCGTAGGTCTTGAGGGGGAGCCCGTCGACGATATAGCGGTTGCGTCCGGCGATGGTTGTGGCCTCCTCGAGGCTGACTTGAATCCCACGCATTTGGGCGAACGGGTTGTGCTGGGCGCTAACGTATTCCTGAACCGCGATCGCCGCGAGGTCCTCCTCGGAGACCCCATGCGTCCGCATGTACTCGTCCATGACCTCCGCGAAGAGGTGCGGGAAGATGAACACCTTGCCCTCGCGTTCGTCGGGGTGGGAGAAGTAGCCGAGCGCCTCGCCGATCAGCTTGCCGTCCATCTTGCCCTCGGCATCGCGCATCTTCTCGTACCCCACCGCGATCCCGACCTCGCCGATCCCGAGCAGAAGCTTGTGGATCACGGACAGCACCGCCTGGCCACCGGACGCGCACGCGTTCTCGACGGCCTCGATGGGCTTGCCCTCGAGCCCGGGGACCATGGCCATCAGGCCGGCGAGCAGGCCTTGCCGGTTGAGGGACATGTTGCAGACGGCACCGATCGAGCCGACGTCGATCACCGAGGGCGCCACGCCGATCTCGTGGCAGACGCCGGTCACGGCGCTGGCGACGATCTGCGGAACGGACATGTCGTACAGCTTGCCGAACGCGGACTGGTGGTACGCTGCTATATAGATGGGCTTGCTCATCCGTCTTCTCCTTCGGGGTTGAAGCTCTCGATCAACCTTCTCCTCAGTACCTTGCCGTACGGGGTTCTGGGAAGCTCGTCGACAATCCTGAAGTGCTTGGGAATCTTGTAGCGGGCAATCCGCTCGGCGAGGAAAGCGCGCAGCCGGTCGCTGTCCGCGGTCGCTCCGGCGCCGAGCACCACGAATGCAGCGCCGACCTCGCCCCACGTTGGGTGCGGGACGCCGACGACAGCGGCATCGGCAACCGCCGGATGCTCGGCCAGCACCGACTCGATCTCGACCGGGTAGATGTTGACGCCGCCAGAGATGAACATCTGCTTTCGACGGCCGACGATGTAGAAGAAGCCCTCCGCATCGCACTGGGCCAGGTCTCCGGTGTGAAACCAACCGTCGCCGTCATACGCTTCTGCCGTGGCCTCCGAGTTGCTCCAGTAGCCAGAGGACACGTGCGGGCCCCGGAAGCAAAGCTCGCCGACCTCGCCAGCCGCGATCTCGGTGCCATCCTCGCCCACCACCCGCGCCTCGGTGAACATCAGCGGCTTGCCGACCGAGCCGCGATGCTCCCAGGCATCCGCATCGGTCATGGCGAAGCAGTTGACGCCGACCTCGGTCAGCCCATACCCCTGGCGGAGGACAACGCCTCGCTCGCGGTAGCGCTCGACCAGCGGTGGCGGCAGCGGCGCCCCGCCGGAGATGAACCACCTCACGTGTGACAGGTCGGTGGTCGCGAAGGCGGACGCATCCGCGAGCAGCTTCCAGATGGCCGGCACTCCCAGGACCACCGTGCACCGCTCTTCCTCGATTACGCGCCAGACCTCGTCAGGATCGAAGCCGGCATGCAGAACGACCGCCCCGCCGACGGTGAAGATCGGGAGCAGGAAGGCGCCCAGGCCGCCCGCATGGTACAGGGGCGTGAAGATCGGGCTCACGTCGTCGCCGCGCAGCTGCCAGCAGGCAACGGTGTTGTACCCGTTCCAGCTCACCATCCGGCGAGGGATCATCACTCCTTTTGGTTTGCCGGTGGTGCCGCTCGTGTACAACAGGCAGAGGAGGTCCTCCGGCGTGCACGGGGTACGCTCGAAGGAGGCCTCGCCCGGGCCCTGCACGAGGTTCTCGTACGCCGCGTCGCCCGTGTCCGCACCGCCACCGACCACGATGCAGCGCTCAAACACGCTTCGCTCACGCAGCTGGGCCACCGTCGCAGCGAGGTCGGCGTCGTAGATCAGCACACCCATGCCGGAGTCGCGCACGATCAGCTCGAGCTCACGAGCCGCCAGGTGGGTGTTGAGCGGCACGAGGATCACGCCGGTCTTGGCGGCGGCGAAAAAGACGTCGAGGAACTCGACCCGGTTGCCACACAGCAAGCCAAGACGGTCCCCCTTCTCCAGTCCCAGAACCTCTCGCAGCATCCGCCCACAGCGACAGGCCCGACGGTCGAGATCTTGGTATGTGAAGCGCCGTCCTGTGGCCACCTCCACGAGCGCCGTGGCCTGCGGTGTCAAACGTGCGCGTTCGCCCAGAAGATCACCGTGGAGCATGAGAACGCCTCTCCGGTTACTGGCTTTCCTGCGGGGGTGCCTCCGCGAGCACCTGGTCCAACCCCTTCAGGAACCGCTGCGGACACTCCCGCTGCGGGACATGGCCGCAGCCGTGAACGAGGGTCAGCCGAGCGGCCGGCAGGCCCTCCCGCATCCGCCGTGCATAGTCCAGGGTCATCACGTCATCGGCATCGCCCCATAGCAGGTCCACCGGGGTCGTGACCTCCGACAGCCTGCCATCGAGCACATACGCCTCCATCTCGTTGGCGGTCGCCGACAACCGCGCCAAGGGTCCGCGTTGCGACCAGCGGACGACGTCGTCGAGGACGAAGTCCGGCACCGGGGGAGTCGCCGGCCCCGTCAGCATCTTCATAAGCCGGCGGGCCGCCTCGCGGTCTTTCGGCATCAGGATTGATGGGTCGTGGCTGCCTCGCAGTGCTCCGCCGTTGACGAGAACCAGACGCTCTACCCTCTCCGGGTGGTCGACGGCATACAGCATCGACACCCAGGCCCCGAGCGAGTTGCCGATCAGGATGACCCGCTCGCCGGCAGGCACCGTCGCCGCAATGTCAGAGGACAGGCCCGCAAGAACCGTGTCAACCCCCAGCGGGCCCGTCCGAGGCTCGCTGCCCGCGTGCCCCGGAAGGTCCGGGATGATCAGCCGGTAGTGCTTCAGCAGAGGGCGGACGACACGGGCCCAGGCGCCGGCCTGGTCGCCCGCCCCGTGCACGAGCACGAGAACGGGTCCTGCCCCACCTTGCCAGACGGTCTGGCGTCCCACCGACGACCCCACCCGTAGCTCCTGCAAACCCTGCCGCGCCAGGGCATGGCGGCTCATCCAGGCGTCAACCGCGAGCGGGTGCTTCCACACCAGCCAGGCGCCTACCGTCAGGAGCACGACGATGAGGGCGGCAACCCCAACCAGCGAGCGCAGAATGATCTTCTTCATGGATACTCCCTAGGTCCAGCGGAACGCCGCTCCAGCCTGGTTGTAGCCGACCCCCGAACCAATCAGCACCAGTAGATCGCCAGAGCCGAGCTTGCCCGCCTGGACGGCGTCGTCGAGCGCCATCCCGACGCAGGCCGATCCGGTGTACCCCCACTTCTCCATCACGGTGTGGGTCCGCTCGAGGGGGAGGCCGAGATCGTCCATCACCAGCTCGATCGAGGGTTTGCGCACCTGGGTGAAGATGGCGAAGTCGATGTCAGAAACGGTAAAGCCACCGTCCACCGCCAGCTTCCGCACCAATCGCGGCCACCCTTCGTGGTTGACCTCGGGAGGGTAGCGCTCCAGCATGCGCACACGAGACCTCCCTTCTCGCACCGACTCCTCGGTTGCCGGCTCGGCCGTGCCGCCGGAGTAGATCCCCCAGTGACGGTGGTAGGAGCCGTCGGCCTGGAACGCGGAGCCGAGGAATCCCGGCTTCGTACCAGGCTCCAGCACTGCGGCTCCGGCGCCATCACCGTAGAAAAAGATCATCGGGTCCCGGGGATCGGCGAGCTTGTGCATGAGGTACACGCCGACGACCAGGACGATGTTGATCGAGGGGTTGGTGGCGATCATTCCCGAGCCGATGGCGAGGCCCGTTGGAAACGACGCACACGCGCAGCCGATATCGAAGGTACCGGCATTCCTGGCTCCCAGCTTGTGCTGCAGGACCACCGACGTCGAGGGAGTGATGTAGTCGGGTGAGTCGGTACCGAGGATGATCAGGTCGACCTCCTCGGGGGAGCGCCCCGCCCGCTTCAACGCCTGCTGTGCCGCGGGCAGAGCGACGTCAGAGGTCGCCCAGTCATCGGGCGCCCAGTAGCGGGTACGGATGCAGGAGCTCGCCTCCATCTTGTCGACGAACTCCGGCACCACGGCATCAAACCGCTCCCGCAGCATGTCGTTGGTGATCTCACGCTCGGGGACGAAGCGCCCCGTCGAGACTACCCTTGCAACTCGTGCCATCTCACCTCCCCACGCGACAACGTCTCGGATCCCGAGCCATGGGCTGGGGTCTTCCGTGTCACCGCCCTCAAACATGCCCGCGCGCTACGTCCCGACAACCAGGCCGCCGTCGACGGAGAGTACCGCACCGGTAACGAACCGTGCGGCATCCGAGGCAAGCCACAGGTACGCCTGCGCGATGTCGCTCGGCGCCCCCATACGGCCGATCGGAGTGTGCGCCACCATCGCTTCAATCACCTTCTCCGGCATGGATGCCAGAATCTCGGTGGCCACGAATCCGGGCGCCACGACGTTGACCCGGATTCCATAGCGCCCGAGCTCGCGCGCCCAGGTGCGACTCATACCGATGACGCCTGCCTTTGTTGCCACGTAGTTGGTCTGGCCGAAGTTCCCGTAAAGCCCGACGACCGAGGACGCGCTCAGGATCACTCCCCTCTGCGCACGGATCATGGCCGGGGCCACGGCCCGCGTGCAGTTGAACACGCCCTTGAGGTTGACGCCGATGACCGCGTCGAACGCCTCGTCGCTCATCGTGGACGCAACATCGCCGTTCTTCCACTTCACGAGCTGGCCGTCGCGCACGATCCCCGCGTTGTTGACGAGCACGTCAACCGCTCCCCAACGTCCGACCGTGTCGGCAACCGCCGCCTCGACCGCAACCGCATCGGTCACGTTGACACTCTGGAAAGCCGCTTCCCCTCCGGCCGCCGCCAGCTCTCGGACGAGATCGTCGGCGCCCGTCTCGTTCACGTCCCACGCCGCCACTCGAGCACCTTCTGTCGCGAATGCAGCCGCTGTGGCACGCCCGATGCCGGCCGCAGCACCGGTCACGATGACAACCTTGTCCTTGAGCCCCGTTTCGATCATGCCTTCTCCTTTGTGTCTTCACCCGATCCCGATACGGCGGGGGATCGACGACCCGTCCTCACGGACAGGCGGGGTGAGAGTGGTCCGGGGCACTCCTCCGCAGGGAGCACCCCGGAGGTCGACATCAGAAGAACCTGTACTCCACGGTCGCCAGGACAGTGCGGGGCGCTCCGTACGATCCGACCACCACACCGAAAACCGGCAGGTTGTAGCCGTTGGTGAGGTAGGCCTTGTCGGTGAGATTCCTGCCGACCAGACCGATCCGCCAGTGCGCGCTCGGCGACAGCCAGGAGATCCAGGCATCCAGCAGGCCGTACGCGGGCTGCATGAGGGGCAGCAGCGGCTTGGTCGGGTCCCGCGGGTCCGGCCCGCCCTCGTTGGTGAGCACCGAGTCGTCACGATAGGCATAGCCGACGCTGCCGGTGATCAGACCGCCCCATGCGGGAAAGTCCACGTTGAGCCGGATCGCGCCCGTCCACTTCGGCGCGTTGGTGATCACCTGGGTGTCAACGAAGCCGTCGTTGTTCGCGTCGAGGAACGAGGTCGGCTTGGCATCGAGGTAGGCCACGTATCCTGATAGGCCGAACCAGGTCGGCGAGTCGTAGCTGTACTCGAGCTCGAAGCCCTTGACGTGGGCGTCGCCGGCGTTGAGGAAGTTGCCGAAGAATGCGTCGTCCACCCCGTCGTTGTTGGAATCGTAGGAGGTGAAGGTACTGACCTGGATATCGGTGTAGTCGCCGTAGAACATCGCGCCGTTGAGAACCAGCCGCCGATCCGCCAGCACCGACTTGACGCCGACCTCGCCCATCGTCATGACCTCGTCGCCGAAGGGCAGGGCGGACGCTGGAAAGACGGTCGACTGGGCGCGGACGTTGTAGCCGCCGCTCTTGAAGCCGCGGCTGACGGTGGCGTAGCCCATCACGTCAGGCGTGAACTGGTACTCGAGACCGGCCTTGGGAGCCCAGGAGGTGAAGGTCACGTCGTCCTTGAAGTCGGCGAGGACGAACGCGACGGTCTCGTAGGTCCCGTCGGTGTTGAGCACGTTGAACGCCCGCCCGTACTTCGTCTCCCGGGTCGGCCGAATGCCGAGGTTGAGGGTCAGCCGGTCGGTCAGCTTGTAGTGCCCGTCGGCGTAGAGGGCGTAGGACTTGGTCCTGACGTCACCGTCGGTGGTCGTGAAGGTGCTGCCGACGAAGGTCGCCTTGACCGTACCGCCTGCGGTGCCGTCAAAGTAGTACAGGCCAACGACCCCGTTGAGGCGCCCGCTACCCGTGTGGACAAGCTGGAACTCCTGGGTCGTCTGGTGGTCGAAGTAGGTCGCCGGCCCGGTGTCGATGATCTTCGCCGGCGTGGTGTCGAAGTCGATGTTGTTCACGGTGTCGGACTTCCGGTGGGCGGTGATCGACCGGAACCGCCACTGGGAGTTGATGTCCCAGGTGAGTGTCACCGATGACCCGCGGGACTCCGTGCCGTTGAGCGGCGCGAGTCCGCTCTCGGTGTCGAACAGATGCGGCAGCGGGGGGCAGGGCCGCCCGAGGAAGATCGGGCACAAGGGGTTCGCCTCGAGGCGGGTGAGGCCGACCGGTTGAGCTTCATCCTTGGTCCAGTCATGGTTCACCGTCAGCGTGACATTGTCAGACGGCAGCCATTCGAAGCCGAGCCGGTAGGCCGTCGTATCCTTGTCGGACACGTCTTTCCCCGTATAGAGGTTGGTCCCGTACCCGTCGCGCTTGAGCTTCGCAAATGAAACCTTGGCGCGCAGCTTGCCGGGGATCAGAGCACCGCCGTAGCTGGCGCGGACCTCCTGAGTGCCGAAGCTGCCGGCGTTCAGGGTGAGGTAGCCGCCGGGCTTGTCCGTGAGCGGCTTGGTGACGTACTTGATGGCGCCGCCGATGGCATTCTTCCCGTACAGAGTCCCCTGCGGTCCCCGCAGGACCTCGACCCGTTCCACGTCGTAGACGTCGAGCAGGGCGCCCTGCGGCCGCGCGATGTAGACGTCGTCGATGTAGAGGGCCACTCCGGGGTCCACGCCCCACAGCGGGTCCGACTGGCCGATGCCGCGCAGGAACGCCGTCAGCGTGGTCGACTGGTTGCGGCCTTGATAGATGGACAGGTTGGGAACGTATTTCCCGAGCGTGGAGATATCCGTCGCGGCAACGTCCTGGAGGTCGGACCCCGTCACCACGGAGACCGCGATCGGCACTTCCTGCACGTTCTCCTCGGTCTTTCGTGAAGTGACGATGATCTCGGCGGCGAAAGGCTTGCCCTTTTCCTTGGTCGCCGTTTCTTCTTTCTTGGCCGCCGCCTCGTTCTTCTTCGGAGTCTCACCGGGTTTGTCCTGCTGCGGCGTCTGCGCCAGCAGGGGATTCGGCAGCCCCAGCACGATGCCGAGAGCCGCCACCAAGAGCACCCACTTCCCTACTCGCTCGCTCATCACGTCCTCCCTCTTTCCTGAATCATGTCCTCTGGTGCATCCGGGCACGCCGCGGCTTCACCCGAGCGCGGCAATAGGCCGTAGCGGAGGATGCGAGCAAACTCGTCCACCGCCTCCTTCGGACGCATGCCGAAGTGCATCGGCACGCCAAAGCACTTCTCCACCGTGAAGAAGTAAAACAACCAACGGGTGGCGACCATGACCGCTACGAGCGGGTTCACCTCGCCAAGGCGACCGCTGTCTCGGGCCTCCTCGAAGGAGGCCGAGTACGCTTCCTGGAAACGATCCGCCATCGACTCGTAGAAGGTCCGGATGTGCCTGCCACGAAACTCGATCACATCCACGTAGATGAGGAGGATCTCCTCCTGGTGCTTCTCGACGACCAGCTCAATGGCGGCGGCCATCTCCTCGAGATCATCGGGGAACCGAGCCCGCGCAAACACCCTGTTGAGCTCGAGGCCGGGATCGAGGAGGGCTTTCCAGTAGTGATCGATGAGGCTCTGGAAGATCGCTTCCTTGTTGCCGAAGTGGTGGTACAGGTTGCCGACGGAAAGGCCAGCCTCGGCGGCGATCTCGCGCATGGAGGTGGCGCCGTATCCCTGGTGGGAAAAGAGCTTGAGCGCCGCACCGAGAGCCTTTGCTGTTGACGCGTCGCTTCTCGCTTGTTGGCGTCCCATCCGTTCCCCTTCCCTCGCCACTTACAAACCGAACGATCGTTTTGTTTTCTCAATATGTGACGCCTCTCCCGAGCTGTCAAGCCGCATTGCGGCAATGCCACAACATGCGCTCTCTTACTTGAGAAACGTGAGGGACGGCGCCACCCACTGTCGCCACTTCAGCTGGCGAGCCGTCACACTGCCGGCGCCCAGCTCCACGGCGAGGATCGCCACGGCAAGGCCGACGGCAACCACCCGGCTGCGCGACGTGCTTCGCATCCAGCGGCCCCTGAACGCCACAACCCACGCTACGACCCACACGCACGCAACCGCGACCAGGCACGAGGCCACCGCGGTCCTGTCGGTGATCCCGAATGGCCGGTTCCAGAGACCGTGGGCCAGCGCCGGCAGCGACCAGCCGCGGAGGGTCGAGGCCGTGGCGACATCGTCGATGGCGAACGGAGGAGTGATCCGTCCCAGTAGGTTGACGAGCGCGGAGGGAACCGATGCCGCCAGTACCCAGACGCCGACGCCGCGCCCCGAACGCAGGCAGCCGAGGCCAAAGGCCCAGAGCGGCACCGCCAAGACCAGGTATCGCGCCCCGAAGGTCGCTCCCCCCGACCACTCGGCGTAGGCCGACATCACCACCGGCAGCAGCCACACCGCGCCCGCGACACCGGCTGCGGTCTCCCTCTCCCCCCTCCGCCACAGCACGAGCGGCGCAGCCAGTGCGGGTACCAGCAACGGCGCGAAGAAGAGCAGACCCTCCAGAGGGGAGACCAGCAGGCCGGCAAGCCCCGTTAACGACGGCGCGCCGAAGCCGAACAGGGTCTGCCGCCCCAGCTCCTGGTAGCGGGGCAGAGCGTCGAACCGGTTGCCCAGGGTCCAGGCAGAGCCGAAGCAGGCCGCGTTGTAGAACCCCAGAGCGACCAGCGGAGGAAGAGCCCCCACGGCGACTGCCAGCCATCGCCTCCAGCTGGTCCATGCGGTTGCGACGATGACCGGTCCGAGCACGACCGCTGACGGATACTCGGAGACGAGGGCCAGGCCGGCGCACAGCCCGCCCAACGCTACACCTCCCCAGCCCCGGCCACCGCGGCCCTGCTCCAGCAGGAGCAAGGCTGCAGCCAGGACCAGGAAGCCGGTCCAGGCATGGGAGAACAGGAGCCCAGAGTAAACGGCGAAGGGTGTGGCGAAGAGCAGCAGGAACGCCGCCTCGGCGGGCGCCAGCAGTCCTTCACCCCGCCGCTCGAGCCACATCGCCAGCAGCCATGCCGCTGCCACTGCCGAAGAGGTGACAAGGACAACCCTACAGCAGTACAGGTCTACAGCAGGAGACGCCCCGGAGCTCACTGCGTGCACGGCGGCGACGATCGGGACACAGGCCCAGATCAGCCCGGGAGGTTTATTGGAGTAGTACGACGAGCCAACGCGCGCCACGTCATCGATAAGGCCGAACCGTGAAAGCTCCGCATTGATGGCGAAGGTCCGACGTTCCACGAACGCGCGCGCCGCAAAAACCCGCGAGTACTCGTTGGGGGACCAGAACCGTGGCCACAGGGAGCTGAGACCGATCAGCTGGAGCGCGCCGAGCATGATGACAACGGACAGCGCCCGACGACGATGGGAGACAGGGTGCACTTCCGCGGCCGATGATACCATCGGCGCGGTGTGCTCGAGGAAGACCAGGTGATCTGCCGGGAGAACCCCTATCCGGTTGCGTGTTGTGCGCGGCCGCGGCGGAACAGGTCGGCGTGATGGCGGAGCGGGACCGTCTGCTCCGCATCGGCAGGCTCGCCGACTCCGAGATCTCGCCTGAAGAGAGGCGAGCGGCGGCCGTCTTCTGTGACCAGCATCCGGTGGCGCTCTTCATTGTCGCCTACAACGCCGAGCGTCACCTGTCCGACGTGGTCCGGCGCATTCCCCACGACCTGGCGCGGCGGTTCACCGAGATCGTCATCATCGACGACAGCTCTCGCGACGGCACCTACCGTGTGGCGATGCAGGCGGCCGCCGACCACCCGGCTGCTGCCATCCGCGTCTTCCGAACACCGTTCAACCGCGGCTACGGCGGCAATCAGAAGCTCGGGTTCCTGTACTGCATCGAGCGCCGTTTCGACACCGTCATCCTGCTCCACGGCGACGGCCAGTACGCGCCGGAGTACCTGCCACGGCTGCTCGCTGCGCGAGCCCGAGGCCCCGACGTAGTTCTCGCCTCGCGGATGATGCGGCCCCGTGACGCCCTCCGAGGTGGCATGCCGCTCCACAAGTGGGCCGGCAACCAGGTTCTCACCGTCCTCGGCAACCGGCTGCTGGGTACTCGACTCAGCGAGTTTCACACCGGGTACCGCGCCTACGACGTGGCGGCCTTGCAATCGGTCCCGTTCACCGCGAACAGCGACGGGTTTCACTTCGACGCCGAGATCATCGCCCAGGGACAGCTCGCCGGGTGGAGCATGGCCGAGATCGCCATCCCGACCTACTACGGTGATGAGGTCTGCCACGTTCCCGGCCTCAAGTACGGCTGGGCCTTCCTCAAGTCGCTACTGGCAGCCCGGCTGACACGCCTCGGGATCTTCTACCAGCCGAACTTCGACATCGCGCTCTTCTCGGGCGAAACCTACACCTTCAAGCGCTCACCGTACTCGTTACACCAGTACGTTCTGCAAGCGCTCCCAGAGGCCGGGAGCCTGATCACTGTTGAGCTCGGTGCCAACCGGGGGGAGCTGAGCCGGCACGTAGCCGAGAAGGTGCGGCGTCACGTTGCAGTTGATCGCACTCCTCCCGATCTCGCCGGGGCATCGAGGTCCTGCGGCCTCGACCTCGAACAGCCGTTCGCCCAGGCCCTTCCGGAGGCGCCTTTCGACCTCGCGATCGCCCTCGACGTCATCGAGCATCTGGCGAGCCCGGAGCAGTTCCTCGCCGAGGCGTTCCGGTGTCTCAGGCCGCACAGCACCTTGATCGCCAGCACGGCGAACGTCGCCTACCTCCCTGTCCGGCTCGGCCTGCTCGCGGGCCAGTTCAACTACGGCAAGCGCGGCGTTCTTGACATGACCCACAAACGGCTCTTCACGATCACTAGCTTCCTGCGCTTGCTGCGGCACAGCGGGTTCCGGATCGAGAAGGTGCGCGGCTTCCCGCCTCCGTTCACCGACATGATCGGTTCCGGCTTCCTCATGCGCTGGTCGGAGCGAGTTCACTCCCTCCTGTCGCGGTGGTGGCCACGTCTGTTCGCGTTCAACTTCGCCGTCACCGCGACCCGCCTGGACAGTGTGGAGGACATCTTCCAGCGTACCGTGGGCGGGGCAAACGACGAGCCGCCGGAGACGCGATGACGATCGTGTTCTGTCAGCGGGGCTCGTCTCCGCCTAGCGGCGACGGCGGCGCGCCCCGCGGCGGGCGGCGTACGCATCCGGCTTCAGGCCGACCGGGATGAAGTCGAGCTGCATCGCGTCCAGGTTGACACGCTGCAGGCGCACCTTGACGGAATCTCCCAGCCTCCAGGTCCTCCCCGACCGTTCGCCGACGAGCGCGTGCCGCCCGGAATCGAAGGCGTAGAAGTCGTCGACGAGCTCCGAGATGTGAACCAGCCCGTCGACCTGGACCTCGTCGACCTGAACGAAGAGTCCGAAGTCGGTGACACCGGTGACGTGCGCCGCAAACTCCTCGCCGACCCGGTCGCGCAGAAACAGGACCTTCTTCCAGTGAACAACCATCCGCTCGGCATCTTCGGCCCGGCGCTCGGCGGCCGAGCACGACACCGCCAGTCGCTGGAGATCCTCCTCGACTTCCCGCCGTTCACCGTTGTCGAGCGCCCTACCCTCTCGCTGCAAGCGTCGAAGCACCCGGTGGACCACGAGATCGGGGTACCTCCTGATGGGGCTGGTGAAGTGGAGGTAGCTGCCCGTGGCCAGGGCGTAATGTCCAAGGGGCTGCGGGCTGTATTCCGCCCTCGCCAGAGTCCTCAAAACCAGGTAGGAGACGAGCCGCTCGTGCGGCGTTCCCTCGACTTCCTTCAAGACGGACTGCAAGTGAGCCGCCTGCACCCGTCCCTCTTCCCCTTCGAGACGCAAGCCGAGACCGGCGAGAACCGATTCAAGCTCCTCGAGCTTGTCGTGGGGCGGGTCCACGTGGACGCGGTACAGGGCGGGCTGATCCGCCGCCATGAGCGTTCGTGCCACGCACTCGTTGGCCGCCACCATCAGCTCTTCGATCAGGCGGTGAGCCCGAGTTCTCTCCGCCTCATGGATCCCCACGACGTGGCCCGCTGCGTCGAGCCTCACCTCGGCCTCTGCAAGGTCGAAGTCGAGGCTTCCGCGTGCCTGCCGTCGCCGGCCGAGCCGATCGGCCGCCTCGGCGAGCAGCCGCAGCGACTCGGCAAACGTGCCAGTCTGCCGCGGCCACTTCGCCGGCGTCAGCTCCAGCCACTCGGCAACCTCAGCGTACGTGCACCGGCGCCGCGACTGGATCACCGAGCTCGTCGCGCCCCAGTTGCCTACTGTGCCGTCGGCCTCGACCCGGAAGCGGACCGTGAAGGTCAGGCGGTCCACCCCTTCGCGCAGCGAGCAAAGGTCGTTCGACAACCGTTCCGGCAGCATGGGGACGCAGCGGCCGGGGAAGTAGACGCTCGTGCCGCGGCTGCGGGCCGCGGCGTCCAGGGCACTCCCCTCGACAACGTAGTGGCTGACGTCAGCAATGTGCACTTCGACGACGATCCCGTTCCCCTCCTTGAAGGCGCTGACGGCGTCGTCGAAGTCGCGGGCAGTTTCGCCGTCTATCGTGATCGCCGGACGATCGCGGAGATCGGACCTGGCTGCTTGGGCACCCGCGGGGAGATCGAGCTGTAGATGCTCGGCCTCGGCTAGGGCTTCCCGGGCAAACTCGTCCGGGATCTCGTGCAGCCGGATCGCCGCCCGCTCCTCGACTCCGGGCTCGCCCGGCACGCCGAGCAGCTCGAGGAGCGCGCCTCGGGCGCGCCCCGTACTCTCGGTCACCGAGTCCAGAGACACGACGACCAACTCCCCATCGCGCGGCTGCCGCTCGGCACGGTTCCCGGTCACGAAGATCGGGAACGCGACGCCGCGACTGAGGGCTCGGACGTGAGGCCTCCCTTCTCCCGACACCCAGCGTCCGACCACCGAGCGGCGTCCACGCTCCACGACCCGGATGACAACGCCTTCCCACAGCCCGAGCTGGCGGGCGCGCTGGCGAGGCCGCTCCCGCTTCACCACGACGAGGTCGCCGTCGATGGCACCGCGCAGGCCGGCGCGCGAGATCAGTACCGGTTCCACCGCACCGGCCTCTGGTCTGAGAGTGGCGCCGCCGCGACCGTCGAGCGCCAGCCGCCCGACCACGAGGTTCGCCTCTTCCGGAGTCACGTACCGCTTGCCACGTCCGAGCACGACCTTCCCCGATCTCTCGAGGTCCCGCAAGACGTGGCGGAGAGCGCGCCGCAGTGAGCTTCTCTCGCCCTCACCGCCGCGCGCGAAGTGAGCGACCAGTTGACTCAGGGTCATCCCGCGTGAACGGCGTTCCTTGACAGCCTGGAGAACCTCTCCTGCGCCTGGCTGACGTCCATGATCCGTGGCTTCGTTGTGCACAGCTCCGACCTCTTCCTCTCGACCCCGGGTCAGCGTACGGTAGACGGCCGCTCATGGCCGTCTCCGCCAGGCTTTCCAGGGTTGACACGACTCCCGTCGATGCTAGTATTCCTGCGCGCGTGCGAAAGTGGCGGAATTGGTAGACGCGCAAGATTCAGGATCTTGTGTCCGCAAGGACGTGGGGGTTCGAGTCCCCCCTTTCGCACCACCCTCCATCCCACCTCGCCAACCTCTCGGCAACCGAGCGCTCGTTCCCGGGCTCCCTCCCATCCACGCACGTCAAATGAAATATCTCCGAGGCACACCGGCTTCACTGCCGACCGCCAGGGAGGCGGGTGACGGCCGGTCAAGCCCATGACCCCACTCGGAGCCGCGGGAACCGGCTCAGGACCCGCCCATCTCCTCGACAGCCTGCTCAAGGCTGTCAAAGATCGGGAAGGTCTCATCCAGCTGCGTGAGCTTGAGGAGGTTGAGTATCCTGCTCTGCGGGTTGAGCAGCCCGAGCCGCCGCCCGCGTTCGGTGTACTTCTGCAGGTAGCCGACCAGCTCACCGAGGCCGGTAGAGTCGACATAATCGATTCCGGCCAGATCGATCACAACCGACTGGATGCCTTCCTCGAGGAGACCCTCCAGGTAGCGAGAGAACGTGGTTGCGGACTCGCCGAGCTTGATAACACCTTCGATCGTGAGAACGGTGACCGACCCGTCCTCCCGCCGCTCAATCCTCATGCTTCTGCTCCTTCGGGAGCTCGACCTCTTGAGTCGAGACCCTCTCGGCGACGTATCTTCCACAAGCTCGGCGGACGACCTCTCCGGCCCATTGTAGAGGCCGACGCGCAGCGAGGGCAAGCAGTCGCAGCCGCTCATCCTCGCCGTGGTCCGAGATGATCTTGACGGCCGCCCACGGCAGGTCCCACATCTGTGCAACCTGGGCAACCGCCGCGCTTTCCCAGTCCACAGCCGCCAGTCGGCCCGGCTCCAGACCAGGCGGCCGTCGCACCGGCGACGCTACCTGACCTTCCCAACACAGCAGCGGCAGCGAGCGGGTTCCCGGCACCATCAGAAGACAGCGCGTGAGAAGAGCATCGGGTTCAAAGCGCGTCGGGATCGTCACCGGTAGGTCGCCGAGCTGGGTCAGGGCCACATCCACCACGGAGGAAGCGACCACCAGCGAACCGAGAGCGACCTTGGGATCTGGACAGCCGGCGACGCCAAAGCTCAGTAGCATCATCGGGTCGAGGTACTGGACGGCAGCCTGGGCTGCGGCGGCCGCCGTCACCTTCCCCGGTCCGCAACGGATCACGGCCAACGGCAGGTCCCACATCTCGCCCCGGTACAACGTCCAGCGCCCCCAGGGCTCCTTGCTCATCCCGCGTCCGACCGCTGCGGCACCGCGCGCCTCGAAGGCATGGGCGGCGATAACAATAACGCTCTCAGTCAACTCCCATCCCGCCACGCGGCATGGTAGCACCCCGGTGGCAAGACGACCCGCGCATGCGTCTGCTGCCCCGGCACCGCCCGGGTTCCTCGACTTCGCCAACCGACCACGATAGGATGGGTCATCGCCGGGCCGGGGAGGCCAACGTGGAAGAGATCAAGATCCACTCGGGAACACGGGTGAAGCTCAAGCACATCGATGAGATACACCTTCGGCAGGACTTCCTCGAACGACTTCGTGACTTCGCCCATCGGGAGGAGGAAATCGAAGCGGTCTACCTGTTCGCGATCGAAGCTGAGGGAGAAGAGGAGCATCCGGCGATGGCGATCGCGACACGGGAGCGCTGGCTGTCACGACGAGGCGAGGAGTTCTTGAGGCTCGTCGATGAGGTGCAATTGTTGCTCCCTGAGGACCTCGCCCTCAACGTCTACCGTTTCGATGCCTCCGACGTCATTGCGCGCTACTGCCTGAACAACCTCGAGCCCCTCTATCTCCGCTCGGACGGCTGGAGCAAGCGGCAAAAGAAGCGGTACGGCTAGAGTCCCGCATAGGCTCAGCCGAAACTCGACTCACTTGGAAGGCCCTCCCTCAAAGAGGGTCGCTACCGCCCGAAGGGCCACCACCACGGGCCACGTTGCGGGACCGGGTCGGCGGTCGGAGTGGCTGCGGCAGCTCGCGCCCGGCGCCGCTCCTCCGCGTTGCAGTCGACCAGCAGGCAGTCGGCGGCCTCGACCTGCTCCAGAAGCTCGGGCGCGGAGTTCAGAATGACCACGTCCAGGTGACGGCCGTCCGGCAGAACGCGGGCAACCGTGTCACAAACGAGGTTGAGGGCGCCCCTGAGAGTCCGCAGCGCCTGCGGTAGCAGCCACACGAACAACGTCAGATCCGCTTCAGCATGACCCTCGACCTTGACCTCGGCGAGGTGTGCGAACGCTACGTCCGGACACGCCTTGAGCTCGGCCCGAAGCTTGTCCTCGATCTCCTTGGCAAGAGGGTGCCGTGGAGATCTTACGACCACATCCGGCTCGCCGCTGTTGCCGCTCATGTTCGTATGATAGCGCCGCCGCCCGCGAAGGTAGAATGTGGAAGGCCGGGAAAGGAGCGCCCCCATGTGGACAGAGCACAACATTATGCGGACGATCCGTGTCCGCAACGTGCAGACGCCGGGCAATCTCGGCTGCCTGCTGGTCGCCCTCGGCGAGCTGGGCACGTTTGTCGGCGAGATCTCCCTGGTGAGAATGGACCACGAGCACGTGGTCCGGGACATCGTCGTCTACGTTGACACCCACGAGCAGCTCGAGCGCGTGGTCGAGGTCGCCGGCGGCACGCCTGGCAGCGAGCTGATCGAGGTTCGGGATGACGTCCTCGAGCTGCACCAGGGGGGGAAAATTGCCGTTCGCAGCCGCTACCCGATCGACACCCTGCGCGACCTTCGCCGCATCTACACGCCGGGTGTCGCCGAGGTGTGCCGCTTGATCCAGCGGCAACCGGAGGTCGCCCGTCGTTACACCGCGATCGGCCATCTCGTCGCCATCGTCACCGACGGTACCGCCGTGCTCGGTTTGGGGAACATCGGGGCTGTTGCCAGCATGCCGGTGATGGAAGGGAAGGCGGCCCTGCTGGAGTCTCTGGTCGGCCTCTCCGGAATCCCGATCTTGCTCGACACGACCGACCCATCCGAGATCGTCCGCGTTGTGCAGGCAATAGCGCCGACCTTTGCCGCGATCCAGCTCGAGGACATCTCCGGCCCGCGCTGCTTCACGATCGAAGAGCAGCTCATTGAGCGTCTCGATCGGCCGGTCATGCACGATGACCAGCACGGCACGGGCGTGGTGGTGACCGCCGCCCTGCTCAACGCTCTCAAAGCGGTGGACCAGTCCCTCGACCGGGTACAGATCGGGCAGGTAGGCCTGGGTGCCGCCGGTCTCGCCATCTCCCGCATGCTCATGCACCAGAGCAGCCGCCCCGTGCTCGGCACCGACCTCGACCAGGCTGCCGTGGAGCGCCTCCAGCTCTATGGGGGAACGGCATCCACTCTCGAGGAGATCATGGCGAAGTCCGATGTTGTGATCGCAACCACCGGCGCCGCCGGCCTGATCCGGCCGGAATGGGTGCGCCGTGGCCAGATCATCCTCGCGCTCTCGAACCCGGTTCCTGAGATCGAGCCCGAGCAAGCTCTCGAGGCCGGAGCAGCGTTCGCGGCTGACGGCAAGGTCGTCAACAACGTACTGGGTTTTCCGGGCATCCTGCGCGGTGCCGTCGACGCCAACGTCCGCCGGTTGACGACCGAAATGTACCTCGCTGCGGCAAGAGCCATTGCCGACTCGACGCCCGACCACCAGATCGTGCCAAGCCCCCTCGACCGGGAGGTCCACCGCGCCGTGGCGCGGGCGGTCGCGAGAACGGCTCTCGAGACCGGCGAGGCGCGAGCCGACCTCACCGGGTACTTCGCCGATCTCGAGTGACAACTGCCGGGGCTCTCGTATAGCTGTCATTGTCAGGGCCGAGTGTCAGCGTTACGATACGAGCATGGAGGTCCAGACCACGTCTCTTGCCGGGCAGCTGCTGATTGCCATGCCGACGTTGGCCGACCCCAACTTCTGGCACAGCGTCGTGCTCCTCGGTGTTCATTCTCGCGAAGAGGGAGCATTCGGCCTCATCATCAACCGCCCCACTGACCTCGACATGGCGGACGTCCTGCAGGAGCTCGGCCAGGAGGCCGACCCCGGCTCGGGCTCGTACCCTGAGGTCCTCAGTGGGGGCCCAGTCGAGCCATCCCACGGCTTCGTGGTCTTCTGCCCGTCCACCACCGAATATGATGAGAGCCTGCTCGTGATTGACGGTACTGTCGCTGTCTCCGGTGATACCGAAACGCTGACCAGGCTCAGCCAGAGGCAGATCGAGGGTCCTTACCACCTCATTCTCGGTTACTCAGGTTGGGCTCCTGGCCAGCTCGAGAAGGAGATTGAGGAGAACTCGTGGCTCGTGGCACCCGTCGACAGGTCGTTGATCTTCCAGGTTCCGTTCCCCGACCGGTGGACCCAGGCCCTGCACTCGATAGGTGTCGATCCCGGGACCCTCGTCGACCTGGGCTCCAGCTCGCCGAGCTAACCCGCATTATTCATGAGTGATCGTAGCGAGACCGGCGAGACGCCTGTCAGTGCTGGGTTCTGAGCGTCGAGGTGCCGCAGGCAAACCCGCGGGGGTGGGCGGTGCAAGTGGAGGGAGGGGGCCGCGGGGTATGTGTCGGGTGGGGCGTGGTCCACTTGAGGGTATGTTGAGGACACCGAGACGCGAAGAGCACGGCGATGGCTGGCGTATTGCCGGTCGCAGTAGATTGCGAGTGAGTCATGCGGGCTAACCAAGATCGCTCATCCGGAATAGATGACGCCCGGCCGTGTGGCCGGGCGTTGAGAACGAAGTCGGAAGGGGCGGTTAAGCTCGATAGGAAGGATCTTAAAGGTTGGTCTTAGGGTTGGCTAGTTATGGTAAGCCTTTATAGGCAGGCACAAGGTGGCAAGCCTTCCCGGATCCCTCCCTGGCTATCGTTCGCAGTCATTATAGACCCTGTGTCGGTATTTGTCTACCCCTTCGGACGCCAGCTCCTCCTTTACCTGACACACCTCGCCCGGCCTCGAGCCTGGACCATTCAATCCTGATCTGCTGCTGCCGGCGACACGCCATCCATAGCCGTGCCCCTCGTTCCTCGCGGGTCTCGCTACGATCCCTCATGACGAGTCCGGGCCAATCGCAGGCCCTCTGCCAGTCCTTGTAGGTATGCGGCATCGAGATCCCGCCGGAACCATCCCCCAGGGACGATCCCCGGCAAACGATCCGCGACCGCCGTCCCGAGCGCCAGCAGCACGCGCGGCACGAGCCGCGAGCGCAAGCCGCTCGGCAGAAGGTTCACACCGAGGAACTCGGCCAGCTCCGGATGTAGCTCTGCGAAGATCGCCGCCGACCGCCCTGAAGTCTTCTGCCGGAGACGAAACGTCTGCGGGCGGATACGGTGGAGGTGAAGGACTCGAGCTCGCGGACGGTAAGCGACCCGGAGTCCCTGACGGGTCGCACGGTACGCGAGCTCGATGTCCTCCCACGCCGCCGCCGGGAAGTCCTCCCGGAACCCCCCGAGCTCTACGAGAACACGACTCGGCACGGAGACATTGGAGGTGTAGAAGAAGTTGAAGGGTACTCGCTCGCTGTCGTCGATCAGGAGGTACCCGAACTGAGCCCCGTACTCATTGATCCAGCGTAGAAACGGCGAGTCGAGACCGGGCGGAAAGGAGGTGTAGCCGAGCACCGCCATCGCTCCGTCCCAACCGTGCAGCCTGTGTTCCTCCAGATGGTGGAGCAACCAGCCGCGCTGAGGCACCGTGTCATCGCCAAGAAACACGACGATGTCGCCGCGGGCAGCCTCGACACCCCTGTTCCGGGCACGGGCCGGGCCGGCGTTGGCCTGGCGCAGGACTCGGATCTCCCCGGTTGCCGCGAGGCGCTGAAGCCAGGGCCATGTCCCGTCACTCGAGCCGTCGTCGACCACCACAACCTCGACGCGAGCACCCACCGGCACGTGCTGCTCGCGCAGCCCCTCGAGAACGAGGGCAAGCTCGTGGCGCCGGTTACAGGTGGGGATGACGACCGTCGCAGAAGGGTAGCCCGCGGCTCTCATGAGCGATCGTGGATGAGGCGCCTCGGAATCTGCGGAGACAAGCGGGAGAGGACTTCGTAGTTGATTGTCCCCGCCAGCTCCGCCAGCTCCTCAGCGGACACCGACGCTTCTCCACTCGAACCCAACAGCACCACCTCGTCCCCAACGGCAACACCGGGCACATCGGTCACGTCAACCAACGTGATGTTCATGCACACACGTCCTACCACCGGCGCCGGCACACCTCTGACCAGAACCCGGGCCCGGTTCCCCAGGACACGCGGGTAGCCATCGGCATACCCAACCGGAAGAACTGCAAGCACCGTCGGGCGAAGGGCCTGCCAGGTGCGTCCGTAACCGACCGTCTCGCCCCTCGGGACACGCTTGAGCTGTCCGACCCTTGCCTTCCACGACAGTACCGGCGTCAGGCCGACGCCGTTTGGTCCGTGTTCGAGTATCCAGGACAGCCGAGTCTCCCGGGACGGCCAGTGGCCGTAAGCCGAGATGCCGACGCGCACCATCGAGAAGTCGGCCTCACGGAATAGGAGCGCCGCCGCCGAGCACGCCGCATGGACGTGGGGCGGAGGTTCCCCGAGCTCGCTCGAGAGGAGATCGATCGCCCTCCGGAACTCCTCGAGCTGCCGCCGGGCATAGCCGTGCTCGAGCGTATCCTCGATGTTCGCAAAGTGAGTGGCCGCGCCGACGATCTTCACGCCCTGACGGGCCGCGACATGACAGGCGGCGGCAAGGTCCTCCAGCCGCAGTCCCTGCCGGTTGGTCCCCGTCTCAATCTTGAGGTGGACCGGCAGTGCGAGACCGGATCGCCGCCGGAGCTCGCCGATCCAGCCGAGCGTCTCCTGGGTGGATGCCAGAATATGAGTTTCAGGGTCCAGCCCTTCAAGGTCGGCCGGCGGCACAAACCCCATCACGAGAACGGGCAGATCCAAGCCCAGTTGACGAAGGTCGCGGGCCTCTCCGGCCGAGTGCACGGCCAACCAGTCAGCGCATGTCGCCGCCACCGGGGCAATCTCGGCTAGGCCGTGGCCGTAGGCGTTCGCCTTGACCACCGCCGCAACTTGCACGCCGGCCCCGAGCACCCGCCTGAAGACACCGAGGTTCCGGCGCAGCGCGGCCTCGTCGAGCTCGATCCACTGACTCTCGCGCACGGTCTCTGCCATTCCAGGGTGCAGTCTAACACGTGGCTGATTCCAGAGGTCAAAGTTGGAGCTCGCAGGCCGCGTGGAATCGAACAAAGTCTAGTGAACGGGATGTGCACTCTCGTGCACAGATCTCGAGAAACTCGCCGAACAACTCAGGCATCATCTGGAGTTGACTTGAGATGGTTCTTCAAATAAAATTCAATGTTACCAGACGGAGGTGAAACATGGCATTTGAGCGATTCATCCCACCGAAGATCGTCGCCGCTCGCCCGAAGGCCACAATCCGGCCGAGCGGTCTGGTCTCCTTCGACGCGGCCGCAGTGGAGGCATTCAGACTCGACAAGAGCTCTCATGCGGTGCTTTTCTTTGACAAGGGCCGCAAGCTCGTTGGAGTCAAACCGACAAACAACGGAAACGAAGATGGGGCGTTGCCGCTGTCCCGACGGAGGCGGTCGGTGAGTCTGAAATCACCCTACTTCTTCGACAGTTGCGCCATCTCTCTGCCGCGTCCACAGCGCTTCGACGTCGCCTATGACGACCGTGATGGCATGATGCTCATTTCGGTCAAGTCGGTCCAGCGCAAGCGCGGTCGACGGCCTCAGCGTTAGCCTGCTTTTCTCTCCGCCACGCGGTTGCAGCGCGCAGTGAGCGGGCGCGGGCCACGTCTTGTCGCCGCCGCGCACCTGCTGTGCCGCCAGGCACACCTCCGCACCCGTCCTTCGCAAACGCCGCCACGAAGGGCACCTCCCGCACTTCGCCTTACGTGGCCGGGGTGCCCGCTAACCGCAGCTGGCTGCCGGCCAGGCGTCTCCTACGGCAAAAAGGGACCGCACGTTGGCGACTGTAGCCCGCGCGATCTCGTCGAAGGTGCAACCGAGCTCATACGCCACTCGGCGCCCCGTCTCGACGACGTAGGCCGGCTCATTGCACTTGCCGCGGTACGGAGTCGGAGCGAGATACGGACTGTCGGTCTCAACGAGGAGGTTCTCGGGCCGTAAGCTGCGCACCATGGTGCGGATATTCTCCGCCCTCTTGAACGTCACCATCCCCGAGATCCCGACCTTGAGCCCGAGCTCTACGACTGTTGCCGCCGCTTCAACACCCTCGGCAAACGAGTGACAGACACCCCTCAACGTCCCGTTTCGTGCCAGCAGGACCCGCTCCAGATCGGCCCACGACTCACGGTTGTGCAGAATAACCGGCAGTCCGGCCGAGGCAGCCAGATCCAGCTGCCAGTCGAGTGTCTTCAGCTGATCTTCCCGCGGCGAGCTCATGTAATGGTAGTCGAGACCTACCTCGCCCACGGCTAGGACCACGCCTTCCGCCAGGCAGTGCTGGAGGCGGCGTTTCAGCGCCGCATCCAGTGAGCTCGCCTCATGTGGGTGTACGCCGGCAGCGACGACGATTCGGCCCGGGAACTCAGTGCCCAACGAGATCGTGGCGTCGAGGTCGGAAGCGCCCGTCGCCGGCACGACCACGCCCAACACCCCTGCGGCGGCTGCTCGCTCGAGTACTGCCGGCAGCTCAGCGTGCGGAAACATCGTAATGTGGGCATGCGAGTCCACCAGGAACGGGGATGGTGTCTGCTCCACGTCACCTGCCTCCGGCGTCCTGATTCGGGAAGCCACGCTGCTGTCGGCAACTCTCAGCCATGCCGGTCCCGGCAGGCTTTCAGCACGGCCGCGCCGACCACAACCGCGGTCTCGGCGCGGAGGACATGCGGCCCCAGGGAGACTCCCCTCCACCCTGCGTCCGCCAACGAACGCTTCTCGTCCGGGCTCAGACCTCCTTCAGGCCCGATGAAAAGCAGCGGACTCGCCGGCACCTTGAGCAGGGCAACGGGAGCGCCGCTCGGATCCGCCACCAGACCTTCGCCCTGCGGGGCTCGTGACACGAGCCCGGGGAGCGAAACCGGTTCCCCGACCCGCATCGCCCACGCCCGTCGGCATTGCTTCAGAGCCTGGAGCGCCACCTTCCTCCAGTGCCCAAGCCTGGCGCCGGCCACCTCGCGCGAGAGTTGGGAGCGCTCCGCCACAACAGGCACCAGCTCCACCACACCCACTTCCACCGCTTTCTGCACAGCCCAGTCCATCGCCTGGGTATGAAGAACCGCCAGCCCCAAGCTGACCCCCCAGGTCGGCCGGGGGCACCGTTCGAGGGCGGTCACCTCGACGTCCACCGAACCTCTCTGAGCCGCCATAACCGTCCCGAAAGCCATGAGCCCCGCCGCGTCCGTCAGCACGACGGCATCACCTGTACGGCAGCGCAGGACTGCCGTCAGATGGCGCGCTTCCTCCCCCTCCAGCCTGACCATTCCCTGGCCCGTCAGCAGACCGGAATCGACCAGGGCCCAGCGCTCACCCATGCCGCACCTCAACAGACAGCCACTCGCCGAGCTCGCGCCGACCACCGGCAACGAGACCGACGTGGGTCAGGCAGGCACGAACACTCTCCTCATCCGCTCCCAGGAACCCGGACAGGACCAGGACTCCGTCCGGCGCCAGCAGCCGTCCGAGATCCGGCAGGAGAGCCTGCAACGCCTCCCAGAGCATGTTGCACAGCACGACGTCAAAGGCACCACGGCCGATGGTATCGAGGCTGCCGACGACGAGTGGAACGGAGACGGGGGGCACCTGCGCGTACAGCGTCCGCCGTGCAACGAACACCGCCCGCGGATCGAGATCGATGCCGATCACGCGCTCGGCCCCGAGCCGGCAAGAGGCGACGGCCAGAATGCCCGAGCCGGTCCCGACGTCGAGTACCAGCCGGCCTTCGAGGTTGAGGCCCTCCAGCCGGAGAAGCACCAGCTGTGTTGACTCATGGGAGCCTGAACCGAACGCGGCGGACGGTTCGATCACGAGCGCCACCCGCCCTCCCGGAGGTGACGAGGTCGAGCCGGGATCCGGCTCGACCCACCAGCGAGCCCCCACCGCGAACGGCCGAGCCGTCCTGCGATACTCGTCCAGCCAGTCACGCTCAGCGAGGCTATCGACGGTGACATCGGTTCCACCCAGGCGGACCAGTGCCTGCGTAAGACCTTTTATGCGTTCAGCTTCTGACGCGGAGGCATAAACGACCGCTGAGGCCAAACCGGGGCCGAGGCTCTGGATGTGCGCGCCCAAAACCGGGTACTCACTCAGAGCCTCCGCGAGGTCATCGTCGCGACCCTCCGGCAGCGCACACCTCACCGCGATGTAGGCCACTCAACCCTCGTTCGCGAGCTTTCTCTTGAGCCGCTGCAGAAAGCTCTCATCCGGTGCCAGATCATCCCCGGCGAGCTCTGCCGCGCGCTCGATGAGGCCGTGCTGCTCCGCTGACAACGAGGTCGGGATCCTGACATCGAGGTGAACGTAAAGATCTCCCCGCGCTCGCGAGTTGAGCTGCGGCATCCCCATTCCACGGAGTCGTACGACCTGTCCCGGTTGGGCGCCAGCCGGAATCTCAAGCTCTTTCTCCTCACCGAGAGCTGTGGCCAGTGTTGTGCGATCGCCGAGAAGGGCCTGGAAGACCGAGATCTGACGCACCAGGTGAAGGTCTGTGCCCTGGCGCTCGAACACCTCATGCGGTTCAACGGCAACAACGACGTAGAGGTCACCGGAGCGGCCTCCCAGAACCCCGGCCTCCCCTTCCCCGTTGAGGCGAAGCCGAACACCGCTGTCCACACCCGGCGGCACGCGAACCTCCAGCGTAACCTCTCGCTCGACACGGCCGCGACCGCCACACCCCTTGCATGGATGCTGAATGACCTTGCCGCGACCGCCACAGCGCGAGCAGGTCTGCGCCACGGTCAAGAACCCCCGCCGAAACGCCACCTGTCCCCTCCCGCCGCAGGCCGGGCAGGTTTCTGGAGACGTCCCAGGCTCGACACCGGAGCCCGAGCAGGTCCGGCAGCCCTCCAGGCGAGGCACGCGGATCTTTCTTTCGATGCCCGTCGCGGCCTCCTCGAGGGTCACATTCATCGTGTACCGAAGGTCGCTGCCGCGTCGCGGCCGTGAGGGATCGGAGCGCCTGCGGGTGCCGAACAGGTCTCCGAGTCCGAACAGGTCGCCTAGAATGTCCGCAAAGTCCACGAACACCTCGGAGTCGAATCCGGTGAAACCCTCGCCGCCGAGTCCCTGGTGACCGAAACGATCGTAGCGCGCCCTCTTCTCGGGATCGGACAGAACGGCGTAGGCCTCCGAGGCCTCTTTGAACCGCTCCTCGGCTTCCGGGTTGCCCGGGTTCTTGTCCGGGTGATATTGAACTGCGAGCTGGCGGTAGGCCTTCTTGATCTGATCGACCCCGGCCTCGCGGCTCACCTCCAGCACGTCGTAGTAGTCTCTCTTCGTTCCCGTCGCCATGTCGGTCGCTCACTCCTCCTCGGACGAGTCTTCGCTCCCCGGGCCGCCACCTTGCATGTGGCTGCCAAAGGCGGCCATCGGGTTGTACATGATCACCTGCGCGAGGATCTGAGCCGCCTCCTGGACGGCGAGGATCGCCTCCTCGAGAACCGAGCGATCCTCGCTTGTCAGTGCTTTCTTGGCGCGGTTCAGGGTCGACCTGACCTGGTCCCTGTCCTCATTGCTGAGGCTGCCCCCGAACTCCCTGACCACGCGTTCGTTGGTGTAGAGGAGCCCTTCCAGCCTGTTCTGGAGCTGTCGGACGTCCCTCCGGTGCTGGTCATCCTGACGGTACTTGTCGGCCTCGGCAATCAGCGCGTCGATCTCGGCTCGCGATAGCCCTCCCGCCGGGTTGACCTCGATCCCCTGCTCCTTGCCGGTGGCAAGGTCGCGCGCCGACACATGGACGATCCCGTTCGAATCGATCGAGAAAGTCACCTCGATCTGAGGCACTCCGCGCGGCGCCGGTGGAACGCCGACAAGGTCGAACCGTCCGAGCGATCGGTTCTCTCCGGCCAGTCCGCGCTCACCCTGGAGCACGTGCACCTCGACGGTCGTCTGGTTATCGGCAACCGTCGTGAAGACCATCGACTTCTTGGTCGGGATCGTGGAGTTGCGCTCGATGATTTTCGTGAAGAGACCACCGTGGGTCTCGATACCGAGAGACAGCGGTGTCACATCGAGCAGAATCAGGTCCTTGACCTCGCCTTGCAGAATCCCAGCCTGGATGGCGGCACCAATGCCAACGACCTCGTCCGGGTTGATGTCCTGACACGGCTCCCGGCCGAAAAACTCGGCGACCGTCTCGATGACCAGGGGCATCCTGGTCTGGCCGCCGACCAGGATCACTTGGTCGATATCGCCAGGCTCGAGCCGGGCGGCTTCGAGAGCGTTCTTGCATGGGCCGAGAGTCCCCTCCACCAGGCTACGCACCAGCTCCTCGAGCTCGCTGCGTGTGAGTCGGACCTGCAGGTGCTTAGGACCTGTGTGATCAGCCGCGATGAACGGGAGTGAGACCTCGGCCACTTCACTTGTCGACAGCTCACACTTGGCAGCCTCGGCCGCCTCCTTGATCCGCTGCATAGCCATCGTATCGCCGGACAGGTCGATCCCGGTGTCCTGATTGAACCGCTTCAGCAGAAACTCCATCACGCGCTGGTCGAAGTCCTCGCCACCCAGGAACGTGTCGCCGGCCGTGGACTTCACCTCGAACAGCCCTTCGCCGATCTCCAGGATCGAAATGTCGAAGGTGCCGCCTCCCAGGTCGTAGACAGCAATCGTCTCATGCGTCTCCCGACCGATGCCGTAGGCCAGGGAAGCCGCGGTCGGTTCGTTGATGATGCGCTGCACCTCGAGACCGGCGATCGTCCCCGCATCCTTGGTCGCCTGCCGCTGGCTGTCGTCGAAGTAGGCCGGAACCGTGATGATCGCTTGAGTCACCTCCTCGCCCAGAAAGACCTCGGCAAACTCCTTGATCTCTCTCAGAACCAGTGCGGCGATCTCCTGTGGGCTGTACTGGCGCTCCTGGATTTCAACGTAGGCGTCACCGTTCTCGGCCTCGACAATCTTGTACGGCACCAGCTCCCTTGCGCGCTTCACCTCTTCGGAGGCATACCGGCGGCCGATGAGCCGCTTGACTGCATAGACGGTGTTGCCCGGGTTGGTCATGGACTGCCGGCGGGCAATCTGGCCGACCAAACGCTCTCCACCACCGGTGAAGGCAACGATCGACGAGGTTGTCCGCGCCCCCTCGCGGTTCGGGATCACGACCGGCTTGGTTACATCGACGACCGCCGCGCAGGAGTTGGTGGTACCCAGGTCGATGCCGATGATCTTGCTCACGACCGTTCCTCACCTTCTCCGTCCGCGGCCCCGGGAGCCTGGGAAGGCTGAGCCGGCCGGCTCACCGCGACCGAGACGAGCGCCGGTCTGACCAGACGACCGCCGAACAGGTACCCCTTGGCAAGCACCGAGACCACGGCCCCCGGCTGATGGCCACCCCCCTCCACACGCTGCACCGCCTCATGAAGCTCGGGATCAAAGCGTTGGCCCGTGGGATCGACGACTTCCATCCCCTGGCGCGCGAGAATATCCCAGAGCTGCTTCGAGATGAGCTCGACCCCCTGACGGACTGAGAGCACGTCGTCGCCGTCAACATGTTGGAGCGCCCGCTCGAAGTTGTCGAGTACCGGCACCAGCTCGCGGACCAGATCCTCCGCAGCCGTACGTCGCAGCTCCTCCCGCTCGCGCTCGATCCGCTTACGGAAGTTGTCGAACTCTGCCAGCTTCCTCAGATACAGCTCCCGCAGATGGTCGACCTCCCCCTTCAGGCGGTCCATTTCCTGCAGCAGGGTGCGGTCCTGCGTGCCGTTCTCCTCCGGCTTCTGCACCTCTGCGAGCTCGAGCCCTCGTTCCTCGCACTCCTTCTCTGCTGAGGCCGCTACCGGTTCGTCAACTTCGTTCATCTGTTGGTTGCCCCGCTCCTCGTCATGCATAGTGTGCTCCAGCATCCTGACTTTGAACCGATTCGTCAAGCATCGCCGTTAGGGTCTCTCCAACGAACTCCACTACCGGCAGAATACGGGCGTAGTCCATCCGGCGTGGGCCGAGGACGCCGACCGCTCCAACGCGGCGGCCTTCGCGCAGGAAGACGGTCGCTACCATGCCGAGGCCCGCCTGTGCGGTCAGCTCGGACTCCTGGCCGATGACAACGCCGATCCCCCGGCCCTCGAGAAACCGTCGCATGAAGCGGGCGATCCTCGCCCGGTCCTCCAAAACCGCGAGCACGGTACGGACCGTATCCGTCGCGGCGTACTCCTGCTCCTCCAGCAACTTCTGCGTGCCGGTGAGGAGAACCTCGGCATCATCGGGGCGAAACCGGAAGAGCTGATGGCCGACCGACGCAACGGCCGACGCCGCCTGTGCCGGCAGCTCATCGGTGCCGGTACTCCCCATGGCCTCGAGAAGATCGATGATCGCGTCGAGCGACAACCCGTGGAAGGTCGCATTGAAGAAGTTGGCCAGCTCCAGCAGATGCGCCTCCGACAGGGGCTCGGAGAGCTCAACCACCCGCTTTTCGACTGTGCCAGCCGCTGTCACCACGACCCCGAGCGCACCTCCTCCCGGCAACGGAAGGAGGGAGACTGCCTCCAGGACGGGCGCCTCGCCCATCGGCCGAACCGCGATACCCGCTTCCTGAGTCGCATCGGCGATCAAGCCGGTCACCCAGTCAAGCCCCTCGGTGAGCTGCCGCCGACGTTCGTTCATTGCCCCTGCTAACCAACGGCGTCTCGACCCGCTCAGGTTGCAGAGCGACGCCGGCGCATCGACGTTGGCACGCAGACCGAGGTCGGTCGGGACTCTCCCTGCCGACGTGTGGGGCTGTCTGAGAAGCCCCTTCTCCTCCAGTTGGGCCATCACCGACCGTACCGTGGCCGATGACAGCGTTACGGAGGAAGAGCGGGCGACTTCGGCCGAAGAGACAGGCGCACCTCGCCGAAGGTGACGGCGGATCACCTCCCGCAGTACCGTCAACTCCCGTTGGCTCAAGGTCATCCCTTATCTCCCGTGGAGGTCGTCACGTGCACGACGCCGGGGGTTATTGTAGCATCCGGGCGTGCGACGATCGGAGTTCGTGCTCATCGGTCCGGGACGCCTCGGCGGCCGCCTCATTGGGCGGATGATCGACGCAGGCTGGACCTGTCGCCTCATCCGTTGCCGAGATGCTCGCGCGGCGAGACCCGTCCGGAGCAGGCTCGCGAGCGTGCCGATCGACGACTGGGAGCATCCGCTGCCTTGGCCCACCGTACCACTCATCATGGTCACGGTCCCCGATCGGGTCATTCCCACGGTGGCCTCATCTCTGGCACGTTCGACATCCCTCGACGGCACGGTGGTCTTGCATACCTCCGGGCTCGATGATGCCGGCGTCCTGGCGCCGTGTCGGGGCTCTGGTGCCAGCGTTGGCTCCTGGCACCCCTTGCAGAGCTTCCCGGCATCGGAATCCGAGGTTCGATGGGACGGTGTTGCCTGCGCGCTCGAAGGTGATCCTACCGCCCTCGCTGCAGGGGAAGCCGTGGCGCGCGCGCTCGGCATGCATCCGTGGCAGATCGAGGCGCAGGACAAACCGCTCTACCACGCCGCCGCTGCCGTTGCGGCCAATCTCCCACACGTTCTGATCGCCATCGCCAGGCGACTGATCGATCGCAGTGGAGCGGCCGGCATGCCTCCTCCAGACGCGCTCGATGTGCTGGTGCGAACAAGCGTGGACGCGGCACTGACATCCCGAGATATGGAGGGGTTGACCGGGGCTCTCGCTCGCGGCGACTCGGACACGGTACGCCGTCATTTGGAGGTCCTGCCACCCGAGGTCGGCGCGGTGTATCGGGCCGTCGCCGCCCTCCTTTCGAGCCATTTTACTGACATCGTTTCCGATTGACCGGTTTCGCAGAGTTGTGTTAGCGTTATCATGCGTTTGAGGCTGGGAGCATGGAATGGTTTTCTTCAACTGGGCCACAATGCAGATGGCAGCCAAGATCGTCTACTACGGTCCTGGTCTGTGTGGCAAGACGACGAATCTCAGCTTCATCTACGCCAAGACCTCCCCGAAATCCCGCGGCGAGATGGTGTCCTTGGAAACCGAGTCAGACAGGACGCTTTTCTTCGACCTCCTGCCGATAGAGGTCGGTACCATCGGTGGATTCAAGACCCGTTTGCAGCTCTACACCGTGCCCGGCCAGGTTTTCTACAACACGACTCGGAAGCTGGTGTTGAAAGGGGTTGACGGAGTCGTCTTCGTTGCCGACTCGCAGCGTCCCATGCGCGAGGCGAACATCGAGAGCTTCGAAAATCTGCGCAACAACCTGGCCGAGCTCGGGCTGACTGTCGATGACATTCCCCTCGTGGTCCAGTACAACAAGCGCGACCTCAAGAACATCCTCACCGTGGAGGAGCTCAACTCCGACCTCAATCAGCAGGGGGACACGCTCTTCTTCGAGGCCACGGCTATCGACGGTGCGGGCGTGTTCGAGACGCTCAAGGAAATCACGAAGCTCACTCTGAAGAAGCTCCGCAAACGCATGGCTGCGCCGCAACCAAGTCTGGCTCCGACTCCGCGGCCCGTCCGGACGGCCTCGCCGCCAGCCAGAAGATCATCGATCTCCGCGGCGGCTCTAGCCCGGGCAGCCGAGGAGGCCGTGGCTGAGACTGCGCCTACCGCTAACGCGGCGCAGGCCCCTGCGGAAGCAGTCTCGTCCAAGCGCCACCTCGAGGTTGTCCCGGCACAAGAAGTCGCTGTCGAGGAACCGGCGGCTCCGCATCCGCCGACGTTCGAATCGGCTGCCGAGTCCGATGAGCCTGTGCCAGCGCACGAGGCCCCCGCAGCCTCGCCCGGTGGACCGTCAGACTCGGATGTGACCGTGGAGGAGGAGATACCAGACGCCGGCGTCGAGACCACCGGTGAACCGCCGAAGGAGGCCGCCGACGCAGCGACGCCCACGGAACGTCCTGAGGGGGTAGAGCAGGAGACCCCTGATCCTGAACCTGCAACCCACGAGGCGGAGGAAGGCGCCGATTCCGAGGAGGTCGCAACGGTTGACCAGGTCACGGAGACGCCGCTGGCCGCCGCCGAGGCAACGACCGACGAAGGGGACGTCGAGGTCGCGTTCGCCCGAACCGCACCCGAGGAGGCCGAGGCCCCCCCGCCGCCGCTCAAGCGTGTGCAGGTGTCCAGTCAGATGGACATCCTGGCCGAGCTCGACAGCCTCCGCAAGCACGCCACCATGGGCTTGTCCGCCGGCGCTCGCGGCGCCGGCGCCGCCGAGGTCGATCTGGATTCCCTCCTTGCCGCAGGAACGGAGAGGGAAAAGGAGTTCCGGCGCAAGGTCGACCGCACGATCAACTCGGATGTCTTTGAGCGAATGCGGGCGGTGCAGGTCGCGATCCGCATCCAAGACTCGTCCGGCGACACGATTCACACCTTGGAGCCGGTCGCGCTGGTCGTGGACGATGTTTCCACGCTCGAGAAACTCAGCCTACTCTTCACGTTCAATCTGGAGAACTCGCAGTGAGCCGCGCCGACCGGGCCTGGCAGCGGCTCCCGGCTCTCCTGACTGCCGCGAGTCTCGTGGGAGCGATTGCCTGCTCCTCAACCGCTCCGCAGCCGGTGACCAGCATCAACCTGTCCACGCCGCTCACTCGGGCTGACTTCTCCGCCTGGGAGGAGGAAACCCGAGATCGCGCCGATGCGCTGATGGACCTGGCGCAAGCGAGCGATGCTCAGGGGGCTCCGGATGACGCGGCCGCGTGCGCCAAACAAGCTCTGGAAACCGCTCTCTCGCCGCCGAACGGTTATCCCGTGACCGCGGTCTACCTGGACTACATCGCCGAACTCCTGGCGGAGTCGACGCTGGTCGGCGTGGCGCCCACCCGCCCGGACGTTGGAGATGCCGCGGACCAGCCCAATGAGGAGGGGCTGCTGGAGATGGCCGCAGCCGACAACGTGGATGTCGAGCCGGCACCGCAGGTGGAGGAGCCGGCCGCCGTTCCGATCAGCGACCTGCCCCTGACCGTCAACCCCCAGGTTCAGCACTTTCTCGACGCGTTCACTCACGAGAGCGAGTACCGGCGCCGGCTGGAGGTCGGCCTCCAGCGCTCCGGACACTACCTCCCGATGATCCTGTCTCACCTGAGCACGGCCGACCTCCCAAGCGACCTCGCCTACTTGCCACTCATCGAGTCCGCATTCTCGGTCAAGGCATACTCACGCGCGCGGGCCATGGGGATGTGGCAGTTCATCGCGTCGACGGCGCGGCTGTACGGCCTCCGTGTCTCTCCCCTGGTGGACGAGCGACGGGACCCGGAACGGGCCACCGAGGCGGCGGTCGCGCATCTTGCCGACCTCTACTCAACGTTCGGTGACTGGAACCTGGCCCTCGCCGCGTACAACTCCGGGGCCGGCAACGTCCGCCGTGCCATCAGACGGGCCCACAGCCATGATTTCTGGGAGATCCGACGGTACCTGCCGCGGGAGACCCGTAACTACGTGCCGGCGTTTCTGGCCTCGGTCATCGTTGCCAAGAACCCCGAGAAGTACGGGTTCGAGCCCCCGCCCGACGGATCCCCATGGGAGTACGACGAGGTCACGGTGCCGGACGCCCTCGACTTGCAGTTTCTGGCCGATAACCTCGGGGTTCCTGCGGACCGTTTACGAGAGCTCAACCCTGCAGTACGTCGTGACCTGACGCCGGCTGGGAGGAAGACCCGGCTTCGCTTGCCGGCAGGTACCGCTGACGAGGCGCAGGAGATTCTCCAGAGCGTACCGCGCGCGAAGTGGGCGCCGCGTCTCGTTCATACCGTCCGCCGAGGCGAGTCCCTGTATCTCCTCGCCCGCCGCTATGGCTCGAGTGTACGAGCCATCAGGCAGGCCAACGGCCTCCACAGGAACCTCATTCACCCGGGGCAGGCATTGATCGTGCCTCGCCTCGGGTACTCCTCGGTTAATACGGCACGGCCCGCCCGCCGCTCGGTCGGCCACTCCGGCACCTACCAGGTGCGCAGCAACGACACACTGTGGGACATCGCGCGCTCCTTCGACGTCACGGTCGATCATCTCTGCGCCGCGAACGGAATCACGCGGCGCGCGACCATTCGGCCCGGTCAGACACTTGCCATCCCGGGATCGCCGCGCGAAACCCGTCGCATCGCCGCAGTCCACCACACCTACCGGGTACGCCGCGGCGACACGCTCTATGACATCGCCCGCCGCTTCGGAACCTCGGTTCCTGCCCTCAAACGGGCAAATGGAATCCGCGGCTCACGGATCCACCCGGGTGATGTCCTGCGCATCCCTCGAAGTCAGCTCCAGGGGTAGCGCATTGTTCGATCTCGGGCGATGGCTCCCCGAGTTTCCCATCCGCGAGGGTTTTCTGTACCTGGACCACGCCGCCATCTGTCCGTTGCCGCGACCCGTCGCAGAGGCCATGCGGAGCCGCATTGGCGACCAGGAGACCAGCGGAGACCTACACTACCAGCAATGGACCCAACACATTCTCACCTGCCGCCACCTTGGTGCACAGCTGGTGGGGTGCTCCCCGAACGACATCACCCTAATCCGCAGCACAAGCGACGGGCTATCGCTGATTGCCGAGGGGCTCGACTGGCGGCCCGGCGACGAGGTGCTGATCGGGGAAGAGGAGTTCGCAGCTAACGTCGCACCATGGCTGAACCTCCAGAGCAGGGGGGTGGTAGCGCGACGGTACCCGCAGGCGGGCGGCCGCGTCGATCCGGAAGAGGTGGCCCGGCAGCTGACGCCGGCGACACGGGTTGTCGCCGTCTCCTGGGTCGCGTTCCATACCGGCTGGATTGCCCCCCTCGCTCAGCTCGCCCGAATTTGCCATGACAACGGAACCCTGCTCGTTGTTGACGCGATCCAGGGCCTCGGCGTACTGCCAATGGATATGGTGACTCTGGGGCCGGATGCGGTGGTCGCCGATGGTCACAAGTGGCTGCTCGGCCCTGAGGGTGCAGGCCTGATGGCAACCACTACGGAGCTTCGCAACCGCTTGCGACCGACATCCATGGGATGGCGCAACGTTGCCCTCGCCCACGGCGACTTCATGCTGCAGCGGCTCGAGCACCTCGCCGACGGCCGCAAGTTCGAGCCCGGGGCCAGTAACAGCGTCGGCATAGCCGGGCTCGCCGCCGCCCTCGACCTGATCTTCGAGGTAGGGCCAGAGGTCATCCGGGATCGAATCGAGACTCTAGCGCGGCTGCTCACCCGCATCCTGATCAGCCACGGCTGGACCGTGGTCTCACCCGGCTCAGGTCATCCGGTGGCCGGCATTGTTGCAGCTCGCCATTCGTCGGCGCCGGCGCATGCCGTCGTCAAGCAGCTGGCGGAGCGCCGCGTGGTGTGCTCCGCACGTCAGGGCCTGGTCCGGCTGTCACCTCACTTCTACATCACCAAGGGCGAGCTCGAGGCGTTCGACCGCATCCTCGAGAAGACGGGTCTGTGAAGACCCGGCCGGACGTCGAGAAACGCGTGCTCGACAGGTCCACGACAACGTCTCAGGAAGTGGGGTGACAGGTAGGACATCTGCCCTTCCAGCCGCTGCTCAACGGGCGTCGGCTGCGCAGCGGAAACCGGTGGACCTGGACCAGTCCGTCGAACCGGCATGATCCCGCTGCGAAACTCTCAGCTTGGGAGGGAAGTCGCGGAATGATCCGCCCCGCAGCACCCGTTGACGGTTCTGCGGACCGCCGGTGAGCTGTGTCCAAGCCCGGCCGTCGCTCGGCGCATCGCCGTAGTCGGGGTGGTACACGTCCTCCACCCACTCCCAGACGTTGCCGCTCATGTCGACGAGGCCCCAACCGTTGGCCACGAAGCTCCCGACCGGGGCCGTTCCCATCCAGGTGTCCCCTCCATGCTCACCGAAGGCATTGGCCAAACCTGCTTGCCACTCCCCTCCCCACGGGAATCTGCTGCTTCTGCCGGCCCGCGCCGCATACTCCCACTCCGCCTCTGTTGGAAGGCGTTTCCCGGCCCACCGTGCGTACTCCCGTGCCTGCAACCAGTCCACGGCCACCACCGGGTGGCTTGCGAGGCCAGGGTCGTCAAATGCTCCCAGCCAATGGGGGGGTGTGCAGGCCCCGGCATCGACGCACCGCTTGTAAGTCGCGTTGGTGACTTCCGTGCGATCCATCCAGAAGGGACGCACGTGAACCGTGTGCGCCGGCTGCTCATCCGTGTCGGCCTCGTCGTCGCCGCGCCCTCGGCCCATCAGGAAGGGCCCTCCCGGCACCCACACCATTTCGCTCCCGTCGCCCGGCCACTCGCGCAGCGCTCCAGGAGTCGGAACGACCTGTTGCAAGAGCTTCTGCAGATCCGAGTCCTCCGGGTAAAGGCGCACGGCGAGGCTGATCCGAAGGTTGGCGCTGCCGCGATCACCTCGCCGCTGGAAGGCCTCGCCCGCCGCCTGCAGCGCCCGTGCGACCCGCCGGTCGAGCTCCTCCATCCTCGCCTCGAGGACAGTCCTGTTCCCCAGCACCGCCCGGTATCGTGAAACGGCAGCCTCAAGGCTGGCGGCGTCGGTCCGTTCCGCTCCATCTACCAGCCGACTCTCGACCCGTTCGAGAAGGTCCCGCGCCGCGGGATCTCGGGGATCCTTCGCAAACAGCACGGCGGCACGGGGGAGCGCCTCCCACGGCCGCCCTTCGACAACCAGCCACGTGACGGCACGCCGCTCCAGGTAGCGGCGGTCGGCAGCATCGAGGTCTGCCGCATCCAGCTCTCGCCCCAACTCGAAGCGGAGCGGGAAAGCGGCATCCGCAAGCTCGATCACCGCCGCGTCCGACAGGGCCTCGCCGGAGTCGGTGACGGTCCGAAAGCCGACATCGTCGGCGTGATAGCTTTCCTCCTGCCAGGTTCGCGCCGACACCCTGGCCAGGTCGAGCGTCCTCCTCCAAGAGCCACCCCGAAGGACCCGTCCACGTCCACCAGTCACCCAGGCACTACCGTCCTTCGGTCCCCTGGTCATGTTCCCGTGGTAGGTGTCCTCACACCATTCCCAGACATTTCCGGCGAGATCGAACAGCCCCGCCCCTGTTTTGGGAAATGATGCGACCGGAGCCGGTCCGCGGAAGACATCTGCCCCATCCGTGCCGTAGAGATTGGCCCGCCCCCGCAGGCGCGGGGAGCCCCAGGGAAACCGTGATTGGGGGTGCTGCGCGCGGGCCGCCCTCTCCCACTCGGCCTCGCTCGGGAGCCGGCGGGCCGCCCATCGCACGAAGTCCGTCGCCTGTTCGAAGCTGATGCCGACAACCGGCAGATCCTTCTTCTTCGGATCGGAGTATCCGACATCGTCGACAGGGACGGCACACGCCCCGGCCCGGACGCAGAGACCATAGCGCTCGTTCGTGACCTCGGTCCGTTCCATCCAAAACCCGGGCATCTCTACCCACCGCAGGTACTTCTCGTCATCGGAGCAGGCACGGTCGCCTCTCGTGCAGCCCATAAGAAACCGCGTCGGGGGCTGCCAAACCAGCTCAGCGCCGTCAATCGGCGACGACCACACCTCCCCACCGCTCTTCCCTGGCGGAGGGAGTAGTAGGGATCTGAGGCGTCCCACGGCATCGCTGTCCCGATCGACCTCCGCTGCAACCCTCCAGGACGTGGCGGCGGCACGCTGGTCGAGCGGCATCACGCGCGTCCCGAACTCCACAAGCGCGCTCGCCACCGAACGGTGCAGACCTCGAACACGTTCTTCCGATCCTTCCAAAGGCGAAACCAGGTCGTCATAGGCCTCGAGTAAGGCCCGCACCGAGGAGAGATGACCTGCCCTGGCCTCCGCCTCTATCGACTGCTCCGCCTGTGCCAGGACTCTCCTCGCCTCCGCGTCGCGCGGCTGTGTCTGGAGGCGGGAGACCGCCCGGGGGACGCGGCTCCACGGCCCCGCTCCGGCAGCCGCGCAAACGGCCACGATCAGGGTCGCGACCATGGCGGTGCGGCTGGTTCGACGTTCGGCACATCCCATAGCAGCCTGAGAATTGTACCCTCTCTGGGAGACCCGGGGTCGCACCCGAACCACTCGCGGCTGCATCGTGAGTCGACCTGCTTCGCTAGCCAAGCAAACCCGGGGAGATGCCGAGAGCCGTGAGGAGGTTTACTGTCCGGCCCAGGCGCTCGCGCACGACCTCGGGAGATTCATCGAGTGAGGCGTCGCGCGGCGCCCACTGAATCCGGCAGTGGCCCTTGTGGATCGTGATGCCTCGGAAGTTCGCGGTGTCGACAAGCCGCTGTAGGGCGATCCGCGGCGGCTGTCCTCCGAACGCCACCACGAGGTCCATCTCGTTGACGGCCGCAAACCTCAGCCGGCGGTCGAGCTCGGGATCCCCGATGTCTACATCGCGCAGAATCCCGAGCTGGACCAGCGCCAGGGTTCCAAGATTGACCACCTGAGGACCGTGACCGACCTCGGTGGCCTTCCAGTCGAAGGGCGCTACAACCCGCGCTGTTAGCAATGCTGCGCCTGGGGAGTTGCTCGTCGCCGGCTGGAGGCGGTAGCGGAACTGGAAGCCGAGCGACCGCCCCTCCAACCAGCGGGCGAGCACACCACACAACCGTGCCGAGCCCGGCTCGAACGCCGGCTCCACCTTGCGCAGGCGACGCGCTGATCCGCGAAGGCCCAAGATCAGGAACACCGCCGTGGCGGCAAGTGCGGCGACGAGGCCCAGAAAGGGCAGTGCTTCCGGCGGCAGATCGACGCCCATGGCCTCAGTGTACTGCGACGTCGCTCGAGTTGGCCCGAGCCGCTCCTGCAACCGGCCGGCGACACCGGCTGCTCACGCCCTGCCGTTCATCTTCGCCATCTTGTGGGCGATGAGCATCGCCGTTTCGAGGGCCTGCTCATAGTTCAGGCGTGGATCCACCCGCGACCGGTAGGCACGAGTTAGATCGACCTCGGACAGCCCGCGCGCACCGCCGACACATTCGGTGACGTTCTCGCCTGTCAGCTCGAGGTGCACTCCGCCGAGGTAGCTGCCCATTTCGGTGTGGATGTCGAAGGCCTGCTCGAGCTCGGACAAGATGGTATCGAAGCGTCGTGTCTTGAGGCCGTTGTCAACGGCCTCGGTGTTGCCATGCATCGGATCGCACGACCACAGCACCTTGCGTGACGCCTTCCGCACCGCGTCGATGAGCGGCGGCAGGCGATCGGCGATGGTCTGGTGGCCAAAGCGGTGAGTCAGGGTAATCCGCCCCGGTTCGCGGTCGGGGTCGAGGATCTCCAGCAGCTCCAGCAGCGACTCCCTGGTCATCGACGGCCCAACCTTGATGCCGATCGGGTTGCGAATGCCGCGGAAGAACTCCGCATGGGCGCCGCCCGGCTCCGCAGTTCGCATACCGATCCACGGGAAGTGGGTGCCCAGGTTGTACCAGCCCTCACGATGTGGCACCCGCCGCGTCTGAGCCTGCTCGTACAGCAGGTGTAATCCCTCGTGGCTCGTAAAGAAGTCCACGCGGCTGATCTCGCCAACCTGCGTCCCGGCCAGAGTCTCCATGAAGCGCAGCGAGTCCCCTATCGACTCGACGATACGTTGGTACTCCTTGGCCCGGGGAGAATGATCGACGAAGTCGAGGTCCCAGTACTCGGGATGATGGAGGTCGGCAAAGCCGCCGGCGACCAGGGCTCTGATGAAGTTGAGGGTCAGCGCCGCACGCTCGTACGCCCGCAGCAGACGCCGTGGATCGGAGATTCGGGCCTCGGCTGTGAACTCGGCGCCGTTGACCAGATCGCCCCGGTAACTGGGGTGAGAGACTCCACCCTGTGTTTCGAGGTCCGCGGACCGCGGCTTGGCATACTGACCGGCGAAACGGCCCACCCGAATCACCCTGCGCTTGAGGCCGAACGTCAGCACCAGGCTCATCTGGAGGAGGATCTTCAGCTTGTTCGTGATCGTCGTCGACTCGCAGTCGCTGAAGCCCTCTGCACACTCACCACCCTGCAACAGGAACCGCTTGCCGGCTGCAGCCTCGCTGAGCTGCTCCCTCAGGCTCTCGATCTCCCACGACGTCACCAGAGGTGGCAAGGCCGCGAGCTGGCGCACCCGGTGTTCAAGGTCGCCCGCGTCCGGGTAGAGCGGCTGCTGTTTCGCTGGCTTGTGTCGCCATGATGTCGGTGTCCAGTCGGTCATTCCCCCCGTCCATCCCGTAGCGACGGATGATACCGCAATCCCCAGCGCACGTCTCTGCCGGGCGTCGATAAGACGCCCCGCCTGCGGTCTGGTAAAGTCAGCGCGCGCCGGGAGACTCATGAACACGCCTGCCCTGACCCCCATCACCATCTACACCGACGGCGGCTGCCGTCCCAACCCGGGCCCGGGTGGCTGGGCGGCAATCCTCCTGCGCCCCGGTCACGAACCACAGGAGCTCTCGGGACGTCAGGAGCAGGCCACGAACAACCGCATGGAGCTGACCGCGGCCCTCGAAGCCCTGAAGGCTCTGGACAAGCCGCACAGGGTCGAGCTTGTCACCGACTCGGAGTATCTGCGACGTGGGGTCACGGAGTGGATCGAACGCTGGACAGCGAACGGCTGGAGGACGACCTCTGGAACCGAGGTCTTGAACCGTGACCTCTGGCAGGAGCTGTTGGCAGAGCTCGAACGCCACTCCGTGTCCTGGCGATGGGTCAAGGGTCATGCCGGCGATCGATTCAACGAGCGCGCCGATACCCTTGCTTCGGCAGCCATCGGCCGTCCCGAGCTGCCTCTGGCTGATGGCAGCGCCGTCCACCTCTTCACGGCCGTTGCCTATTCAGGCAAGCTCAATGCGGGCGCCTGGGCGGCCCTGCTACGCTGGCACGGCACCGAGCGCGAGGCCGCTCGCCGGGTCGAAGACAGCTCGGCCAACCAGCTGCACATTCTCTCCGCCATTGAGGGTCTGCGCCTTCTGAAGCGGCCTGCGACGGTGCACCTCTACACCACCTCGAGCTACCTCAGGGACGGCGCCAGCACATGGACAGCCGCCTGGCGTCGCCGCGGCTGGCGAACACAGGGAGGCACACTGGTCAAGCACCGGCAGCTCTGGGAGAAGCTCGAACGCCTCGCGGCCCGGCATACGATCACCTGGCACGTTGTTCCCGAGAAGGCCGCACCCGAGGAGCTACAGCGGTCGAAGGCACGGGCACAGGAGGTGCTGCGCCGGGGGTGACTCCGGCCCTGGATCTGCGGCGATGCGAGCCGGCGGGAATGTGTCGCCAGCAAGGAGTATTCAACTCTAGGTGAGAACAAGGAGGTGAGCCGTGCCCGATCTCGACACCCGCTATGCCATTGTCAGGGAGCTTCCCCACCTCGGATACGACGCCGCGGTCGCGCGCACCAGAGAGCTCCTCGCCGGCGAAGGGTTCGGTGTTCTGACCGAGATCGATGTCGCGGCTACCATCAAGAAGAAGCTCGGCGAGGACTTCCGCCGCTACGTGATCCTCGGCGCTTGTAACCCTCCCCTCGCCCACCAGGCGGTGACCGCAGAGCCGTTCATCGGCGTGCTGCTACCGTGTAACGTCGTGGTCATGGAGCGCGACGGCGGTGGCTCCCTGATCGCGGCCATGAAGCCGACCGCTGCCTTCGACCTTGTTGACAATCCGGCCGTCGCTCCTCTGGCCGACGAGGTCGAGTCACGACTGATCCGCGTCCTCGACCGCCTCGCCGGATGACATCAGGTTTGGTCAGGTTCCTTCGCGGGCGATTGTGCCCGAGCTGTCGAGGAGAATAGCGAGCCAACGAAGGTCGTCGCTGTACTCCAGCGAGATCTTGAGCACCATCGTCAACGGCACCGACAGCAGCATTCCGACCGGTCCCCAAACCCAGCCCCAGAACACGAGAGACAGGAACACGACCAGCGTGGAAAGACCGAGACGCCGGCCCATCGTCGCCGGCTCAACGACGTTCCCCAAGACGGTATTCACGACCAGGTAGGCGATCGTGGCTAGAACGGCCTTCCCCACCCCGAACTGGATGAACGCCAGCAGCACCGCCGGTACAGCAGCAACAATCGACCCGATGTTCGGTATGTAGTTGAGAATGAATGCGAGAAAGCCCCACAGGACAGCAAAGTCGACGCCGAGAATCGCGAGCCAGACCCCGATGATGAGCCCGGTGGCGAGGCTCAAGGCCGTCTTGATGACCAGGTACTGCTGCACCCGCCGCGTCATCGCGTTGAAGCGACCGAGATCTGCGTTGGCATCACCCAGCGCCGCGCGGAGCTTACCGGGGAGGCCGGCGGCCTCGAACAGGATGAACACCAGAGTCAGGAGCACCAGGACCGTGTTCGACAACGCGGAGACCAGACCTTTCAAGGCGCCTCCCAGCATGCCGAGGATCGACGAGGGACTGAACGTCCTGAAGACATCCACCCCTTTCAGTTGCACGTTGTGCTTGCCCAGCCATCCGGCGACCGAGGTGGCCAACACGTTGAATCGCTCCTGGTACCTTGGCACCGCATCAGTGAACTGGTTGATCGAGCCGCCGACAATGGCAGCAAAGCCGGCCATCACGCCCATCATGACGAGCACCACGAGCAGCACGGCGAGCACCGTCGGCACCCGGCGGCGACGCAGCCACGAGACGGCCGGTACGCAGAGAATGGCCAGGAAGACCGATATCAGGACCGGGATGATGATGGACTCGGCCGCCCGCAAACCCGCAACCACCACCACGAAGGCAGCTGCGGTCAAAAGGAACCGTGCTCCGACCCCGACTCGGCTCATCTCCTTCATGGCATCAGGATACCCGATCGCTGATGGCGTGTGACGCCGGCCAGCCTCCTCCGCCGCCTCCGGGTGCTCGGCGCCTCCCGGAAACAGCAGGTACGGGAATCCCCGTCAGGAAGCCACCGGCAGATGCGGCACCGGACGCTTCCCGGGGAAGTAGCCGAGAAACTGCTGGCGGATCTCCTGAACACTGACGATGGCGCCGCCGTCGACCTGGCGAATGATGTCCATCACGCCCGGTATCGCACGCCGCAAGACCAGCGTGAACACGATACCGACGGGCGTACCCCGGCCCCCACGTCCTTCCACCACAGTGACTCCGAAGCCGCTTGACGTGAGTTGGTTCGCTAGATCGCCGAACTCCTGTGTGATCACCCGAACCATCGCGTTTCCCAGCGCCAGCCGCCGATCCAACGTCACGCCGACGTACGTGCCAGCCGCAAAGCCTGCCCCATAGCCGAGCACCTTGAAGAGATCAAGGGGACCATTGACGACCGTTGCCACGGCGGTGATGAAGATCGAGACTTCGAAGAACCCGATCACGGAAGCCAGCGTACGCCGACTCTGCACCGTAACGATCAGCCGCAGGGTCCCCAGCGACACGTCGATACAGCGGAGAAAGAAGATGAGAAACGCTACGGCGAGGGGGCTCATCGGGAGTACCTCCGGTGGCTATTCTAGCCCGCACCTCTCACCACCAGGTGGCGGTGAAAGACGCCGACTCGCCGTACGACTCCCGGTGTCGGTCAGAGAGTCTTGACGTAGATGACCTTGGCGTCTCCCGGTCCGTAGAAGTCCTCGAGCAGAGCCGCCTTACGGTAGCCGGCACGCCGGTAGAAGGCACGCGTCCCGCGGTACAAGTCCTTCTCCGAGGTTTCGATGTAGACCCGCCCTCCACCCTCCGCGCGGATGCGAGCTTCGGTCTCGGCCAGCAGCCGCCTGCCGAGCCCTGAGCCCTGGTCGAGCCGGTGTACGGCAATCCAGTACAGATCGTAGCTCGCGCGCGTTCCCGCTATCCGCCCGTAGCAGGTGTAGCCGAGGCTCTTCCCGTTGACATCGGCGAACAAGAAGCTGTACCCGCTGGCGGCGCCGAGACGGAGACGTTCGGCTACCAGGCTGCACGCGACCTCCACCTCCTCGGAGTTGAAGAACATCGTGGATTCCAGGATCTCCCGAACCATCTTGAGGTCCGGCTTTCCGACACGTTCGCGGAAGACGACTCGAGGTTCGGTGTTTTGATCAGCTGGCATACTGGCCTCGGTTGCCGACCCTACCGTCTTCCGAGCGGACACCCGGATCTGGCTTCGGGTCAACGACGGGCCTCAGTATCTCCGCAACAACCTCATCGCCGCCGAGCCCGCACCGGGCCGCCGCCGCCATGAAGCCGGCATCGGGTGAGAGGCACGGGTTGGCGTTGACCTCGAGTACCCACGGCATTCCCATGCCATCGATGCGGAAGTCGACCCGCGCGTAGCCGCGCAGACCAAACGTCGTCCAGCACCGCTGGGCGATCGCCATGACTCGATCGAGCAGCGCGCGATCCCGCAGCGCGAACTCGAAGCTCCGGACTGTGGCCCGGTACTCGGGCGAAGACTCGTCCCACTTGGCTCGGTAGCCGACGATCCTGGGGTGTTCCTGCGGCCAATCCTCAAAGACGATTTCGGCCGGGGGCAGGCACCACGGACTGTTGTCCCTCTCCAGCATCGAGATGTTCAGCTCCCGCCCGTCGACGAAGCGCTCGCAGAAGACGGGACCGCGGACCTCGTCATGGAGGGATCGGAGCGCCCCGGCCAGAGCCGCCGCAGAGGTCACCACCGAGGCGCCATTCAGGCCGATCGAGGCGTGCTCCCACACCGACTTGACGATGTGTGGCCCATCGAGGCAGCCGGCCGCCAATGCCACTTCTTCCGGCAGCCACGGGGGGGTCGGCACTCCCGCGGCCCGCATCAGGGCCTTCGCGGAAAGCTTGTTCGACGTCAGGAGGATGGCATGGGCGGGGCAACCGCTGTACGGCAGTCCCAGGTACTCGAGCAGCGACGGAACCAGCCCGATCTTGTCTCCCCTCCCGTCAAGTGACTCGACGAGGTTGAACACGACGTCAGGTCCGACCCGTTGCAGCTGCCGCGCAGCACTTTCGAGATCCCGCCCCACCTCCAGCGCGTCGGCATCATGGCCGAGGCGACCCAGCGCGCCGATAACCGCCTCAACCTCGACCAGTACATCCCGTTCATCCGGTGGCGCATCTTCGGGCACAGCACCGTGGACGACGACGACGCGCACCGGCCGCATCCTCACACCGCCAATGCGTTGGACCGCCGCTCTCGAATCGGCTGCGGACGCCTGACTGCCGCACCGCCGAAGGCCCGGATGCTTGCCCTGTCGACGATCTCCTTGATCAGCTCGAGGTACGAGATCCCGTGCAGGCGGCAGAGAATCGGGAGGTCCGAGTGCACCGGGTTGAGCCCGGCGAGGGGATTGACCTCGATGAAGCTCGGCCCCCCGAGGGCGTCGGCGCGAACATCGACGCGGCCCGCGTCACGGCAGCCCAGGCACCTCCAAGCCGCCAAGGCGATGTCAGCGGCCGCGTCGGCGGTGGCACCACGGGCAGGCTGGTAGGACACACACTCCTCGTAGTTCTCCTTGTTGAGGTACGAGTAGGCACCCACCTCCGCAGTCGTGTCCAGCTGCACCTCCATCACACCCAGGACACGGGCTTCCCGGCCTGTTCCCATAACGCCAACAGTGTGCTCAACGCCGGGCAGATATGTTTCCACGAGGACCGGCTGCCGGTGCGACTCGAGAAGGCGACGGCACGAACGCAGGAGCTGGCGCCGAGTCGTGACCCGTGACGCCGCCGAGATGCCCTTTCCGGTCCCCTCGGCCACCGGCTTGACGAACAGCGGGAATGGCAGGTCGACGGCCGGCACATCGAACACGTGCTCGACGACGGCGAAGTCGGGCGTCGGGATCCCGTTGGCGCGAACGATCTGCTTGGCCAAACCTTTGTGTAGGGCAACCGCGAGAACCAGCGGATCGGAGAAGGTGTACGGGATCTCGTAGGCCTCGAGCAGCGCCGGAACCTGAGACTCGCGGCCGAAACCGGCGACCCCCTCGGCAATGTTGAAGACCAGGTCCCAGCTGGCTCCGGCACACAGCTGTTTCACCAGGGCCCTCACATTGCCGATCCGTTCTGTCTGATGACCCAGATCGGTCAGAGCTCGTTCGATTCCCTCGATCGTGTCAGCCTTGTCGAACTCGGCGGTCTCCTCCGCGCTGAGCCCGGCAGCCAGATAGTCATCCCTGAGGTCATAGGTGAGCCCGATCTTCATGTCTCCAACCCTTCGGTCGTGTCGGGGTACCGGAACACCTTCCCCTGGTAGTTTCGGAGCAGAACGTCATCGCCTTCGCATCCGACGATGGAGGCCGGCACAAGCGGGATCTTGCCGCCCCCACCCGGGGCGTCGATCACGTAGGTCGGAACTGCGTACCCGGATGTGTGCCCCCGAAGCCCGGCGATGATCTCCATCCCGGAGCTCACCTGTGTCCGAAAGTGGGATGTGCCGAGAACGGGGTCGCACTGGTAGAGATAGTACGGGCGTACGCGCAGCTGTAGAAGACCGTGCATGAGACGGCGCATGGTCTCCACCGAGTCATTGACCCCCTTGAGCAGGACCGTCTGGCTGCCGAGCGGTATACCCGCATCGGCGAGACGGGCGCACGCTTTAGCCGTTTCCGGCGTGAGCTCATCCGGATGGATGAAGTGCAAGCTCATCATCAGAGGATGGAAGCGGCGGAGCATCCACACGAGTTGCGGCGTGACTCTCTGTGGCAGTACCGCGGGCACCTTGGTGCCCAGCCGGATGACTTCGAGGTGTGGGATCGCGCGCAGGCGCGTCAGAAGCCACTCCAGCTTGTCATCAGCGAGGGTGAGCGGGTCTCCCCCGGAGAGGAGCACGTCCCGAATCGCGGGATGCCTCGCGATGTACTCGAGCGCCGCCTCCCACTGCCGGCGATCCGGCTGCAGCTCCCCAACATCGCCGACGGCTCGCGAGCGCGTGCAGTAGCGGCAGTAGGTGGAGCAGAAGGCAGTGACCAGAAACAGCACTCTATCCGGGTACCGGTGCACGAGCCCGGGCACCGGTGACTGGGCGTCCTCCGCGAGAGGGTCCGCTGACTCGCCGCGTCCGACGATGGACTCCATTGTGCTGGGAACCACCGTTCGCCGAAGGGGTTGTTCGGCGTCTCGGGGATCGAGCAGGCTGGCATAGTACGGCGTGACAGCGAACGGTAGCTGGCCGCGATGTGCCTCAATTGCGCTACGCTCGCTCGGAGTCAGCACGAGCACGCGCTCGAGCTCTTCGAGCCGCGTCATCCTGTGGCGCATCTGCCAGTGCCAGTCCCGCCAGTCGGCAGCTGTGGCGTTCGGGAAATGACGGCGGCGGAACAACGCAGCCCTGCGTTGTGCCGAGTCTCGGCTCGGTTCCGAACCGGAAGCCCGAGCTCCGGTCTCTGAGTCAGAGATTGTGCTCCCTCGCACAAGGGAAGGGACCCTGCCGCCGAACCGTGCTTGGGCGACACCAGTACTGGGAGGTTCAAGCTCCTCGGCCGGAAGAGGCGAACGGTCTGTCATCATCCCCTCCTAAAGAACGGCCCGGCCGGAGCTCCCGACAGGTCTCTGGAGGCTCCCGCGTGCCACAGTTCGGAATGACCCTCCAGCCATGATCATGAGCTCTCTTCGACGACCGAGAAGCCCGTCACCGTCAGGACCAGCGTCCCCTCGCCACTCTCGGTCACTGTCCCGTTGGCGCGAACCCGCTGACCTACCAGAGGCAGCAGGCCCTTGGCCGCATCGGTGTCCCCGACGACATACTCGTCCTCGTCGGTCTGGATGTTGACGGCAACGACGTTGCCGTTATCGTCCCAGTCGGCCGCAACCACGGTACCGACGACGCTCACTGACTTGGCATCGCTCCCGGCCTCCTGCGCGCCGGCCAGCGCGGCGAAGGCCCCAATCACCAGCAACGCTACCAAGACCACAACTGTCGACGGCCGGAAACACTCTCTCATCGCTTCCTTCCTTGCCCTGTCAGTAGACCCTTGTCAATCATCCTTGCCCCAAAGACTCACACCCCAGCACTCGACACAGGAACAAAAGCTCGTCTCAACCGGGCCGCTCGTCCTGGACTGTCTCCTCCTCCCACTCACGCACCTCGAAGTCTTTCACCCGAAGAACCATCCTGCCGGCCTTGTCTTGCCGCAAGACTCCTCGGGCCTCGACCTCCTCGTGCAGGTGCTTGTGGAGGTTGCCCCCTTCGCCATCGGAGTCGATGAAGATCTCGGTCTCCTCCGACGTTTCGAGAAGGACGCTGTCGTCCTCAGCGGTCGCGCCCGCGGCGACCACGATTCCGCGCACCGTGACCTGCTGCCGTCCGCCGTTCTCGAGCATCTCGCCGTTCTCCTCTTTCCGACCGTTCGGACCGCAGTCGTGGAGCACAAGGAACAGGTGGCCGCGGAGCTCCATCCGTTGAGGTAGAAAGCAACTCTGATGCCAGCTTCGTCGCCGACCGGGAAGTGTGCGCGTTCGAGGCCCGGGCGGAGACCCCCGTGCCGTCCGTTGCGCGCCACGGGCCCGGACTCGGGCACCGGGCCGTGAGCGATGCCGTCTTACCTTCCAGGCGTAACCGCCAAGCAGCTAGGTTCATGCCGCAGCAACCCTTTTGGAGAGCTTGGTTAGCGGCGGCTCTCTGCGTCACTCATCGTGGCAGTAGGGCAAAACCACAGCTTCCTCCTCCCGCCTCGCTCCCGACCGCAAGACAAGCCCGCGGACGGTATCGGGTATTGAGCCCGGTCTCCAAGGGGCTCTGCATCACCAGGCGCAGGATGCTCGGCTGAAAGACCCGGAAGTCACGCTTCCGGTCCGCCGACAGAACCGGCGGAACCAGTTCTCGTGGCGGCGGTCACGATGAGTGCTGTTTGAAGTCCTTCTTGTGCAGGTTGTGGCGGCGCATCAGCGTGTTGAGCTGGCGGCTGGACACGCCCGCCGCCGCCGCGGCCTCGCCGATACGGCCGCAACATTGCCGCAGCAGCTGATCGAGGTATGCCATCTCGGCTCGCTCGACCGCTTGCTTGCGCACTGAGGCAAGGGACTGCGGTGCTCCACCCGAGCTGGAGGCATCGATACGGCCGGGCGACGAGAACAGCTCCGCCGGGAACGAACCCTGCGTAAGAGTGCTCGAGTCTTCGAGGATGTAGGCTCGCTCGAGCACGCTTTCGAGCTCGCGGAGGTTGCCGGGCCAGGGGTAGCGACGCGCCGCCTCCAGAACCTCCGGGCTGAGCCGGAAGATGTGTTTCCTGTACTCCTGCTCCAGCCTGACGAGGATGTTCTCGACAATCAGCTCCAGATCCTCGAGCCGTTCGCGCAACGGCAAGAGATGGATCGGGAACACATTGAGCCGGTAGTAGAGGTCCTCGCGGAAACGCTCCTCCTCGCTTGCGCGGCGCAGGTCGAGGTTGGTGGCAGCGATGACTCGGACGTCAACCGTGATCGGCTGCTCATTGCCTACCCTCTGGATGACCCCGTCCTGGAGGACTTGCAGCAACTTGGTCTGCATCGCTGGGGTCATCGTTCCGATCTCGTCGAGCAGTATCGTCCCGCCGTGGGCGATCTCGAACTTGCCCAGCTTGCGGCGCACGGCTCCGGTAAACGAGCCGCGCTCGTGGCCGAAAAGCTCGCTCTCCAAGAGCCCCTCGGGAATCGCGCCACAGTGAACGCTGATAAACGGCCCTCTGGCGCGCCGGCTGTGCAGGTGAATGAGCTGAGCGAGCACGGTCTTCCCGGTCCCGGTCTCCCCGGTGAGGAGGACGGTTGTTCTCGTCGGCGCAACCTGCCTCACCTTGATGAACACTGCGCGCATTGCCGAGCAGCTCGTTCGCACGAGGTCGAGCGCCTCGGCCTTCCAGAACTGACCACGAAGGTGATCGAGCTCGCCACGAAAACGGGCTTCGTCGCGCAAGCTCTCACGCAGGAAGCGAACCTCGTCAAGAGCGAAGGGAAGGGTCAGGTAATTGCTGGCGCCGGCGCGGACCGCCGCGATCGCCGAGCGGATCGCCTCCGGCCTTGCCATCACGATGATCTGGGCAGTCGGAAACATCTCCCGCAGGTGCTCCACTGTCTCTTCGCAGCCATTGGAACCGGACGCTGCCTGCGGGCCCGCAAGCTCTATGAAGACGAACTCCGCCGGCGGCGGTGGAGCCAGTGCCTCGGCACTCTCCAGCGAGTCGGTTTCCTGCACCTCGTGGTCGGGGAAGGACTCACGTACGACGGTGCGCTCGGCGGCCCCGCCACCGATGATCACCACACGCGGTGCAGCCGGCCGGGAGCGTCGAGTCATCATACGAGAAGTGTACCCACACTCGTCGCCGCAGCACACCCCTGCCGCACTCCGCATCAGACCCGTTCGCGACCCGACTGTCGTCTCGGTGGCACATCGTGCACACGGAGACGAGAAAACGTCGCCGTCGACGGTGTATCGCACGCTGCAGACGCGCGCTGGTGAGAGACGCGGACTAGCGATCCTCCCGGAGGGCTCGCTCGAGGCCGGAACCGGGTTGATGGTTCTGCCAGAGGTCATTGAGGTAGGGCTTGAGGTCTTCGAATGCCTGCGCCTGTTCCTCAACCACCTGCTCTGCCTCCTGTGAGCTCATCTCACGAGTGCGGTTGATGAACGAGGCGACCCTGGCCAGATACAGGGGCGTCATGACCGACACCAGCTTGCTCCGGTGCTCCCGCAGGTGATGGTGGCGGGCCGCGAGCTCGTACAGCAGCTTGACCCAGGTTTCGATCGGAATCGTGAACTTCTCCGCGGCGAGCGAATCCGCAGCGCGCAGGGCGTCCCACACCTCAACCGAGAAGATCTCCCTCCACAGGGACCCGAACAGGCGCATACCCTCCTTGAACTCACGGATCATCCGATCCTGGTTGACAGCGATCGGCTCGGGCTCCTGTGAAACCTCGCAGCCGAACGTCGGCACCGGTTCGCTGCCCGTTCTCCCCAGCCAGAACGCCTCGTGCTGGTCCATGAGGTCGAAAAGGGTGCCGCAGACTTGACGGAACATCGGACCGAGCGCGTCGGCCGGATCCTTTGCGTCGTGAATCTTGACGCCGAGGTTCGACTGACAGACCTTGTCGGAGCACACCAGCGCCGTTGTCGTCATCCAGATGTCGATGCCGAAGCGTGCGATGTCCGTCGCCCAAACCGGCTGCTCGAGGTAGTGGGCAGCGAGCCGGCGGCCGAAAGCGAAGTCGCCGCCGATCGGCTGCCGGATTCTCTTGCCGTACAGTGCCCGCACCATGTTGTAGACGATGTTGTTAGTGATCGTGCCGTCGTACTTGTAGCGGTTGTAGATCGGCGCCACGAACTCCTGGCCACCCTCGAGTACCGGCTCGACGAGGTACCGTACCCAGTCCGGGTTGATGCTCCGGAGATCGGCGTCGACACACACGCACGCGCTGACCTCGAGCTCGGCCGCACACTCGAAGATCGCCCGCAGCGCCGTCCCCTTGCCGCCAATCCCGCGGTAGATGGTGATGATCTTCTCCTGCCAGGGTTTGAGCTGGAATTCGGCGCAGCGATCGCGGGTGTCGTCTGTGGAGCCTCCATCGGCAACTATGATCACGGCCTTGGAGTCCCTGAAGTACTGCTGGATACCCCGCGACACCATCTGTAGCACGTGCTCAATGGTCTGGTCGTTGTTGAAGCACGGAACGCCGACGACGATGTCAGCCTTCCCGATCTCCTCGAGGCGTTTGCGCACGAAGGGGCGCAGTGCGCTGTGAAACTCGTGAGTCATGAACACCTCCCCTAGCCGGCGCCCATAGGTCAGACCGGCATGCCGATGTGATCGAGGAGGACGGCCCGCTTCTCCTCCATCAGCTTGCGGGTTCTTGCCTCCAGTACCAGCCGCAGCAGCGGCTCGGTGTTAGACGGACGAACGTTGAACCACCAGTCGGCATATTGGACCGTGATCCCATCCAGGTAGTCTATCTCACCATCCGCAAAGACCTCGGCCAGGTGTCTGATCATCCCTTCCTTGTCCTCGACGCGGAAGTTGATCTCGCCGGTCGCGAAGTACCGCTGCAACGGCGCCACCAGCTCCGACAATGGACGCCCAGTCTCTCGCAGGTGGTTCAGGATGTGGACGACTGTCAGCAGGGACGAGTCCGCCGTGAAGTTCGAACGGTAGTAAAAGTGGCCGGCAAGCTCGCCGCCGAACGGTGATCCGAGCTTGCGCATGGTCGCCTTCATGAACGAATGCCCGACGCGTTCGCGCACCGCTCTGCCGCCGGCTTCCTCGATGGCTTCCTTAGTCGCCCATGAGGAGCGAAGATCGTAGACCACAGCCGCCCCGGGCTCGCTGCGCAGAAAACGGGGAGCGAGCAGAGCGGTGATCATGTCGGCCGAGACCGCGTTACCGTTCTCATCGATGAACATCGCACGATCCGCATCACCGTCGAAGGCCACCCCCAGATCGCACCTCTGCTCGCGCACCGCCACCTCGATGTCAACCAGGTTTTCCTGCTTGAGCGGGTTGGCCTCGTGGTTTGGGAAGCTCCCGTCGAGCTCGAAGTACAGCAGCACCAGGTCGACGTTCAGACGCTCGAGGATCGGCAGGTATGTGGTGCTCATTCCGTTGGCCGCGTCGGCGGCGAGCTTGAGACGAGGGGCATCCGCCTCGACATGACTGAGAAGGTGCTCGAGGTAAGCTGCCGACACGTCCCGCGTCTCCTCGCTTGCGCGTGCCGGCAGGTCCAGCGGTGCCGTACTGGAGCTCACGAGGGTCTCGAGGCGCGCGATCCCCGTGTCCCGGGAAACCGGGATCGCGTCGCGCCGCGACAGCTTGAAGCCGTTGTACACAGCCGGGTTGTGGCTCGCCGTCACCTGGATTCCCCCCGAAGCTCTCAGATAACCGGTGGCAAAGTAGTTGAGGGGAGTGTCGGCAAGGCCGATGTCGACCACACGGACCCCGCGCGCGCGGAGGCCGCGCGCAAGCGCCTCGGCCAGGGGAACGGAGTGCGACCGCATGTCGCGTGAGACCACGACCACCGGACCGCGAGCGAGGTCCTCTTCGTCCAGCAGGTCGAGGAAGTGATAGCCCACCTTGAACGCGACCTCCTCGTTGACCTGGTCTGGGTAGGTGCCGCGAATGTCGTACGCCTTGAAGATTCCGGCCATCACCGCCTCCTGTGCCGTTCCGCCGCGTGCGGGAGCAGCGCCGAGCCTACTTCGAGTCTGGGCCACTCTCCTTCTCGAACACTTCGTTGCGCAGGAACCGCTCGGGCTCCCACGGTGCCGGCCCTCCACCCAACCAGCGGTGGAACCAGTCGAGATGTACATCGTAGTAGAACGCCATCTCGTACCAGCTCGGCCAGTGGCCGGACTTCGAGAACACAACCAGGCGCGAGGGCACATTCATCTTCTGAAGGTCGGTAAAGAACTCCAGGCTCTGCGTGTAGGGCACGCGGAAGTCCTTCTCTCCGGTGAGCACGAGGCACGGCGTCTTGAAGCTCTCGACGTACTCGGAGGGCGACCACTTCCGGTAGTCCGCAGAGGTCCATGGCCGGCCGCCGAGATCGTGCTCAGGAAACCACAGCTCCTCGGTGGCGCTGTACATTGCACGGAGGTCGTACACGCCCATCATGGAGGCTATCGCCTTGAACCGCGTCGTGTGACCCTCGAGCCACATCATCATGTAGCCGCCGTACGACCACCCCATGGCCGCCATCCGGTCGCGGTCGACGTAGGGCAACTTCTCCAGCGCATCGGTAACCTTCATGAGGTCGCTGTAGACCCTTCCGCCCCAGTCCTTGGCGATCCCATCGACAAAACCCTGACCATAGCCGGGTGAGCCCGTGGGGTTCGCGAAGGCGACGATGTACCCTTTCCCCGGGTAGACCTGCCAATCGCCGCGGTACGAGTCCGTCCACTGCTGTTGCGGACCTCCGTGCACGTTGAGGATCAGCGGGTACTTCTTTGTCGGGTCGAAGCCGTGGGGCTTGACGATGAACACCTGAACCTGGTAGTCGCCGGCGCCCTGGACCCACATCTCCTCGGCGGGGCGGATGTCGACCTCGGCCTCGAGATCGGCGTTGAAACGGGTCAGCCGCTGGCGATCGGAGCCGTCGAGCCGGGACCGGAAAACCTCCGGCGGTTCACCGGTGGTACGACGTGTGTACAGGACCGTTCCGTCCGCCAGAACCTTCCAGGCATCGATCGAGCCGTTGGAGAACAGCCGCGTGATCTTGCCGGTCGCCAGGTTCATCTGGAACAGTGGGTTATAGCCCTTCTCCTCAGCTTGGAAGAGGATCGTCTTGCCGTCGCGGCTCCATGCGAGGCCGTCCACCCAGTTGTCGAATGTGCTGCTGTCAGTGAGGTAGCGCGTAGTCTCCTTCTCGCGGTCGTAAAGAGCGATGCGAAAAAGGTCCGACTCGTAGCCCGGCGTCGCCTGACTGAGGTAGGCAATCCAGCGGCCGTTGGGAGAGTAGACAGGGCCGCCGTCCCACCCGTGGTTGGCGGCAGTGATGTTGCGCGCTTCGCTCTCCGCCGCCTTCGCGCTGACCGGCAGGAGCCAGAGATCGGCGTTGGTAGACGACTCAGGGTGAGCGTCGTGGTTGGAGACGTAGGCCAGCTCCTTGCCGTCCGGGGAGAAACTATACCCCGGAGGACCACCGAGCGAGAAGGTCGGGCTGTCCCAACGTCCCGGCGTCATGTCGCGTACAACCTTGCCGCTGGCCGCGTCCACCAGCAGCACATGGGGGTAGGTGCCGTCGCGCCACGAGGTCCAGTGACGGTACAACAGCTCGTCCGCCATGTGAGCCCGGAGCTTGCCTTCGCTCCATGTCTTCCGGATTGTCTCGTTGCACTCCGCGTCGGCGCCGCACTCCGGGTACACCTCTGACGTGACGGCAATCCACGTGCCGTCCGGAGAGTACACGGGGTCACTGACCCCCATCGGAAAGTCGGTCAGCTCGTGGGCCTCGCCTCCATCGACGGGCATCATGTACAGCTGTGAGCTGTCCCCGGCGCGGTCGGAGACGAACAGCAGGTTCTTGCCGTCGGGGGAGAAGAGGGGCGTGTTGTCGTGGTGGTCGCCGAAGGTCATCCTCCGTAGTCGGGACCCGTCCGGCGCCATCATCCAGATCTCGCTCCAGCTCTTCCCTTTCTCGAGCTCGTACCGCCGCACGGTGAACGCAACCCGGGCGCCGTCATTGCTGACGACCGGCGAACCGACAAATGCCGTTCGGTAGTAATCCGAGATTTCGAAACCTCGCTTGGCGGCCACGCCGGCCCCGGCCAGGCTCGCGGCCATAGCCACGGTGGCAATGAACATGATCTTGCTGCGCATGGGAACCTCCGGCCCGCCGGTCGCGGATACCCGTCATCCTATCCCAGCGTCCCTCCACCCCACAAGGTTGAAGCCGAGTCTCATTCAATGGGGCGAGGGTGCGTCATCGCCTCCGGCGACAGCAGCCTCTCGAGCTGGATCTCATCGAGATCCCCTGCCTCGAGCAGGATCTGGCGCACGGCGCGCCCGGTCGTGAGCGCTTCCCGCGCCACCTCGGAGGCACGCTCGTAGCCCAGAACAGGCACCACGGCGGTCACCACCCCGATCGAGCCTTCCACCAAGGTGCGGCAGTGGTCCGCGTTGGCCGTGATGCCGCGGATGCAGCGTTCAGTGAGCGTCCGTACTCCGGCGGTCAGGATGTCGAGCGACTCGAAGAGGTTGTACGTAATGACGGGCTCCATGACGTTGAGCTGCAGCTGGCCGGCCTCGGCCGCCACGGTGATCGCCAGATCGTTGCCGATGACCTGGAAGGCGATCTGGTTCACCACCTCCGGGATCACCGGGTTGACCTTGCCGGGCATGATCGACGAGCCCGGCTGTTGAGGCGGCAGATTGATCTCGCCGAGTCCGCAGCGCGGACCGGAGGAGAGAAGCCTGAGATCGTTGCAGAGCTTGGACAGCTTGACGGCGATCCGCTTCAACACCGCCGAGAAGGTCACGAAGGCTCCAGTGTCGGGCGTTGCCTCAACCAGGTTCTCGGCGAGGACCACCTCCACGCCGGCAATGCGGCACAGCTCCTCGACGGCGATTGTCGGGTAACGCGGGTCGGCGTTGATACCGGTCCCGATGGCTGTGCCGCCGAGGTTGACCTCCATCATCAGGCGGGTCGCCTCACCGAGCCGCTGAATGTCCTCACGGGTCGTCACCGCGAACGCCTCGAGCTCCTGCCCGAGGGTCATGGGCACCGCATCCTGGAGCTGGGTGCGTCCCATCTTCAGCACCCCCGATACTTCCTCGGCCTTGGCCGATAGCGCACGTCCCAGACCGTCCAGGGCTCCGGCCAGTTCTCGCTGCTTCATGACGGCTGCCAGCCGGACGGCGGTTGGGTAGGCATCGTTCGTTGACTGGGAGAGGTTGACATGGTTGTTCGGGTGGCACCATGCGTAGTCTCCGCGCTCCCGACCCAACAGCTCGAGCGCGCGGTTGGCAATCACCTCGTTCGCGTTCATGTTGGTCGACGTCCCGGCGCCGCCCTGGAGAACATCGACCACGAAGTGGCCGTGCCAGTGGCCGTCGACGATCTCCTGACAGGTGCGGTCGATGGCGGCCGCAACCTCCTCCGGGAGGAGCTTGAGCCGCAGGTTCGCGCGCGCCGCTGCCTGCTTCACCATCGCCAGCGATCGCACGAGGTGTGGGAAGTGCGCCAGGCTGACGCCGGTGATCGGAAAGTTCTCCACGGCTCGCAGGGTCTGGACACCGTACAGCGCGTCGGCAGGCACCTCACGTTCTCCGAGGAGGTCGTGCTCCCTACGGGTGGTGCCGGGCCTGTACACGAGATCCCAGCCTGCACGCCGTGAGGCCGCATACTGGAGACGACCGACCATCACCGCAGATACCTTGGCGAAGAACGCCATCGCGGCTCGTGCATCGCTTGCCAGACGCTCCCGCACCTCTGCTCCAGGCAGCTCCAGGTACTCGATATCACTCATTGCGCGAGCGGTTGCTGAGTGGATTCCCTCTTCGAGCAGGCCTGCCTCACCAACACCCTCTCCTGCGCCGAGCACGAGCAGTGTGCCGGCGGCATGCCCGCTCTCCACTCGGACCTCGATCTGCCCGCCAAGCAGGAGGTAGAACGAGCGGCGGGGCTCGCCGGCCCCAAACAGCGTGGCCCCCGCCCGCGCCCGACCCCTCAACACCGCCGGCGCGATCAGCTCCAGCGTGAGCCGGTCGAGGCCGGCCAGAACTGCGCAGCTTTCAAGGGCTCGAAGCGTGTCCTCCATCTCACACCTCCACCACACGTGACCGGTGTTTCCGACCAGCGCAAGGCAATTCGTCACGGATCTCGGCCAGTACGGTCTTCATTCCACAATCACGCCGAGGGAGCTGAGGGTCTTTCGGGGAGCGAGGCCGATCGTCGCGGGGGAGCGCACGCCCTGCGGCGCGCCACCCTCGAGCAGCCGCTGTGCTCCGGCGGCGATGATCTCGGCCGTCAGCCCGTAGGGGTCGGAACCCGACGTCACCACTCTCGAGCCATCGGCGCCGGCCACGATCGTGAACCGGCTCGCACGACGCTGCTCGGGACCGGGCTGCGGCGGCTGGGCACCGACCCACGCAGCCACGAGCGGCCGCAGAAATGGTTTCAAAGGACGTCCAAAGCGGCTGCCCCAGCTGAGGAGCCGTGCGACAGGACCCGCCATGCGCAGGTAGGTTGCAGCGGTGTCGACCGTACCCCGACGAGCGAGGTAGACAATCTCGCCGAAGGGAGCCCATAGGCAGGTTCGCTCGCCGAAGGGAAACGGGATACGCCGTCGCGCGAAGCCGGCGACCCGCCTCCTGTAGCGTCCGTTTTCCCAGCTCCAGGCCGGACGGCCGAACATCTCGAAGATCGACAGCGCCGTGCCGCGGCTTACCCCTCCGCCGGTAAGACTGTAGGCGACCACGACCTCTACGAAGCGCTTCATTTGGGCGCGCCTCATCGCGAGCTGAGCCGCCCAGTCACCCACCGCATACTCCATAGCCATGCCGCAGACGACCGTGCAGCCGTTCGCCGAGGCGAGGCCGTCCAGCTCCTCCGAAACCCTACGGATGAACGGCTGCTCACCGGTCGTGTCCAGGTAGTGGACGCCCGCCTCGACTGCTGCAGCCACCACCGGCCATCCGACGCGGAGAAACGGCCCCGCACAGCTGATCAAGACCGTCGTTCCGCCCGAGAACAGGCCTGCGAGCGAGCGCGGAGCAGCCGGGTCCGCCACCACAGCCTGCTCGGCACCGTACTGCTCGCGGACCTTCTCAATACTCTCGCGTCGGCGGCCCGCTACCGCGAATGGGAGCCCTTGACGTCTCAACGCATCGCAAACCAGCCCGCCCGTGAACCCCGTCGCGCCGAACACCATCACCCGCTCGTGGGCCATCAATACTCCTCCAGAACGCAGTGTAGCGCGATGATCGTCCAGACCTCCGCCGAAGACACGGCCGCGAGCCCGCTTCTCTGCCTCTCCGCCCCCCCATCTCCTGATCACACTCCCGAGCCGCGCTACCATGGTCTGGTGTGTGGACGCTACGTCCTGACGGTGACGGGAAGGGTGCTGGCCCGGCTGTTCGACCTCGATGAGGTTCCCGAGCTGGAGGCTCGCTACAACATCGCGCCGACGCAGCAGGTACCGATTGTCCGTGCCGGCCCGGACGGTCGCAGACTCGACGCCGTGCGCTGGGGCCTGATCCCATCATGGGCCAAGGACCCGAGCATCGGCAGCCGCATGATCAACGCCCGCGCCGAGACCGTGGCGGAGAAGCCATCCTTCCGCAACGCGTTCCGACGCCGTCGTTGCCTGGTCCCGGCGGACGGATTCTACGAGTGGCGCCGCAACGGGAACCGCAAGCAGCCGTATCTCGTACGCTTTGGCGACGGGCGGCCGTTCGCCATCGCCGGGCTGTGGGAAGTCTGGCACCGGCCCGACGGGACGCCGCTCGAGTCGTGTACCCTGATCACGACAGAGCCAAACCTCGTCGTTGCTCTCCTTCACGACCGGATGCCGGTCATCCTGCCCCAACGCAGCTACCGCGACTGGCTCGAGCCTGCCAACGAGGACCCGGAGCGACTGCGGAGACTGCTACTGCCCCACGATCCGGACGAGATGGAGGCGTTCCCCGTATCGCTCCGCGTCAACAACCCGTCGCACGATGATCCGATGTGCCTGCAGGCAACAGCGGAGCCTTGAGCAGGTGTGCCTGCAAACGGAGGCGACTGAACCCGCGATCAGGTGGACACCTCCCTGGGGCGCGGAACCCTGCGCCGGCACACAAGCACAGCGGCCGCCGGAGCGTGGGATACTGGTACCAGTCGTGACCAGAACCTCGTGGTGGACCCGGGAGGACTGACGTGAAGACTCTCCTAGCTGTGGTGATCATTGCCGCGGCCGCTCTGGTGGCCTTCAACTACTTCACGACGGGTGAGCTGCGGCTGCTGCCCGCTTCCCCGTCGCCCGAGGCACAGGAGCTCAACCAGCTGCGCGGCGACCTGCACGCGGTAATCCGCCAGTACAACGACGCCGCCAAGGGTTCGGCGGTCAGCGGCCTCGACACTACGTTCGAGGTGGGTGAACTGCTCCACAAGGCGCAGGGCATCGAAAAACGCGTCCGCGAGCTGCAGAAGAAGGTCAAGAAGGAGTCGGACAGGCAGAAGGCGGACAAGCTCCTGCGTGAGGTCACGGATTTCATCAACCAGCTGACCTGACGCCGCGAACATGTCGCCGATGACCGGCTGCGGGTGACGAGCAGCAAAGCACACTTCAGGGACCGGCCTATCGTCGATCCTTCCAGACGGCGACCTCAGGCGCCGACTCGCCGTGACCTCGTTTCCCGGTGGAACCCTCCATGCCGGCCGTAGTAGACTTCTTCGCCGTGACGGAGGTGCATGCATGACCGACTCCAAGCAGTGGTACGTCGCCGAGAACGGACAGAGCGTGGGACCGATCAGCGGAGCCGAGCTGCGCGCCGGCTTCCAGTCGGGACGATACAACGGCCAAACGATGGTGTTCGCGCAGGGCATGACCGCGTGGGTAGCCGCCGCCCGGGTTCCCGAGCTCGGAATCGGCTCTCCCGCAGCCGGACCGATCCCGCCGCCGCCGCAACCTACGGGCGCCGCGGATGAGATCGACTACGAAATCTCGGGCAACGAGATGCAGTACGTCGTGGTCGAGCTCGACCCCGGCGAGAGCGCAGTCGCCGAGGCCGGCGCCATGATGTTCATGGAGGACGGCATCGAGATGGAGACCATCTTTGGAGACGGTTCCTCGGCCGGCGGACTCATGGACAAGCTCCTCGGCGCGGGCAAGCGGATACTGACGGGTGAGAGCCTGTTCATGACCCTGTTCGGAAACCGTGGCTCCGGCAAGCGACACGTCGCCTTCGCCGCCCCTTACCCCGGCAAGATCATCGCGATGGACCTTGCTCAGCTCGGTGGCACTCTCATCTGCCAGAAGGACGCCTTCCTGTGCGCCGCCAAGGGGGTCTCGGTGGGCATCGCCTTCCAGAAGAAGATCGGCGTCGGCCTGTTCGGTGGCGAAGGGTTCATCATGGAGAAGCTGGAAGGCGACGGGCTGGCATTCTGCAACGCGGGCGGCACGATCCTCGAACGCCAGCTCGCCGCCGGCGAGACCCTCCGCGTCGACACCGGCTGCATCGTCGCTCTGGCCCCATCCGTGAGCTACGACATCCAGTTCGTGGGCAGCGTTAAATCCGCGATCTTCGGAGGGGAGGGGTTCTTCTTCGCCTCTCTCCGGGGCCCCGGCCACGTGTGGCTGCAGTCCCTTCCGTTCAGCCGCCTCGCCGGCCGCATCTGGCAGGCGGCGCCCCAGGCGGGAGGCAAGGACAAAGGCGAAGGCTCGGTGCTCGGCCGCCTCGGCGGAATCGGGGGGATCTTCGACGGGGGATGAGGACCCGGCACCGACCGACGGGTCACCCTGGAATGCTCATCAGCGAAGGAAGGGGATCGCCAGTAGAAGCTCGAGGTCAGCCCTTGTCGGGTGGTCCGGCAAGGTGCACACGGATGTTGAGGAAGCTTCCGGCTGTGCTGACCTCCCCGAACTGACCGGCATAGTCGCGGAACACCAGCCGCTTCGGCTGCCTGCCGATGACCTTGAGCTGGGAATCGAGGTGACCGGCGAGGTACGTCAGCGCGGCCGAGGCCGCAGCAGGATCCCCGTAGTCCACCTTGATCAGCGTCCACGATTTCTTCCCGTCGCGGTAATCCGCCACGACCGCCCAGCGCTTGCCGTCGAGGCCGAGCACGTCACCGTCCCCCAGCGTGTAGACGGGCTGCAGCCCGAATGGTCCCCGGACCAGGCGCACCGAGCTCGATAGCAGGCCGTGCTCCGGCACCGGCACGGGGAGGGCGTGTGGTGCGCTGTGGATCTGCCCGGCAAGGTCCCTTGCGACCTGCTTCATCGGCGCCAAAAGAGACTCGTCCCCTTCGAAGTTGTTGATCATGATGAAGAACCGGCCGCGTAGAATCCCGAGCTGGAAGCGGTCGCCCGAGCTCCGGCTGCTCAGCCCGGCCACCGGGGTCTCCGGAGCGCACTTCGCAAGGTAGATCGCCAGCGCCGCCTCCGAATCGCTCATGCGGTACATCTCCACGCCCAGCTCCCGCGTCCCATGAGTGAGCCTGTAGACGTGCAGGTCCTTGAAGCCGAGCTCGAGGAACAGCTCCGCACCGCCGTCGATGTACCCGTAGAGGTTGTTGGCAGTGTAAACCTCCGGTTTCGCGGCGGCCCGCCACCCGGCGGGGGCGTGCGGCGCCGGCACGGCAGCCGAGGCGGCCGCGGTCAGCAGCAGTGCCAGGGCTGCAAGGCTACCCCGCAACAACGGTGATCTCCTTCGGGTCGGTCGTGCCGAGCTTCAGCTCGGCTGCATAGCGCAGGTACTCGGTGTACCTTGGGTGCTCATTGACCCGGACCCCTCGTGCCTTTCTCTCTTTCACCATCAGGTAGTGGCAGATAGTGTCGAGAGCAAAGGGGTCGGTCGCAAGGAACAACGTGTTGTACTCCCACGCGAACTTGGCCACCGGCATCGGTCCGCCCTCGTACTGGGCGCGCAGCCCGTCGGTAATGTTGAGAACCAAACGGTCGCGGATGCAGGGGAACGCCAGTACCTCGGTACACACGTCGAAGAACAGCGGCTTGTGGAGACGCCCCGTGTTGCAAATGGCGCCGTAGCCGAGGTTCTTGGTGGCCATCGAGATGCCGTTGCCGGTGTTCTTGAAGACCGGAATGTTGACGATCTTGGTCAGCCTCTTGGTCAGCAGCTTGCCGAAGTAGGAGTACTTGCCGTTGAACACCTGCTGGTTGAGGTAGGCCTTGTCGGGAGGCCCCTCGACATCGGCGAAGTAGTAGGTCTCTCTGTCGAAACCTGCCTCACTGACATGATGTCCGTCGGGTCTCAGCCAGCGGCTGTTGTCGCGCTTTCCCTCCGCCGCGGCCTCATCCATGGTCTGGAGGCCCTCGATGCCGACGCCGGGGAATCGGCCGGGTGTGAAACCGGCGTCCGTCAGCATGTAGTCGAAGCGATCCCAGATCACGATGTTCTTGCGCGGGATACCGCCACGCTCGAGCCACTCGATCACGGCATCGACGACCTCGAGCCGTGTCGAGATGAGCCCGGCTCCAACCGGATTGACCTTGATGCCGACCACGTCTCCTTTTTCGAAGAACAATGGAAAGGCAGCCTCGGGCTTCCTGCCGGCGAGCCCGGTCAGGCCCGCCCTGAACATCTCGCGCACGACGGCGGCATCCGGCCTGCCAGCCTTCATCGCCCGCGGGTCGGTCACGCGAGCCACCCGGCCGGGAAACGGTCCCGGGATCGACCAGCGGCAGCGGGAGGCTTCCAGCGCGTCGCCGATGTTGGTCTTCACCCGTGCTGATCCCGCCGCCTTCTCGTCCTGCGCTGCCCACACGGACGGCACTCCCAGGAGCAACCCGGCACCGGCTGCCGACAGCTTGATGAGCTCGCGCCGGTCGAGCCCGGGGAGGACATCAATCGACTGGTATCCACCTCGAGTCATCGCACCCTCCATTTCCCACCGCCAAACCACCGAGCGTATGAAAGATTCTGATCCTCCTGGCCGGTCGCGAGTATAGTGCGATCGACGGCAGCCGTCGTATCAATGCCGCTTGACGGAGCTGAAGAAGACGGCGTCATTGACCAGCTCCAGGTCTCCCGAGCCCACTACCGAGACGATGAAATGGTCTTCGTCGAAGGTCCCGGGGCGTTGAGCTTTCGAATTCCGCTCTCCTCAAGATACGCGGATCGGGGTCGACAGTTGCGGGAACGGCCGCGGGATCCGCGGCCGCAGCCGACCGTCCCCACCGTCCTATGGCAACGTGTCGCGCCCGATGAGCCCTGCTGCAAAGGCATCGAGCACAGCAAGGTAGGGCTCGATACTGGGAATGAAATGACGCTCATCGGCCGAGTGCGGTCCGATCCCGGCCTGCCCCCAGACCACGGCGTTCCCGCCGGGCGCGAAGCGGGCGGAGCTGCCAGGGAGCTTGCGGCCGACCGCGGCGGGACCGCCGCTTGCGGCCTCGACAGCCGCCAGTAGCATGGCCAGCCACGGGTTGTCCGGCGGACAGGCGACTCCCGGCTCCATGACCTCGACGTCGAGGTCAAGCTTGAGCTCTGCGCACGCCGAACGAATGTCGCTCATCAGAACGTCGAGATCATCCTCCGGAATGGGACGAATCTCGACGCCGAGCACCCCTGAGCCTGCAGTGATGTTGTAGACCCCGGTCTCACCAACGTTGAGGAACGGGAACCTGGTTCCGGTCTGCCAGCCGTCGAGGCTGGAAAGCGTGAGACGCCGCCTGAACAAGGAGGCCAGCGCCTCCCTGGCCTCGACCAGCCTCTCGAGCAGATCTTGGGGAACCGAGCCGACGCCGGTGTGTCCTCGGCGGCCGTGTGCGGTGAGGCGCAGTCTGGCCACACCACGGCTTGCCGTGCACACCCTGCCCACGAGCTCGTCGCCGTTCTCGCCGGTGCGCTCGCCAACCACCAGCAGATCGGGCGCCCAGCCCTCCCTCCGTCGAAGGTCATCCAGGACGTGTGGGGTCCCGAACCGCTCAGCTTCGCCGTTCTCCTCGTTGCCGACCAGGAGCAGGTTCAGGGGTGGCAGCGGACCGCCCGAGCGAACGAGGTTGCGCATCCACACCATGTAGGACGCGACAACTGTCTTCATGTCGGCAGCGCCGCGTCCCCAGAGATAGTCGCCTTCTATCCGAGGCTCGAACTGGCGATCGTCGGGCTCGGGTCTGACCACGTCGAAGTGTCCGCACAGTGTGACCCGGGCCGGCAGCGCGCCGGTGAATCCGGCGAGCACCGCAGGGTAACGGCCGTCATCGTAGAGCCGAACCTGGAGGCCCGCTTCGTGGAGCCAGCCGGCGATGAACCGGCCACATCTGGAAACCTCCTCGACTCGCTCGTCCGAACAGTTGGTCACCGAGGGGATACGGATCAACTCGCCAGCGAGTTGGAGCACATCGCCCGCACGTCCAGCCGGCCCGCCGCCGATGCCGGGCACCTGCCCGGCTCGTACGCGAACCGGAGCCGCAGGCTGCTCCTGGCCCTGACGGTCGAGACCCTCCACGAGCGACGCCAACTTGTCCCACTCCGGATCGCGTCGCATGTGCTCGACGATCTCCGTCACCTCGACGCCGAGTCGTCGGCGCCTCGAGTCCAGCCAATCAGCGAGCAGCTCCCGTGGCACGACCGGTGCGCCAGAAGGACCGGTCCGGTCCGATTGGATGCGTTCCAAGAGCCACTGGCGAAGAGCGCCCGCCGGATTCGGGCCTCCTCCGGCCATCTCGCGAAGCGGCTCGAGATCCCGGTACCAGCCGAGGGACTCGGCCAACGGCTCGAGGCCCTCGAGCACAGAGCCCAACCAGTCACGGAGCCCGACGGGGCTGCCGCTGAACGGGTGCTCGATCTCGGTATCCAGCCCGTATCGAGCCGCCGCGGCCTCGTTGCGTCGCGCGCGCTCGACGTCTTTGGCCCCATAACGGTAGCCGGCGCCGGCTTCGCGGTCCGCATGGTGGCGCAGCATCAGCAGCTGCTTGAATGTGACCTTGGCCACCGCCAGCTCCAGAGACTCACCCCCTTCGTCCGTCCGCACCTCGACTCGGCTCATCGGCAGGTCGACCCGCGCGCATAGCTTCTCGACCATCACCGCGCGCTCGGCCTGCTCCAGAGAGGAAGCGTCACCGTTGGCGTAGAGGCCACGCCGGTACAGCTCGCGCAGCTGCTCGGAGGTCGCCAGGATGTTGCGCATCACCGGCTCGACACCGGACCGTGCCCGGACGGGCGTCCAGTTGTTGGCGCCGAACCGTTTGCCGCTGCGCACCAGCTCATATGAGAGACGGAGGTACTCGGCATGGTCCGAGTAGAGGTTCGGAATGTCGAGAGCGGACGGATTGGGAAAGGTCAGCATGCGTTGTGAGTCAACATCGGTGAGAACGACGTGTGGCTCACCGTTCACGACCTCCGCCGCCAGCGGAGACGCGGCCGACACCGCGATGAACAACGGGCAGTACGGACGCATCAGGCGTGTCGCCCGGATCACAATGTCGTTGCGGTAGCCGTCGAGAGTGAGGCCGCGGCGCTCGCTCTCCGGCAGGTGGATGAAGTCCCACGACACCATGGCCTCGGGGAAAGAGTGGTTGGTGTGGATTCCGGCGGTGGCGAGACTGGCGCCGAAGCGGTCCACACAACGCGCCAGGTACCGCTTGCGGGCCAGGTTCCAGCCGTCCGGAATGCTGTCTGCAGACACCTCGACCGGGTATGGGATATTGCCGTGCAAAGCGAAAAGAGGCTCTCCGACGGCGAGCTCGGTTTCCGCTAGCGCATTGACGGTCACTGCTTCGAGAATGCGCGCTTCAGCCGCCGCCCCAGCCGGCGAGTAGTAGGGACGCGTCGTGGCCTCGATCATCCAGTTGAACACCTCGAGCTGGAAGCGCTCGCGAGCCCAGCCCGGCAGCCGCTGGTCGTGAAAGTGGTCCGCAAACGGGGTGCTCTCTGGGCCGTAGCCGACCCGCTGCGCGGGCTTGAAATCGCGGTCCAGAACGTTGAGCTCGACCTCGAGCCCGCAGGTACCGCCATTGGGCTCATCCCTGCTGGATGTTTCTAGGGCCATGCTCACGGTGTCCGCGAAACGGTACCAGTCGGCTCGCGTCAGAGTCGTCATCCCTGCTCCACGTCCGTTGGCTTGCTCACAGCGCGGTCAGCGCCTCGAAGAGGCGGCTCGCGGCGCTCACCGTCGTCTCCGGCGGCAGGGCATAGGAGAACCTGATCCACCGCCGCCCGAACTCGCTGAAGTACACACCTGGGACGACGGCCAGGCCGAACCGCTCCGCCAGGATGGTACCCAACGCCGCGCTGTCCGCCAAACCCGCCCGGTCGAGCCACGGGCCCACGTCGAGGAAGGCGTAGTACCCCTTGCCGAGGACGTGGCGGATGCCGTGCTGCTCCAGCATCCCGGCCAGGAGCTTCCGACTCTGGTTGGTCGGCTCCACGATGCTGCGGGCGGCGCGATCGAAGCCCATCCGGTAAGCTGCAATCGCCACCGCCTGGCTGTGGAACGACGGGATCACCGCGTGCGAGGCTCGATTCTGGATGAAGCCCACCACGAGCTCGGATGCGAGCAGGTGGGCGTTCCTGATGTTGCTGGCGCCCAACGACTTGGTGAGGCCGTCGAGGAAGATGCAGCGCTCGCGGTCGCCGGCATCCAGGGCGCCGAGAAAGCCGTTGATGTCCTTCGGCTCGCCATCGGTCACGCGGTGATAGATCCAATCGAAGATGACGAACGGGACCCCCGCGCGGAAGGCGGCGACCGCCAGCTCAAGCTGGCGTTCGGCGCCCACGGTCCGCCCGGTCGGGTTGTCTGGGCTGGTAATCACCACGCCGGCAACCCGGCGGTCGCCGAGAGAGCGAGCCAGCTCGACGCAGGCCACAATGCCCTCCGGCGTCAGCTCCCAGGCCGCAGCCTCCTCGCCCGGCGCCCGCAGCACGTTGGCGCCGACGGCATACGGCCCCCAGTTGTAGGAAATCCACGGCACCCGTGACACGACCAGAAAGTCGCCCAGCCGACCGTGGCCGAGGAAAAGCATGGCGCGGTAAGCCTTCTCCAGAGCATCTCGCCCGCCCTGGCAGGCGATGACGTTCTTCGGGCCCCAACCCGTGGCCGGGTCCAGGCACCAGTAGTCCTCGACCACGGCGCGCCGGAACATCTCGGTCCCGAAGGGCTTGTCATACCCCGTTCCATGCTCGCGCTGGAGCTCAGCTGCCTGATCGAGAATCTCGCCGGGCACCCCCGGGAGACTGGCGCCGCCGTCGCCCTGCGAGGCATCGAACCTAGCACCGCCCGGGTTGGCATCACGGTAGACGGCAAGCGCCTCGCGGATCTCGAACATCCTGCTGCCCGGTATCGGGCGCATCAAGGAAGGGCTCGTGTCTACCGCGGCCAGCTGCTCGGGTGTCACCACCGGTGACGGAACATGATCGGGCGTAAGCGTCGGTGTCTCGTTCACTCGTCCCTCCGCTCTTCGCTGTTCCTTAACGGGCTCGTACCCACGCCTTGAGGCGGCCCCACAGGCGACCGCCGACCATCCGCTCCGCCATTTCGAGAACCCCCTGCACGGTATCGAAAAGCCCTTCGTCGCCACTCCAGTGTCCGAGCACGACCTCACGCGGCACCTTCTTGAGCACGCGGTTCACCACCAAGGCCATGAGAACGAGGTCGTCGGCGAAGGCCACCGGTCCCAGGACCAGCTCCGGCAAAAAGTCGGCCGGGGACACAACGTAGACCACGGCCGCAAGGAGCAGGGCACGCTCGCGCGCAGGGACCCGCGAGTCGAGAGCCAGCCTGATGAGGAGGTGGAAGAGGTCCGGCACCAGGATCAGGTACCGAGCGTAGCGATACCGCCTCCCCTGCTCCGAACCCAGCCAGGCGCCGATCCTCGCCCTCAGCCTCTTGTAGAAGTCGTCCAGCCTCTCGCTACCGGTATCGGCTGCCAGCTCCATGATCCACCTCAGCTGTCATTGTGCCACGAACCATCATCGCGGCCTCTCGACCGCCGCTGTGGAAATCCCCTACCCGTGGGGAGGCTCCTTCGGAGCTTCCCCCGTCACGACAGTGAAGGCTTGCCAGGGCCTCGAGGTCCGGCCGGAAACCCCGGTGCCGCCCGCAGACTCGCGTTGCAGTCGAGCTCACGGCGCGGGGAGGAAGTGGATGTCACCAGCCGCACCTGCAACCAGAGCTGGCTTCCTCGCCCGCGCTCCGGTAGCCGATGACAGCACGCAGGAGCCGATGTTCCTTCCGGCGGCACCCCTGGAGAGGTGACCCGTGCCGCTCAACGCCGGTCACGCGTCGACTTTCCGCGGCGGCGGTGCACGACGGACCGCAGGCGGTCGCCCCAGAGATGCAGCCGCTCATCGGCCTTCGGGAAGCGCCTCCGCAACCGCTCCAGCCAGCGCTGGGCCGTCTTCGACTCGTGGGAGAGAATCGATAGCCCAGCGAGGATGAAGAGAACGCCCTGGAGCACGGGTAAGAACAGCCCCACCACACCCAACGCCACCAAGGCCCACCCCAGGGTCAGCAGCAGGAGTCTCTCGAGCCGTCCCCTGTTCGTCCTTGGCATCCGTTCCCCGTTTCTCCTCGCCGTCAGTCTAGCCGGAATTACTCGCTCGCGATCTACCACGAACGACGATACGCCGGCCGTCGCTGGAGCCTCGCCGCTGTCGACGCTGCTGCAGGTCAGTAGCCAGGAAGGTCACGTACGGCCGGGTAGAGCTCGGACAGCCGATCGAGCGTGTCCTCCAGCTGGCCGGACTCCTGGAGGCGCTCGGCCACCTGCCGACACAGATTCAGAAGATCGTGATCCCGGGAGATGCTGGCAAAGCGGAAGCCGTCCGCGCCCCACTGGCGAAGCCCCGCCAGCTCACCCGGGCCACGCAGCTCGAGATCGGCCTCGGCCAGGCGGAAGCCATCGTTCGTGGAGCAGAACATCTCCATCCGCCGGCTGGCGATGGCGCCTGGGTCGTTGTCGACCAGCAGGACACACCATGCCTGCCGCGCACCACGGCCGACCCGTCCGCGGAGCTGGTGAAGCTGTGAAAGGCCGAAGCGGTGCGGCGACTCGATGACCATTACGGTGGCCTCCGGAACGTCCACGCCCACCTCGACCACCGTCGTCGCAAGAAGAACCTGAATCTCGCCCGAGCGAAAGGCCCCATACACACTCTCCTGCTCCGCGCGCTTCATCCGGCCGTGCAACACCCCCAAGCGTACGCCGGGCAACTTGCGCGCCATACTCTCGAAGTTCTCCTCTAGCGACTCGGCATCCAGCTCCTCCGATGCCTCGATGAGAGGGTATACGACGTAGGCCCGACCGCCGGCCGCCACCTCGCGAGCCACGAACTGCCACATCCGGTCCGCACGCGACCGGCTGCGGACCACCGTCGTCACCGGCTGCCGCCCGGGAGGCAGCTCGTCGAGGACGGCCAGGTCGAGATCGCCGTATGCGGTCAGAGCCAGCGAGCGAGGGATCGGCGTCGCCGTCATGACCAGGAGGTGTGGCGATATCCCCTTCTCGACTAGCGCCTGCCTCTGGGCAACGCCGAAGCGGTGCTGCTCGTCCACCACGGCCAGGCCCAGTCGTTCGAACGCTACTTCTTCCTGCACAAGAGCGTGCGTCCCAATGACGAGCTCCGGAGATCCCGCACCAAGCAGGGCCAAAATCCGGCGTCGCTCGGCGGCACGGGATGAGCTGGTCAGCAGGAGCGGCTCATGACCCGTGCCGTTGAGGAGAACCTTCAGAGACCTGTGGTGTTGCTCCGCCAGGAGCTCGGTGGGAGCCATCAGCGCCACCTGGTATCCGCTCCTCAACACCGACACTGCGGCCAGCGCCGAGATGACAGTCTTCCCAGAGCCCACGTCCCCCTGCAGCAGGCGAGCCATCGGGTAGCGGCGGTGGAGATCCGACTGGATCTGGCGGGTCACCCGCTCCTGCGCTGCCGTCAGCTCGAACGGGAGGTGCAGAATATCAGTAGGCTCCCCCGACACCTGGCAGGGTGGGGCCTGCTGTTGCCGCCGCAACGAGCGCAGGCGCATTACGGCACCCGCGAGGCCGAGCAACTCGTCGAACGCGAGACGACGTTGGGCCGGCGTGGTCAGCGCATCGAGACGCTCAAGGAGGGACCGACCCGTTTCCCCTTCCGGCGACACCGAGGGCCGGTGCAACCTCTGCAAGGCATGGCTCAGTGAAGGCAGGCCAAGCCGCCGGCGCAGCTGGAGCGGCAGCGGGTCGACAATGTCCTCGAGCGCCGGCAGCGCCTGCTCGACCGTACGCCGAAGGCGGCGGCCGGCGAGCGGACCGAGCTTGCCGTAAATCGGCACGATCCTCTCCGCCGCCGGGTCGTCCCGTTCGACGGGCTCCACAGCCGGGTTCACGAGCTGCCATCGTCCATCTCGCGGGTTCGTTCTCGGATGGCCAAAGAGGTAGACCTCGGGCGTCTGCCGGAGCTGTTGAGCCAGCCACGTTTGGTTGAACCAGACCACGGGCAGCGCGCCGGTTACATCCGTGATCTCCGCCTGCACAATACCGCGGCCCCGCCGACCGCGCCGCCGGACACGCACGCGGCGAATGACGCCGCGCACGAGGACCGGCCCCTCAGCCTTGGTGGCTCCTGCCACCGGAACGGTCTGCGTGCGATCCTCATACCGCCGGGGAATGTGCAGTAGGAGGTCGAGCACTCGATGCACACTCACCCCGGCGAGGCCAGCTTGCAGTCGTGGTCCGATGCCTCGAAGGCGGGTCACTGGATCGGCCGGGTGAAGCGGTCTATCGTCCCGCACTCGTGCCTCGGAGTGGACAGCGACCGAGGGAGCTCTTGAAGCTCACCATGACTCCGGCCGAGTCTGGATCAGCCTGCCGCCTCACCAACCTCGAAGCGGCACTCCACCGTGCCGAAAACGACGGAATCGCCACTCTCCACCGGGTGAGGGCGACCAGCCGCCAGCCGCTCCCCGTTGACGAACGTTCCGTTCATGGTACCGACGTCCTCGATGATGACGAAGGCACCGTTATCCTCGCGGCGAAACCGAGCGTGGCGGCGAGAGACAGAACGCTCGGGGTCGACCGGGGTGAGATCGATGTCAGGCTGAATCCCCGTTACCGGATCGCTCCGCCCAACCGTGGTCTCTCGCTTGTCGGCGAGCGAGAACCAGACACCTCGCTTGCTGTCGATCAGGCGCACGGTAGGGTCCGCGGCCGCGGGCGGTGCTTCGGTGATCCCGGAGGACTCGAGGTCAACCTGGTGCCCGACGGCGTCCTCGAGCAGCCGGGTGGTCTGACGCAGCCGACGGACGAGCTTGCGCATCATCCGCACCGCAATCTCCGGGTTGCGCTCGAGAATAAAAGTGAACGCGGCCTGATCGATCATCACGGCCTCGACGTCCGTCTTCGCCACTGCCGAAGCAGAGCGCGGCACCTCGTCCTGGAGCATACACATCTCGCCGAAGAAATCACCCTTCCCCAGCACGGCCAGAACGGTGTCGTCGTCGCCCATGTGTTTGCGGATCTCCACCTCTCCGGACTCGACAACGTACATGGCGAGCCCGAGATCGCCTTCCGAAAAGACAACAGACCCGGCCTGGAAGTGCGTCCGCAGCGGTTCGAGTGAGTCGTAATGGCCCTTCGCGGCCGACGATGTGGTCTTGAACTTGGCCATCAACCCCTCCAGCGGATCAGGCCCGATCCGGTATCGACTTCGACCGTGGCTCCGAGCGGAAAGGCAGCGTTGCGGGCCCCATGGCCGAACGGCAGCCCCACCACCAAGGGCGCCTGCTCGGGCGCCGCCTCCTCGAGCAGGCGAGTCCATATCGCGGTGCGGCCAGATGCCGGTCTGCAACCACGCAAGGTCCCGCCAATCAATGCTTTCACGTTCCGGAGCCTACCAGAGCTGCGGAGATGGGTCAACATCCTGTCGAGACGATAGAGCGGCTCCCCGACCTCCTCGAGGAAGAGCACTCCACCGTCCCAGGGAGGCTCGAACGGGGTACCGACGAGCGAGCACAGAACCGTCAAGTTGCCACCGATGGCGTGCCCTTCGGCGAGCCCCGAGCGAACGACCTGTGCGCCCCGGAAACGGAATAATGTGCCCCCAACGAGCTCGCCGCGCAGAATCCGCAGTAGCCGCTCCAGGTTATCCCTGCGATCCAGACCGGCCGCCGCCATTGGACCATGTACCTGCACCGCACCACCACGAGCTACCAACGGGTTGAGGAGAGCGGTAAGGTCGGAGAAACCCACGAACGTGACACCAGTCTCGACCATGAGGGACCACGGGAGCTTGGCCAGGAGGCGCGCCACTCCGTAGCCGCCCCGCGCAGCGACCATGATCCTGATCCCACGTTCCAGCAGCCCCTGAAGGCCCTCGATGCGGCGATCGTCCTCCCCCGCGAGATACCCGGATACCGACCGCTCGCGAACGTTCGGTGCTTCGAAAACACGGTGGCCGCTGGCCAGCAGCGCCTCCAGCCCCGCATCGAGCCTCCCCGAAGCAACCGCACCTGAGAGTGCGAAGACACCGATGTCCTCGTTCTCGGCGGCCGGCCTCCATTGCGAACTCACCATCCCAGGATACGCAAGCCGCACCATCGAAGAAAGCCGGCCGCCAGTCGTGTACCCCGCAGGCTCTCATCTTCCCGGCCGGGACGTGATTCCGCTCACCTCCCCCGAGCGATCACTGCCGTTCCACCGCGACCGGCGACTCGACTCAGTTCACTTTGCTGCTCGGTCCCACCACAGGCGCTCGTGAGCGTCCGGACCAACATCGTCGTATACTGGAAGGGATCGGAGGAGGCGGGCGTCCGCTGACGACCATGATCGGCAGAGGAAAGTCCGGACTCCTGATGGGCAGCATGCCGGGTAACCCCCGGCCGCGGCAACGCGAGGGAAAGTGCCACAGAGAGCAGACCGCCTCCGTGCACGGCTCGGAGGTAAGGGTGAAAGGGTGCGGTAAGAGCGCACCGCTTCATCGGTGACGGTGGAGGCACGGTAAACCCCATGCGGAGCAAGGCCAAGTAGGAAAGCCGAGGATCGCCCATCTCCGCAACCCGCTTCGGCGGGTGAGGCTTTCGGGTTGGCCGCTGGAGCCGTGCGGCGACGCACGGCCAAGATGAATGGACGTCGCCCCAGAGGGCACAGAATCCGGCTTACAGCCTCCTCCGATCCCTTTGAATCAGTCGATTCCCGTGCACGAGCCGGGTCACGGCGGCACGGGCCCATCTTCTTCGTTGCTGCGCCTTGACGATGAAACGACATCGCCGGCTGCACGGCGCCTCCAAGCTGGGCCCGTGGCGCGCGCAATGGACGGCACTGGGGTCTCCGGCCGGGCCTCCGCCGCTAACAGGCGCCTCGCCGGCCTCGCCACGATCGCTCATGAATAATGCGGGCTTAGTTGACTACAACGGGTGGGCGCGGCTCGTCGGGAACCTCCGCCACTCCCGCCCGGTGCGCCTTGCCGTTCGCCGGGTGCTCGTCGAACTCGAACTCGAACCGGCCGCCGCCAAGCCGATCGTTGAGTCTACTCCGCAGCTCGGGTGACGGATCGACAGTCAGGGCCACCGGCGGCACCAGACGAGCCCGGAAGCGCCCACGCCGCACCAGCTCGAATCGCACCGGCAGCTCGCCCGGGTGAGCAAGCAGAAGCTCGCGGAGCTGCTCGAGCATCCCCTCGTCCACCGAATCCAGATCAAGCACGATCCTGAGAGCCGCGGCTCTCCGCGACTCGATCCCATCCAGAGCTACAACCTCGTCGGCAGTCAGCTCCACCTGTCCACCCTCGCCCTTCAGAGTGGCCGTTAGCAGCACCGGCGTGCCGTTTTCCAGCAAACGGTGGAACTTGTCATGGGTATCCGGGAAGACCACGACACGCACGCTACCGGTCGCGTCCTCAAGTCTCATCGCGGCCATCTTCCGCCCCTGGTTCGGGCCCTCCTTCTTGATGGGAATTACCCGCAGCCCGGTGATCAGCCCGCCAATGGTGGCGGTTTCGCCACCCTCCTCGAGACGTCTCCCCAACTCGTCAACCGAACAGTCTGCAAAACGCCGCAGCTGCGCCTCGTAGCGATCGAGGGGGTGACCTGAGAGATAGAACCCGAGCACTTCTCGCTCCCACCCCAGGCGCACCGCATCGTCCGCCGCCTCGGCCCCCTTCAGCTCCGCCTCCAAGGTCTCGGACGGCAGCGCGTCGAACAGAAACCCTTGACCGAGCTCCGCCTGCTCGCGTTCGCGACCTGCGAGCTCCATGAGCTGCTCCAGATTCTCGACGAGCCCCTTGCGGGAGATCGAGAAGCTGTCGAAGCAGCCGGCCTTGGCAAGACACTCCACGACCTTGCTGTTGAGGCTTCGCGGCGGCAGCGCTCGGAGGAAGCCGGTCAGTGAGTCGGTGGCGCCATCGTTCGTTCGCGCCTCGAGCACCACGTCGACTGCAGCTTCCCCCAGGCCCTTGACGGCGATCAGTCCGAACCGGATCCCCCCGTCCTCGACCGTGAACGGCTTTTGCGAGCGGCGGATGTCTGGAGGCAGTATTGCAATCCCCATCTGACGGCAGCGCCCGAGATACATCGCAAGCTTGTCGGTATTGGAAGCTTCAGAAGTGAGCATGGCGGCCATGAAGTGAGCCGGGAAATGTGCCTTGAGGTAGGCCGTGAGGTAGGCGACATGGGCGTAAGCCACGGAGTGTGACTTGTTGAACCCGTACTGAGCGAACGGCACGATCTGGTCCCACAGTCGGCAGACCTTGTCCTCGGGGAACCCATTGGCGACGCCGCCCTTGATGAAGCTCTCCCCCTCGCGGTCGATGATCTCCTTCTTCTTCTTGCCCATCGCCTTACGCAGCGTGTCCGCCTTGGCCAGCGTGAACCCCGCGATCTTGACCGCGATGCGCATGACCTGCTCCTGGTAGACGATGACCCCGTAAGTCTCGGCCAGGATCTCCTCGAGCTCAGGGAAGATGTACGTGATCGGTTTGGCGCCGTGCTTGCGGGCCGCGTAGTCGTCGATGAACTGCATTGGCCCCGGACGGTAAAGTGCGTTGAGGGCAGCAAGGTCCGGGAAGACCCTCGGTTTCACCTTCCTCAACACGTCCTTCATCCCCGACGACTCGAACTGGAAGACTCCGTCGGTGTCGCCGGCCGAGAAGAGCTCGTAGACCTTCTTATCGTCCAGCAACAGGTTGTTCAGGTCGGGAACTTCAGCTCCGGATCGCCGGATCGACTCGAGGGCGTCGGCGATCACTGTCAGCGTGCGCAGCCCCAAGAAGTCCATCTTGAGCAGTCCGAGAGCCTCGACGTCGTCCTTGTCGAACTGTGTCGTGATCTCGTCATGAGAGGACCTGTACAGCGGCACGAGCTCGACCAGGGGTTTGGGGGCGATGACCACCCCCGCCGCATGCACACCGCAGTGACGGGCGAGGCCCTCGAGACGGCCGGCTGTCTCCACCAGCTGTCTCACGTCCTCGTCACCGTCCACCAGATCCCGAAGTTCCGACGAATCTCTCAGCGCCTGTTGGATCGTAATGTTGAGCTCCTCGGGGATGAGCTTGGCGATCCGGTCCACATCGCCGAACGGCATGCCCATGACACGTCCGACGTCACGAACCGCCGAACGGGCCTTGAGAATGTTGAAGGTCGCGATCTGGGCCACCGAATCGGCCCCATAGGTGTCACGCACGTACTCGATGACGCGATCACGCTCACGTTGACAGAAATCAATGTCGATGTCGGGCATGGAGATACGCTCGGGGTTGAGAAAACGCTCGAACAGGAGGTCGTAGTCCAGCGGGTCGATGTCGGTGACTCCGAGGGCGTATGAAACGACCGAGCCCGCCGCCGATCCACGCCCCGGTCCGACCGGGATCCCGCTTTCCTTGGCAAACCGGATGAAGTCCCACACGACCAGGAAGTAGCCTGGGAAACCCATGCGCTCGATGATCTCGAGCTCGTGGCTGAGGCGACTCTGGTAGCTGTCCGCATCGTGATCTCGGGCACGCCCATCGCCGAGACGCTGCGCGAGCCCCCTGCGCGCCTGCTCAGCGAGAAAGGAGGCAAGCGTGTGGCCTTCCGGCACGGGATAGGAAGGGAGGTGAAGGGTCGATGTATCGAAAAGAACGTGACAGCGGTCGGCGATCTCCACCGTTCGTTCGCAGGCGCCGGGGTCATCTGCAAACAGCTCGTACATCTCCTGCGGGGAGCGCACGTAGAACTGCTCGTTGTACGCGTAGCTCTGCTGTAGCTCGTCGATGGTCTTGTTCTGCCCGATGCCGATGAGGATCTTGTGAGCGAGCATGTCGTCACGACGATGGAAGTGACAGTCGTTGCTCGCCACCAGCGGGATGCCGGAGATCCGCGACACATGCCTCATCCCCTCGCGCACCGCCCCCTCGTCGGCCAGCCCGTGGTCCTGGATCTCGAGAAAGAACCTCTCCTCACCGAGGATCTCTCCGTACTCGGCCGCCGTCGTCACCGCCCCCTCCAGGTTGCGTTCAAGAAGCAGGCGGGCGACCTCTCCTGAAAGGCACGCAGAAAGGCCAATCAAGCCCTCGGAATGCTCGGCCAGCAGCGTCTTCGAAATCCGCGGCCGGTGATAGAAGCCCTCTAGATACCCCGTACTGACCAGCCGCATCAGGTTCCGGTAGCCGGCGTCATTCTCTGCCAACAGGACCAGGTGATCGTACGGCTTGCGCTGCCCCGCTACTTTCCTCTTCTCGCGGTGATCGCCGGGCGCCACGTACATCTCGCACCCGATAACCGGCCGCAGGCCAGCCTTCACCGCGGCGCGATGGAACTGGAACGCCCCGAAGAGATTGCCATGATCTGTGATCGCCACGGCCGGCATATCCTCCCGCGCGACCTGGTCCACCAGCTCCCCAATCCGGATCGTCGCGTCGAGCAACGAGTAATGGGAGTGGAGGTGGAGGTGGACGAACGCAGGGACGACCTTTGCCCGGGTCATGGGCTCATCATAGCGCTCTCCGTCGCCGCCCGCAGGTCCGCACCGAACACCTGCTGGCCGTTGTCGGGCTTCTGTTCACTGCTGAGCCGTCGCGCTCTGTCACCGGGAGCTTCCCGTACCGCGGACCGATCGCCGAGCAAGCAGGTGCCCGTCACGTCCTTCGCCTCGGCAGCCGGCCTGATTGACACTCGCCTTCTCCAGTGCCACATTGGATACCGACCTCTCATGAGTGACATTTGTTTCGAGACAGGTTCTCAACACAAGAAGGAGGAGACGATGCACGACGGTGACGTGAAGCGGGGCGCATCGCTCGCGCCGGGTCTCCGGGCAGCTACGCTGGTGCTAGCTGCCGCGGTGGCTCTGTCATTCGCACCGTGGGCCGCGGCGCAACAGCCACAGGGGACGAGGACCTTCACCCTCTACTTGCAGCAGGCGTTTCCCAAGCAAACCAACACCAACCAGCAGATCGATCTCATCAACCAGACATTCGGGACCAACTTCGACACCTGGGATGACATCGCCAACGTGAGCCTGGGCGCGAAGCTCTTTTGGCGCGTCTCACCACGCTGGTTGGTGGGGCTCGAAGCCGACCTCGGCGCCGGCGGCATCACGGGCACGGCGGAGACTGACACCATTGCCGGCCCAGCCAACGTCAGCTTCAGTCAAACCTATGCGATCTACGCCGACCTGATGCTTGCCACACACTACCTCCCCTGTCGCAGTTGCACCAAGCTCGAGCCGTTCGTCCTCGGGGGGATCGGGATCGGCTACGAGCAAGACACAACCCGGTTGACGCTTGCCAACTCGTTCGTCTACCAGCGTCTGTTCGTCAGGAACGATGGCTGGTTTCCGGTGGCAACCCTTGGGATCGGCCTCTACGCGCACGTCTTTCGTGACCCGAGCTGGCATCTGGAGGGGGGCGTGGCGTACTACTGGGCGCGGCTGGACCACATGGTCAACGCCGAGGGAGCCCTCGCACCCTCGCGACAGGTGCGCGCGGACAGCGACACGACAGGCCCCAACTACTGGATCGGGTTCGGAAAGTCCTTCTAACCCGCATCATTCATGTTGAGGACACCAAGACGCGAAGAGCACGGCGATGGCTGGCGTATCGCCGGTCGCAGTAGATTGCGAGTGAGTGATGCGGGCTAAGCTCCCTTGGCGATGCGGATCTTGCCTCGCCCGGCCGCCTTGGCCTCGTAGCACGCCGAATCAGCAGCACTCACGAGCCAGGCGCTGGAGACGGGCAAGCGCGAGGAGGCGCTGACCCCGATGCTGACGGAGAGCAGCACACCTTCGAGACGACCGGATGCCGCTACCGTCGCGGTCGTGACCTCGCGATGGAGACGATGGGCGAGGCTCAAGGCATCCTCGACACCGGTGCCGGGAAGCAGGAGCAGGAACTCGTCGCCACCCCAGCGGAAGAAGTAGTCGGTGTCACGAATGACTCCCCGGGCCCTGACGGCAAGCTCCACCAGCACCCGATCCCCCGCAGCGTGCCCGTGGGAATCGTTGATCCTCTTGAACTCGTCGACATCGAGGAGAATCGCCGCAAGCCGGTCTCCGAGGCGGCGACTTCTGTGGATCTCATGTGGCACCAGACGCCAGAACGCGCGTCGATTCAGGCACTTCGTGAGTGGGTCCACAAGCGTCAGCAGTGCCTCCGCTCGGCCTCGACGGGTTATAGCTGCCGACAGCGCGGCGACGCCGACGAGGCTGGCGAGGTCAAAGACAATCAGAAAGAGGGCAAACTCACGACGGGCCGAATGCAACGGAATTCCCCCCGAGCCCACATCCCGGAAGAACGCTACCGCGACCATCGTACCCGTGAGGAGGAGGCTGGCCAGCACGGCCACCAGAAGCGCCTGACCGAGGCCCGCACCGAGCTGGCCTTCGACCTGGACCGTCAGATGCCGGTCAAGCCAGCTGCGGATTCTGTGGCCGGCTAGCCTGGCAATCGGAGCAACAAAGATCACGTTCTGGGCGAAGGCGCCGACAACCCATCCTTCCCAGACCGCCTGCGCTTGTAGAAAATCGAGTCCGCGCGCCATGCTCCAGACCGCGGCCCCGGAGGAGTCCACCACAGCCGCGATGGCGGCGAACCCGACAAAGATCAGCAGATCGTGCCACGACTCGAGCTCTGGGCTCGCGTCCACCAGGCTCATCGCCCCCCACAGCACCAGCAGCATCAGCGGGTCGGCGAGCGCAAACCCTACGGCAAGCCAGATTGGCATGCCGCTGACAATGGCGAGTGCAAGGCTGCCCAAGAACGCCGGTATGATCCCCCACAGGGGACCTAGGAACAGAACCAGCAGCACGCCGATCACCGGGGTCGGGTAGGCAGTCACGGAGAACGCGAACGGCCCCAGTCGCACCGGTACTCCGCTCCAACCCTGTGCAACGATCAAGAGGCCGAGCCCTACTGAGGCCGCCACCACGCCCAGCCAGACAGCAATCAAACCACGCTCGGCGGACCCTCGCGAGCCGGCACGGAAGACGGCGTATAAGGGCCACCTGACAGGGCCTCCGGCCCTGGTTTCCTGTGCAAGCGCGAGCCGCACTGTTCCGTTCACACTCTTTCCTCCAAGGCAGGCCCCGAACCGACGGACAACTTTGCCCAGAGAGGCCCCCCTCACTCGAGCAAGGTTGGTGCCAACTGCTGAAAGCCCACTGGCGGCGGCTCACTCCGGTCCCCGATGGAACCTTGCCGGCAGCCGGAGCTGTCCGCGGCCCACTTCCGACAACTCCCGGCTCGCAGCAGGCCCAGTTTCATTCTGCTTGGTCAGAGACTCAACCGCAACTGGCAGGGCCGCCAAGGGTTGTCCCCAAGTGACCGGCAGCCCACGAGATCCGGGCTCCAAGTGTGCATTGCTGGCCAGGCCAACACCGTCAGAATGGCAACGAACACGGTCGGTACAGCTACCATGGTCCTATGACAGCCACCGGCTTGGCACGGCAAACCGTGATGACTCTTCTCCTGCTGGGAGTGGCGGTAGCCACCCTCTTCGGCAGTACCGGCCCAGTCGCGGGCCGGTCCGACGTTGTCGGGACGGACGTGGGATGGTGGGAGATCGAGCTTGTCGCCAGGAAGTTCTTGCTGAGCGCCCAGACGTCGGTCCGCGTGCAGCGGGTTTCGGCCGACACGACCGAGCTGACGCCGGTGCAACCGCTCTCCCCGCCGGGTTTGATGCCTTCGGGCCCGGAGCTGGACGTTCTCACGGTCACAAGCGTGCTGCCCTTCGGACGCCGGGAGCGAGTCGTCACGTGGCTCGACCCCGCAACCGGGGCCGCGCTCCAAACCGAGAAGACCCGCACCGGCAGAGGGCCCTACTGGAAGCTGCAGCGTTATCACCGCGGGGGCTACACCGAATGGCGCGCCGCACCAGCGAACGATACGGAGGAGGCCTCCGACCCACGGGGATGGAGTCACCGCCAGGTGAAGGAGGTACCGTGCACCGGTCGTCTCTCTCCTGATGAGGCGGTGAGCGACTCCTACGCGCTGCTGTACCAGGTCGCGGCGGCACGTCTCGATCGCGGCAGCCACGAGCTCGTTCTCGTGCTGTGCTCGGATCAGCACTTGGTCGAGGTCCGGTTCAGGCCCGGACCGGTGTTGAAGGAGAAGGTGAGCTTCGAGGAGTCATGGCCGGGCGGGCGCCGCCATCGAGGTGGACATATCCGAGTCCGGCGCATCTTCGGCACGGCTCGCTGGCTGGGCAAGAAGCAGCCGGACAGCGAGCCCGAAACCGGAATGATGGGCATGCGAGGTCCGCTCGAGATCCTGGTTGAAGAAGGAACCGGCCTCCCGGTAGAGGTCCGTGGCCGCGCCCAGGGAATCGGACAGCTGGTGGTCCGGCTCAAGCGTGTGATCTGGCGTCAACCGCCCTCTTGACCCTGCACCCCACATGGCAGATGCTCTGAGCATGGTCAGGCCACTGGTCATCGGTCACCGCGGTTTCGCCGCACGCTTCCCGGAAAACACGGCCGCGGCGGCTCGTGCGGCGTTGGCAGTCGGGGCCGACGGTATCGAGGTGGATGTGCGACTGAGCAGCGACTGCGTCTGGGTCTGCCACCACAATCTGAGAAGCAACGGCACACCGGTTGGTACCCTGCCGTGGCGCCGCCTGCGGGCTCGCGGTGTCAGCACCCTCGAGGAGGTCCTGGTCGTGGTGCCACAGGCACGGTGGCTGTTTCTCGAGATCAAGCCGCTTACAAACCAGTGGCTGGCTCGAGGTGCGAGCGAGCTCATCCGTCTGCTCGCCGAGAGATGGGCGAGCACCCGAATCCTCAGCTCGTCGACGACCGTGCTCCAGCAGGTTCCGTCGATGCTGCCCGGAACGCCGCGCTCGTGGGTCATCCGCGCCGTCCCCCAGATGCAGCCGCCAAGAGAGTGGTCCCTCTCCCCCCGCCACCAGCTCGTCGAGGAGCTCCTCCCGCTTGGCCGTCCACTTCATCCCTGGGCCGTGAACCGCCCCCACCGGTTGAGAGCCCTTGCGACGCTCGGGGTGGCCTCGATCACTTCTGACGACCCGGAGCGTGCGCTGCAGGTGCTCGCCAGCTGACCTCCATGATCGAGCCGAGCTTCCTGGTACGATGGAGCAGCCAATGACCTACGCCATCGTCGGTCTCACTGCTGCCGTGTTGATCCTGATCGCGCGTTCGTCGCGCCTGGAGCTTCTCAACCGACTGTCTCCCGCCCTCGGCCTGGTGATGCTCGCAGGGCTCGCGAACTGGATAGGCGGTCTGTTCGAGATCCCTCCGCATCTCTCCTCTTGGCTGGTGGCTGCCCTGGTCCTCTCCCTCGGCGTGCTCCTCGCCCGGGCCGCGGTTCTCGTGCTCTTCGAGTGGCTGCTCGGTCAACGGCTGGGGTTCCGGGTACCGCGGCTGGCGCGTGACGTCGTCGCCCTACTTCTCTATCTGCTCGTTGCAGCGATCGTGATGAAGGCTGTGCTCGGCATCGAGGTTCAGGCGCTGGTTGCCACCTCGGCAGTCATCACGGTCGTCATCGGTCTCGCCCTCCAGGAGACCCTGGGCACGCTGCTGGCCGGCCTCACCCTTGCCTGGGAGCAGCATCTACAGGCCGGCGCATGGATCGAGCTCGACGGAGTTGTCGGCCGCATCGAGGAACTCGGATGGCGATCGCTCGTCGTGCGCACACTCCTTGGAGACCGCAGACTGATCCCGAACTCCGCGGTCGCTCGCTCCAGCATCCGCCTCCTCGGCCGCGGTGAGCTCCCAGCAGCCGTGCCGGTTCGTCTCGGCGTCTCCTACAACACCCCTCCGGACAGGGTCAAGGCGGTGCTCGGCGCGGTCGCGCGCGACATTCCAGGAGTCCTCTCCGAACCTGCTCCCCAAGTGCTCGTCACCGAGTTCGCTGACAGTGCTGTGACCTATGAGTGTCGGCTGTGGACTCGTGCGCCGTGGCAGGTGCCCGACATGACCGACCGGATGTTGACACGAGGGTACGCCGCCCTCAGCCGTGCCGGAATGGAGATCCCGTTTCCGCAGCGGACGCTTCACGTTGTCCGGAAGCCGGTCCCGCCCGATCATGCCCAGCTTTGCCGCGCAGCCCTGACCGACGCCGCGATCTTTGCCGGCCTACCCGAGCCAGCCTTGTCACGACTCGCCACCCACTCCCGGTGGTTGCGCTTCGTGCCGGGTGAGGCGGTTATTTCCGAGGGCGACGCGTCGCGTGCCCTGTATGTAGTTGCCGAGGGACAGGCCGTTATTCAGCAACAGCGCAGGGAGCTCAATCGGCTTGCCTCGGGCGAAGTCTTCGGCGAGATCGCCTTCCTCACTGGACAACCCCGCACCGCCACCGTACGGGCCGCCACCGAGCTCCATGTCGTGGAGGTGGACAGCGATGCTCTGTCCGCTCTGCTTGAGGAGAATGCTGACCTCGCCGATGTGCTCGCCGACCGGGTCGCAGGGCGAAGCCAGACGGTTCTCGCAGCCGAGAAGCGGGGCGAGCCGACAACCGTCGAGGGAGGCGTTCTATCGCAGCTTCGCTCCCGCCTTCGGCGTTTCGTGGCCGGCAACCCGCGACTGGGAGACACGCCGCCTTCACTCATCGACGATGGCCCCGAAGGCGGAACGTAGACGATACCGCCTACGGCGATTCCGGGTGGAGGTGGTGCCAAGCCAGGGACCCCAGACGCGGGCCGAGGGCGTCCTGGAGCTCTGCTGGCCCGGCATTCTGGATCGCACGCAGAGAGCCGAAGCGGGTGAGTAGCGTCTTCGCTCTGCCGGGCCCGACGCCCGGGATGTCCAGGAGCTCGCTGGTCAGGGTCCTCTTGCGACGACGCCTGCGGTGGCGGCTGACAGCAAACCGGTGAGCCTCGTCTCGCGCCTGCCGCAGCACCAGGTGAGCCGGGTCCGAGCGGTCGAGTCGAAGCGGCTCGGCAGCCTCGGGCAGATACAGGAGCTCCTCGCGCTTGGCGAGCGCCGCCACCGGGAGCGAAAGGCCAAGTGTGTCGAGCGCCGCGACACCGGCGTTGAGCTGGCCCGCACCACCATCGATGAGCACCAGATCGGGCATCTCGCGGTGCTCATCGCGGAGCCGGCGGTAGCGGCGAGTGACCGCTTCCGAAATAGCCGCGAAATCGTCCACGCCGTCGACATCACGGATGGAAAACGAGCGGTAGTGTCGCTTGCTCATCCGCCCGTGCTCCCACACCACGCACGATGCCGTGGTGTCTCTGCCGCTGGCATGAGAAACGTCAAAGCACTCCAGTCTGCGAACCGGCCCCTCGAGCCCGAGCGCCTCGCCAAGCCGACGTTCAAGGTGCTGCGCCTGAGACAGCGGAGCTCGAAACCGCAGCTCGAACGCCGTGCGGGCGTTGGCAAGGGCGAGCTCCGCACGCCGGGCCCGTGGCCCTCGCCTCGGTGTAGCGAGAGCTACCTTGTGCCCTCGACGGTTGCTCAGATACGCCGCCAGTATCTCTCGGTCCTCGTCCTCGAGCTCCTGCATGGTATCGACCAGTGGCGGCACGGCCGGGTTCGCCTCGTAGAACTGGGCAATGAACGCTGCCAACAGGTCTGACAATGAGATGTCCCCCACCCCCTCAAAGTGGACCTCTCGCTTGTCCACCAGCTTGCCGCCGCGGTAGGGAAGAACGCAGACGGTCGCGTTCTCGCCATCCGTGCAGGCAGCGAGAACATCGGCATCCCTGCGGCCCGGCATGTCCACGTTCTGTGGCTGAGAAAGCCTGCGCACTACCGCGATGAGGTCTCTGTACTTGGCGGCGTGCTCGTAGTCCTCCCGCTCCGCGGCCGCCCACATCCTGGCTTCCAGCCGCGGCAGGAGCTCGCGGTGGCGGCCCGAGAGAAAGAGCTGCAGCTCATCAACCGCCCCGTCGTACGCCTCGGACGTTGTCAATCCGGCGACGCACGGCCCGAGACAGGCATGCATGTGGTAGTAAAGACAGGGGCGAGGGAGCTTACCGTCGATCTCGATACGGCAGGTGCGGACCTGGAAGTGGGTTCGTGCCAGCTCCATGAGACGACGGGCCATAAACTGACCCATGAATGGCCCGTAGTAGCTCTGCCCGTCGTCGCGGACCCGGCGCGTCAGCTCAACCCGGGGAAACTCCTCGCCGGTAGTCACCTTGAGGTAGGGATAGGTCTTGTCGTCGCGGAGGAGAACGTTGAACCGCGGCCGGTGGCGCTTGATCAACGTGTTCTCGAGGATCAGCGCCTCGGTCTCGGATGCGGTGACTGTGAAGTCCAGACGGCGTGCGCCCTCCAGCATCGACGCCGTTCGATCAGGCAGCCGGCCCCGCGTGAAGTACGACAGCACCCGCCGTCGCAGGTTGCAAGCCTTGCCGACGTAGAGGACCTTTCCCCGTGCATCCATGAACCTGTAGACGCCGGGTTGCTCCGGCGCCTCCCGAGCACGCTCGAGAAGCGGATGAGCATCGGTCACTCGACCAGCCCAAGGCGCAGCAGCGCGCGGCGTGCCGCCTCCTGCTGGGCCGCTCGCTTGCTGCGGCCCTCCCCGCGTGCGAGCACCTCACCGTTCCACACCACCTCGAAGGCCCAGGTCGGACGATGCTCGGGACCTCCGGCGGCAGTCTGCCGGTACTCGGGCAACGGCAGCCCCTGCGACTGAGCGGCCTCTTGAAGAACCGTCTTCGGGTTGGCGAGCGCCAGCGTTCGTTCGTCCAAACGGTCGACTTCCGGCGCGAAGACCTGCTCGGCGAAGGCGTTCGCCCGCTCCCAACCGGCATCCAGTGCCAGCGCTCCGACCACTGCCTCGAAAACGTCCTCGAGCAGCGCCGGCCGCTCGCGACCGCCGAGGGCCTCCTCTCCACGGCCCAGCTCGACCAGTTCTCTGAGCCCTAGCTCGCGCGCCCGGCGGGCCAGCGTCGTGGACCGAATCAGCTGCGCCTTCATCCGCGTCAAGTCACCCTGATCGGCGGCCGGATGCTGACGGTAGAGAAGCAGGGCGATTGCGTGCCCCAGAACAGCGTCGCCGAGAAACTCAAGGCGCTCATAGGATCCTCCTTCGTTGGCAGTCTCTGCCGAGGAGTGCCTCAGCGCTTGCCGCAGCAGGTCCGGATCCGAGAACACATGCTCGAGCCGCACCTGCAGCTCGGCGAACGGGTCGCGGGTCACGTCCATGTCGAGAGAATCTTAGCCGTACCGGCCACCCGGTTGCCAGCGCACCACGGCTCGAACCCAAGGCTCCAGCCCGGATCCTGCCTATCTCCTTGGTGTTCTTCATCGTGTCCTTGGTGCGTTAGTAGTTCAGCACGTATCTGCCGCATCAAGCGAGACGTGAAGAGCACGGCTAGGCTCGCCTACTGTCGGTCGCAGTAGATTGCGGGTGAATGACCCGGGCTAGGAGCCTGTAGTTCATAGGCGGATGGTGGATTTCGGAGCGTCGCGAGTGGCCCGTTGAGGCGCATTTGAGGAACAGTACTCCGAGTACGGTCCGAGAATGTAACGAAGACGGGACCTCGCGCCGCCCGAATAGCGCCGTTCGCTCTATGTGCCACAGGCTCCTAGGCTTCGAACGCCGGCAGGCTGATGTCCACAGTGATTTGCTGTCCCCGCCAGTGCATTGCCAGCCGCCCTCCGAGACGCTCGGCCACCTGCGTCGAGAGCGCCACGCCGAGGTCGAGCATGCGCCTCTGCTCCTCACTCATTCCTGCCTCCCCTTCGCCTCCTCGGGGCGGTAGGGGACCGGCGCCAATGGCGAGGCAGACCGTTCCCGGCTCATCGCCCCCGGTATCGCCTTCGGACGCGCTCACGTGCAGCCTCGCGCCCGGCTCGGCGATTTCGGCGGCCGGCAGCAGCACAGCGACCAGCAGCCCGAGGACCGTCCTCTCATCTCCCCAAATCCGGATCGCCTCGCTCTCACACTCCAGCTCGATGTCAATCGCCTTGTGAAGATGCGATACGAGGCTGATGCCCTGTTTGAGGATCTCCACGAGGTTCACCGCCCCAACCTCGGGGGGGCCCTCATCGCCGAGCAGAGCGATCTGGCTCATGATGCCGGCGCCACGGCGGGCGGCCTCACTGATCCGCTCGAGGTACGGCTCGAGCCCCCCGTTCCGCGAGCTTCTCTTCGCCGCCAGCTGCGCGTTCAACACCTGCACTGCAAAGAGGTTGTTCAATGTATGGGTTATCCCCCGCAAGCCCATCGCGAGCGTCACGATCCGGGCAAGCTGCTCGGAGGTCGCCGGGCCTCGCTGCTGCCGACTGTCCTCCTCGGTCTCCTCCTGGCGGGCCGCCACGAACTCTGCCGCCAGCCGAACCGCCAACAGCTCCAGCAGCTCGGCCTCGAGAGGCAGAAGCTTGCGCGGCAAGGGTGAAAAGCAGACGATCACAGCGCGGGAACCGACCTCCGTCGGTTCGGTAACGGGAACAATGACCGCCGACTCCGCCTTCGTCGCCTCGAACAGGACCCACTCGGGGAAAACCCCCTGTACGGCACTCTGGTACTCCCTGATTGTCAAGGCAGTAAAGCCCTCATCGAGGGGACTCTCTGCCATCGGTACCGTGGATCCCACCGGCAGCATTCCCTGGCCGTGAGTCGACCGAATGATGGCAAGCGGCGGATGGAGCTCGGCCAGCAGAGCGTTCGTGCATCCAGCGAGCTCCGCCGCTACGGCGGCCGATCGCTCAACCAGGGCCCATCCCACGTGTCGAGCAAGCGTCGAGTTCAGGCGCTGCCGAAGGGAGTCCTCTCGGACCTCCTCCGTGACCTCCACCATCAACACACGGCACCGCGCTCGCCCCGGCGACGGCGTCGCGGCCACGAACCGGAACCACCGCGGCGGGTCATCGGCTGCGGCGCGGCGGAACGGCGGCGAAGCGCCAAGACCCGCCTCGAGCCACTCCGCTTGCGCGGACCGGTCAACGGGATGAACGAAGTCCAGCAGTCCGACCCCCAGTGGATCCTTGACCACGGGTGGAATCAGCGTCGACGAGCCGTCATCCACACCGACGACGATCTCACGGTCCACGTCGAGCAGGAGAAACGCCCCCTCGTTGCCCCTCTGGCTGGTCATCGGACTGCACCCGCCCCTGTCGCCGCTGCGAGCATCCGCTCCATCCTGGCCACGATGCGGTGCGTGTGGCTTCCGGACCAGTAAATCCTGCCGCACTCCGTGCAGCGGCGGAACCGTGTCGCCGTGGCTGCCACGTGTGACGGCACGAGCGGCGCCACGACCTCGGAGGCCGCTGGCTCGAGGAGCCCATTGCAGGCGCCGCAGCGTGCGCGCTCCAGCGTCGGTTCCGGAACCAGATTCAGGCGCGAGATGACCTCTGCAACCTGATCGTCGAGCTCTTCAGCCTGCACCAGCACGGTCCTCGGCCCTCGTGACGCCAGAGCGCGGTCACGGGTCAGCAGCCAGCGTGACTCCGCCCTCGCTCGGCTCAGCACCTGTTCATCGGGCAGCTCGACGAAAAGGCAGTCGTAGCCGAAGAACCGTAGCCACCTGGCAAGGGTCCCCAGCATGGCGTCGGCAATGAAGCGCGGCATGCCCATCATGCTAGCACGCCACCACTTGGAGCCGCGCTCTACTGCAGATAGCCGAGATCGCGTAAGCGGCGCAGCGTCTCGCGGTACCCCTTCACCAGCCGCTCCCGCGGTGGGTTCCACCACACCAAGACCCCGGGCGCCTGAAGGTATGGCGGCTCGCTCAGGTCGGTCAGCGGCACCGTACCGCCACCCTCATGATCAAGCCACCGGCCGCCGTCGGCCGGGAGCCGGACGTGCCACGGCTTCGGAACCACCGTTCCGGCGATGCCGCATACCGGGAATGCCTCGGTGCACGACAGCGACAGGTGTCTTCCTTCCCGCCGCAGGGCCACCGGCGCCACGGCGAAAACCTGTGCCGGCTCGAGCTTCCCGCTCACGTCCAGGGACAGCCTCAACCTCCCGTGCTCTCCCCAGGCCAGGACCTGCAGTCCGGGCACGAAGCGTGCGGTCGTCGCCACGAACGCGCGTCCCGCAGCCAGGGTGAGCTTTCCGTCCAGGGGCAGCGGCTCGTTCTCCTGCGGATCCCTGTCCAACCTGAAGGCCACGGCCCCCGTGGGAAGTGGATGCCCCTCTTCCATGGTGGAGCGGGCCACGGATGCGAGCCCAGGCTGGGGGGCCATCCGGATCACGACCTTGTCCGCTCCCCGCCGCCAGCACCATCGGAGCGGGCCGGCCCCGAAGGTCGCCGCAACTAGTGGAACCCTCGAGCCACCGCTCAGCATCGATCTGCCGATCATCGATCGCTCTCGCTCGACGCCGACCAAGTCCAGGAGAGTCGGCGTGAGGTCGATCAGCTGCTCCGGCTGACCGGACTCGCCGGCCGCGACTCCCGGTCCACGCAACATGAATGGAATGTGCAGCGCCTCCTGGTACAGGTTGAGGCCATGGCCCCAGCAACCATGCTCACCCAGCGCCTCGCCGTGATCGGCGGTCAACGCAACGACAGCGTGCGGTCCCAAGTCGTGCAGGAAGGGTGTCAGGACCTGATCGACGTGGCGCACCTCGCCGGCGTAGAGGTCCTTGAAGAGTGCGGTCTCGGAAGCTGTCGCCACCCGGTCGCGATGCGCAAATGGCTGCAGCGACGGCGCCACCCGGCCACGGCCGCTGTGGTCACGGTACGGCTCGTGCGGGTCCATCAGGTGCAGGTACAGAAAGCCGTTCTCGCCTCGGTGCGCGGCAAGCCAGGCGCGCGCATTGTCGACCACCCACGTCGCATCCGGGTGGTGGGAGCTCCCATGCCCGTCGGGAACCAGGAACGAGCCGAAGCCTTTGCCAAAGCCGTTGAGCACCTGAATCGTGTAGTTGGCAACAACGGCGCCGCCACTGAAGCCGGCCCGTTCGAGAGCCTCCGCCCAGGTGGGCATCCCCTCGGGTACCCCGAGCAGGTCGCCTTCGGGCGTCGTCAGATCGAGCACCGGGCGGGCGGTAAAGAGAGAGGCAACCGACGGCACAGTCCATGGTGCGTCGGCTGAAGCGTCGCCCCAGCGGTGCCCCTTGGAGAAGAACGACCAGACGCCGGGCATCAGCTCTTGGTTGACATGATCTGCACGCAGGGTGTCGACGAGAATGAGGACCACCAGCTTGGGCTGCGCGATGGGAAGACCCATTCGCGGCTCGCCCAAGATCACATCCGCCGATGCCGAGAAGCGGTAGCGCCCCGCCCGCGGAAGCCGGATGTCGATGAACTTCCGTTCACCGCCTGCGAGCCCCCAACCCCGGCGCAGATGCGGACCCATCAGTAGAGCTCGGGCCTGCTGTGCGCCGTGGTTGAAGAGGCTTGCCCTCAGGTGGATGCCACCGTGTTCCGCCGTGACAAGGCGTCCGTCGGCTGCCACGCCGCGCTCGAGGATCCTGCCTCGATGCGCCCAGGCCCATTGCTCTGGCCAGAGCCGCTGCCAGCCTTCCCGGGCGCCGCCACACCCTTGGCACACCACGACGGAGGCCAGCAGCAAGCCAAACGCGCGACGGGACCGGAGAGCTTCCCCCATGGCTGACGTATGGTATCAGCGTTCAAGGCCCGGCCGGACCTCGAGCCGCGCTATGACGAGAGTGACGCCAACCCGAGCAGGCGACGGCGGCGGGCCGGCGACGAAACCAATGCAAGAGCGCGGTCGAGCTCGGCAACCGAAAGATCCCACGTTCGCAGCACCAGGGCCAGGCACCAGCCACGATCCCGCTCGAGGCCGAGCTCGGCGACCAGATCGAGGGCGAGCGCCGCGGAGCTCACCGAGCCGCCCTCGATCAGGGCCGAGAGGGCCCTCCGGCGCGGCCATCCTGGTGGAAAGCCGGCCAGCAGCTGTCCGAGATCCGGATCAGCGAGGCCACCCGCCGCCGCCTGACGGAGCCGGAGGAGGCGGGCCAGCAGCCGCGGTTCACCGGCGATCTCCCCGGCCCTTTTCGCAGCATCGGAGGCAACAGCGGACCCGGAGACCTCCTCCCGGTCGACGGTCGTGTCGACACGCCCTGCCTCCCCCTTGCCGGCTCCGGCCTCAGCCCCCGAGCGAGGGACCTTCCCGCCGTCCCCGGCGCCGACTGTCTCGGGCACCTCGCCGGCTGCTTCCAAGTGCGAGACTCCCGGACCCCGGTGGAGCAACACTAGAGGAGCTTCAGGTGACGCCGGTGTTGCCGCAGGGGCTTCCGTCGGTTCGGCGCAGGTCGCCGGATGTGGAATCTCCGGTAGGGACTCGAGAGTCTCTGCCTGCTCCGGCGCCAGCGGTGCGGCCGCCTCGACATCGGCTTCGGCTTCGGATTCGGACTCGGATTCGGATTCGGATTCGGGCAGCTCGATATTGGCGTCGCTCTCCGCCGGCTGGCGAGCATCCGCTGCCTTCCCCCCCTCACCTTCCTCTGCGTCCTCTCCTGCGAGCCGCTCGGCCGCGGCCCGGCCGACGGCACGCAACGTGTCAGCCAGCACCTGGCCTCGCCGGGCGGGGTCCCGCAGGCCCGCGAAGAGCGCCTTCAGCTTCGAGGGATCGGCCTGGCGAGCGCTTTCGATTGCCTCGAGGAGAACGGCCGGTGCGAGGCCTCCCGAGCGGGCGGCCAGCCGCTCGACGAGCTCCTCGGCGCCGTCGAAGCCGGCATGTCTCGCCAGCTCCAGACGCTCCTGGCGGCTGAGCTCGCGGATGCTCCGCCATGCCAGGCCAAGCTGGTGCATGCGCTCGAACGGAGAGTCCGCCTCCTCGAGCGAAAAGATCAGCGCAGCAAGCTGCTTGGAAGGAGCCACCTAGTCCTCATCGAACACTTCGCCGCCGGCGGACCCCTCTCCGCTCACTCGGTCTGCAACAGCCCCCGGCAGGCGGGAGAGGTCTCGCAGCAGCTTGTCGAGGTCCACACCCGACAGCTGGCGCATGACCGGGCCGAGCTGGCTCAGCACCTGAACCACGTCCTCGGTCAGCCGTCCGGCTCCGGTACCCTCACCGGCGCCGCCGTTACTGATGATGGTTGTCGTGCCGGCTCGCGCCAGCGGTTCGGAGATCGCAGCCGCGATCTCGGGCAGCACCTTGAGCGCCTCGATCGAGAGACCGGCGTCGTTGTAGAGCTTGAGCGCCTCGGCGAGCAGCCTCCGCGCCTCCGCTTCGGCCTCGCCCTTGGCCTGAATGGCCTCCGCCTCGGCGAGGCCGATCTCGCGTCGCATCGTCGACTCGGCCTCCGCCTTGGCAATGCCCTCCGCTTTCACCGCCTGCGCAGCTTCCTCCCGCCGCTTGCGCTCCGCGGCCGCCTCCCGCTCGACCCGGTACTGTGCGGCGTCGGCCAGACGCTCCGTCTCGTACTTCTTGGCATCCGCCTGCTCGCGCACCTCGGCATTGAGCTCGAGCTTCTGGCGCTCGACCTCCTGCTCGGCGATTTGAATGTCCTGAACCTTCAGCTCCATCTCGCCGGCCTTCACCGCCTGCGCATCGGCGACATCGACCTCCTTCTTGATGGATGCTTTCTTGAGGCTCAGGGCCCTGTCAGACTCGGCGATCTCGGTGTCGACCACAATCCGCTTCTGCTCCTTCTGCTGCCGCGCCTGCTCCTCCTCGATGGCGGCATCTCGGTCCGCCTGGGCGGTTGCGATTCGTGCGTACTTGAGGGCCTCCTGGATCTTCGGCTGGCCGAGGGCGTTGAGGTAGCCCTCGTCATCCTGAATCGCCTGGAAGACAAACGACCGGAACTCGAAGCCCATGCCGTCAAGGTCCCTGTGAGCCTCATCCCGCACCTTCTCCTGAAAGCTCTTCTGGTCACGGTAGAGCTCCTCGACGGTCAGCGTGCCGATAATCCCGCGCAGGTGGCCGGCAACGGTTTCCTTGATGGTCGCCTGGATGTCATCCGCAGCCAGGCCCAAGAACCCCTCGGCAGCGCGCCGAATGTGGGAGATGTCACCCAGCACCTTGACCTGTGCCACCGCCTTCACATTGATGGGGATGCCCTGGATGGTGTAGACGTGGCGCAGGTCGATATCCAGCGTCATCATGCGCAGCGACAGGACCTCGTGCTGCTCCCAGGCAGGCCAAACGAAGGTGCCGCCGCCGCGAATGATCCGGAACCCCTCGATCTGGCCCGTCTCGCTGCGAACCTTGCGGCCGAGCAGCTTGCGCCGCCCGAAGACGATCAGCGCCTCGTCCGGCCCCGCCTTCTTGTAGCGCGTCCTGACAACGATGTAGACCACGAGGGCCAAGAACGCCAGGACCACAAGAACTGGTACCGCCTCGATGAGATTCATTGTCATTCCTCCAGCTTGTTCCTGCGAGTCTATCACCACCCGCGACCGCTTCCTCAGCCAGACGACAGATGTACTACAATACGCGCCCGGAGGGCGGATGTTCCTTTGGCGCAAGCGCCTTGTGAAGCCCTTCACGACAGTCGAGGGAAGGAGTCATCACCATGCCAGCCATCGAGACCACACCCAACATGGTCCGCCGCGTCTACAACACCTCTCGCGCCCGTCTGGAGATCGTCCGGGCGAGGCTCGGCCGGCCGCTGACCCTGGCCGAGAAGGTCCTATTCGGCCACCTGGATGATGCCGAAAACGAGCACCTGGAGCGGGGTAGGGCCTACATCATGCTGCGGCCGGACAGGGTCGCCATGCAGGACGCTACCGCGCAGATGGCGCTTCTCCAGTTCATGCTCTCCGGTCGTGACACAACGGCGGTACCGTCAACGGTTCACTGTGATCACCTCATCCGAGCGCGCTCGGGCGCAGCCGAAGACGTCAAGCGAGCGATTGAAGAGAACCGTGAGGTGTACGACTTCCTGCAGTCGGCGGCCGCCCGCTACGGCCTCGGTTTCTGGAAACCCGGCTCCGGAATCATCCACCAGGTCGTGCTCGAGAACTACGCTTTCCCCGGTGGCATGATGATCGGCACCGACTCACACACTCCGAACGCCGGCGGCCTCGGGATGGTCGCCGTGGGCGTCGGCGGTGCGGACGCGGTCGACGTGATGGCCGGCTTCCCCTGGGAGGTCCTGCAGCCGAAGGTCATCGGTGTCAAGCTGACCGGCTCGTTGCACGGCTGGACCGCACCCAAGGACGTCATCTTGAAGCTTCTCGGCATCCTCACGGTCAAGGGCGGCACCAACGCCATCATCGAGTACTTCGGTCCGGGCACGGCCTCGATCTCGGCCACCGGCAAGGGCACGATCACCAACATGGGCGCGGAGCTCGGCGCCACATGCTCCCTCTTCCCTTATGACACACGCATGAAGACGTACCTCGAAGCCACCCGCAGGAGTGAGATTGCCGCGCTCGCGGATGCCAACACCGACCTACTCGTCGCTGACCCACAGGTGGAGGGCGAGCCCAACAAGTACTACGATCAGCTCATCGAGATCGACCTCGACTCTCTTGAGCCGCACCTCGTGGGGCCGCACACGCCCGATCTCGCTCATCCGGTCTCCAACATGGCGGCCGATGTCGCAACGGCCGACTACCCTGACCGGCTCTCGGCTGCCCTGATTGGCTCCTGCACAAACTCCTCCTACGAGGACATCACTCGTGCGGCCGACGTCGCGGAGCAGGCCCTCGCCAAAGGCGCCCGGCTCAAGACCACGTTCTGGGTGACGCCGGGATCCGAGCAGATTGAGGCGACCATCGAACGCGACGGGCAGATGGCGACCCTGAGCAAACTCGGCGGAGTCGTTCTCGGAAACGCCTGTGGACCATGCATCGGGCAGTGGCAGCGGGACGACATCAAGCCCGGGACCCGCAACTCCATCGTAACCTCGTTCAACCGCAACTTTCGCAAGCGCAACGACGGCAGCCCGGAGACCTACGCCTTCATCGGCAGTCCGGAGATCGTTGTCGCCTATGCGCTCGCGGGTCGGCTTTCGTTCGACCCCGTCCACGACGAGATCGAGGGCAGTAACGGCGCCACATTCAGGCTTGAGCCGCCTGCGCCGGCTCCGGAGATCCCAGCGCACGGTTTTGTGTTCAAGGCTGAGGGGTACGTGGCGCCCCCCGAGACGCCGACGACCGTCGACGTCAAGGTCCGTCCTGACTCCAACCGGCTGCAGCTCCTCACCCCGTTCCCGGCCTGGGACGGCCGTGATCTCGAGCGCCTGACCGTGCTCGTCAAGGCGAACGGCAAGTGCACCACCGACCACATCTCACAGGCCGGACCATGGCTCCAGTTCCGCGGCCACCTCGACAACATCTCCGACAACCTGCTGTTGGGCGCCGTCAACGCCTTCACCGACGAGCCGGGCACCGGGATCGACATCGACACCGGCAAGGCCGTGTCGCTGCCCGAGCTCGCCCGGTCCTACAAGGAAAGGGGCATGCACTGGGTCGTGGTCGGTGACGAGAACTACGGCGAGGGTTCGTCCCGCGAGCACGCGGCGATGGAGCCGCGGCACCTTGGCGGAACGGCGGTCATTGCTCGCTCGTTCGCCCGTATCCATGAGACCAACCTCAAGAAGCAGGGGATGCTTCCCCTGACCTTCGCCGATCCGGCCGACTACGAGAAGATCCGGGTCGACGACCGGGTATCGATCCGCGGGCTTGCCGAGATGAAACCCGGGGGCCAGCTCACGGTCGTGCTCCATCATGCGGACGGCGGCGAGGAGAGCTTCCCGGTCAACCACACACTGAACGCGGAGCAGATCCAGTGGTTCAGAGCCGGATCCGCCCTCAACGTCTTGCGCGCATAGATATGGATAGGAGGAACTTCCCAATGACACGCTGCGCAAGCTTCCTTGTGACGGCCGCACTTCTGCTCGGAGCCACCACGGCCGCGGCAGGCGAGATCACGCTGACCGCGGTCACCTACCCGGAACGTAGGACGGTGAAGCTCGACCTCGTGCCGTCGGCTGAAGCGCCGCGGGCAAAGCTTCGCGCCAAGGTCCAGGCGCACGAGGCACAGACCCAGATCGAGATCGACTACCGGGACATGAAGCCGGCCATCCTGTTCGGTGGCGACGTGACTTGCTATGTAGCCTGGGCCGTCACTCGAGACGGGAACGCCGAGAACCTCGGCGAGCTGCAGCTGGACGGCGACAGCGGCAAGACGAGGTTCTCAACCGGTCAGAAGACCTTTGCTCTGTTGGTCACGGCGGAGCCTTACTCGCTCGTCGAGAAGCCTTCAGAGATGGTCATGTTCACGAGCTCTTCGAGCAGGGACCGGCAGGCGCCATCGATCCCGTTCTCCTACGCCGGCCTTGCCCCGGCCCCGGCACACGCTCTGAACACGATTGCAGACATCTCCTGGGACAGCTCGAAGCCACTCGACCTCCTGCAGGCCGAAAAGGCCCATGAGCTGGCCGATCGCAGCGGTGCCGGTTCTTACGCGCCACAGATCTACCGCGAGGCCACGATCGCCCTCAACCAGGCTCGTGCCCTTGCAACCGCAAGCCGGCGAGCCAAGGAACGCGTCGACTTTGCCCGACGCGTGGTGGCTCTCAGCTCCGACTCGATCCAGATCACGACCCGACGCAAGGAGGCCGAGCGGCTGGCGAAGGAGATCGCCGCGCGCAAGGCGGAGATGAGGGCGCTCGAGGAACGGGCCGGCGCGGCCGAGAATCGGGCAAAGAGCGCGCAGGCGGCGCTCGCCGAGGCTCAGGGCAGCCTTCAAGCGTCGCGACTCGCCCTCGCTGAAGCGACCCGCGAAAAAACCGCCGCCGAGGCGGCCCGCGAGCAGGCCGCTGCGGAAGCAGCGAGCCAGAAGGCCGCCACGGAGGCGGCGGTCGCCGCAGCTCAGTCCGAGCTGGCGAAGATGGAAGCTGAGAAACAGCAGCTCGAGCATTCGATGGCCGGCCTTCGCAGCGAGAAGGAGCGGCTCTCATCCCGGCTCCAGGGTGCGCTGTCCAAGGTTGCCGAAACGCAGCAGTCGGTGCGCGGGCTCATCCTCAACCTCCCGGATATTCTCTTCGATGTCAACCAGGCCACGCTCAAGCCGGAGGCCCAGCTGGTCCTGGCGAAGCTGGCCGGGATCCTACTCATCATGCCGGAGCTCAACCTCAGAGTGGAGGGCCACACCGACGCTACCGGCAGCGATGCCTACAACCTCGGCCTCTCCCAGCAGAGGGCGGAGGCCGTCCGGCAACTGCTTCAGGCTCAAGGTGTAGCCGGCGACCGCATGACGACCGTCGGGTACGGCAAGAGCCGGCCAATCGCCGACAACACAACCGCCGATGGGCGACGAAAGAACAGGCGAGTCGAGATCGTGATCGCCGAAGGTGTGGTGGCTGCGGAGCCACCCCCCGGCCGGGAGCCCGGCGGGAGCTAGCCCGCCCTGTGAGGCGACGTACGGGCGAATCGATGCCGGCGGAGGGCGCCGATACTGCACCTCGAGCCGCGGAAGACCTACCGCACGGTAACGGGTCGGGCCCGGCCCCGTGCCCGCGCTGGACGCCGAGCCGGCGAGCCGGCCTGTTCCTGCACCCTCCAAACGTGGACCAGCGGACGATACTCATCCGCGAACTGCTCGAGCACGTACAGCAGGCCGCTTCCGCGGTCGAAGGCCACCGCCCCGAGCCGCCCTCTCCGCTGGTCGCCGTAGCCGTTGTACATCGTCACATCCGGCATGGTGGCGTTGAGGAACAGGTGCTCATCGATCTCGAGCGTGGCGTAGGGCTGGGGCTGGTATGGCTCCAGGGAACCGGCTGCCACCGCCGCCAGATCATCCGGGTCGTAGAAGAGCAGGACGGCGTCAAAGCGCGAGGCCCACCACCCGCGGCTCGCCTGCGTCGTCGATGCGCCAGTACAGGGCAGCATGTCCTCCTGAGTGCACGCGGTCTCACCATCGGGGCGGACGCACATGATGTCGCCGACGGTGTACACACAGGGAGCGCCCTCCCCGAACAGGGGTGGGGGATCGACCCCCTCGGGCGTGAAGAAGCCGTACCACGTGTAGCCGGAGCCTTTCGTGCCCGCGAAGATGACCGCCGACCGCGAGCCGGAGGTAATCCAGGCGCCGCCTGTCCAGGCGTCCGCGTTGCTGTAGCTGGTGAGCCGGTGGTCACCGGCCTCGAGTGTGCTGGAGTACAGGATCAGAGGGATGCGGGAAAGCTCTGCGTTCGGCGGCGGAGCGGCGCCGAGCGGGTCGCCGTCGAGCCAGGGCCCGTAGGCGATCAGGCTCGGCCCCATGCCCGACCAGCCGCCGTCGCGGAATCTGCCGGTCGCGAGCCTCCGTCCTCCGAGGTGGGCGTCGGCCCAGGCGTCAGGGATCGCAAACAGGTAGTCGTTGATGCTGTAGATGAACCCCGCCTCGTTGGCGGCCACAGTTCCGATCCACCACGGTCCCTGCGTGTCCGGATGAGCCAAGTCGAGGCCACACCAGGCATGGGTGGGTGCTATCGTAACGCCGGGCTCCTCGTGGAAGTGCTGTCCCCACGCGAGGTGGAGCAGGCCGGCCGATTGTCCGGCCTGGGCCGGAAGATACTCCAGGCCGACGCGCGGTAGCTCGGTGAAGGTCGCGAAGAGGCCATCCCTGACATCGGCCAACGGCTGCAAGGTCACCGCCGCGGGCAGCTCCTCCACGTTGCGTGACAGGCTCGGGTGCGGGATGCCAATCTCCGACACCCAGTTGTCCGTGTCCAGCCCGGTGACGAAAAGAGAACCCGGGAAGCCGTCGGTCCCACCGCCCGGATCGCCGGCCGGAAAGAACGTCATCGCCTGCCCTCCCCAGTCCCAGACCGCCGGCGACTCGCTCGTCACTTCGGGGAGACGGAACGCACCCAGGTAGAACAGTTGTGACGGTCCAAGCCGCTCGGCGACGCCACCCGAGGTGGTGGCGGCCACACTCAATACGACCAGCAGGGGGGGCAGCCATCGCAGCCACGCGTGCGAGCCGAGATGCCGGATTGGATCACCGGTCAAGCGAACGTAGTCAGGACAGTGACCCTTCATCGCCACCTCCCCGGATTCACCTGAACGTCACGATCATGATCGGCCGTCAGCGGCAGGAATGTCCACCCCTGCGGAAGATTGAATGCTCCCCGGAAGCTCGACACCCAACGTCGGCCCGAGGTTGTAGAATGGGCGTCGAGAACTCCAGAAGTCAGCGAGCGGGCAGCATCGCTCGCGGGAAAGGAACCGGCGATGTCTGATTGGAATCCACCCGAAGGCGGGCCGTCGCGGCCGCCACGGCGGCCCCCGGCTTCCGGCGAGGACGGCATCGAGCTGTCGGACGAGCAGCTGGAGTTCGTCATAGGAGGTCTTGAACCAGAGGCATGGAAGTCCATGTACAGCAGCTACCTCCACGAGATTTTGAGGACTTCTCCCAAGTAGACGTTCATGCCCGAGGTAAACAAGGGCCTCTGAGCTGTCTCCCCGGCAGGTCGCAATGCCTCACATTGTTTTGAGGCCACGTCGCAGCCGCAAACTCTGGTTTGGCAAGTTGCGCACTGCGTGTTAGTGTGGCCACACCGGGCCTGAGGGAAACTCGGCACAGATTCATGCGGGAGGCGATGATGCGTTCAGGTTGGGGTCGTCTCGTCGGTATCGTGACCGCGGTGCTGACCGCCGTGGCAGGCTTCGGGCTTGCAGTACCGTCCCCTACAACCGGCAGCAGTGAGCCGCTTGCACTGATGCGCGTCGACCTCGCGACGCCGGTGGCGAAGCTGGGTTTGCCCGTACGCGCCGTTCTTCGGGATCGGGCGGGGGTCACCTATGCGCTGGTTTTGGCTCCGGCGTCGGTCGGAAAGCCGCTCGGGGCGCGGGTGCTGGACGAGGACAGCGCGGGAGCCCGGTACCTGATCGCCCTGGAGCGACGGGAAGGGGCCCGCGCCGAGGCGGCACGACGGTTCCCCGTGCTTCTCGACGACGGCAGGCGAATCGTCGTCAGGGATGCCCCGGGACGCCGGGAGGAGTTGGGGGACCTCGGGTTCGATCTCGGCCTGTTCAGCGAGGCGCCAATGGCGTTGACGCCGACATCTCGCGCCCCCAAGCTTCCGGCGATCACGTACGACCCTCGTGTCGCGGACATCATCGCTGCGGTCACGCAGGCTGCGACCTACGCAAACGACGGCGACCTCAGCGGCGAGACCCCGGTCACGATCGAGGGAAGCCCCTACACCATCGCTACTCGCCACACGAGCTCCGGAACCCCTATCCAGAAAGCGACCCAGTACGTCTACGAGTACATGCTGCAGTACGATCTCGACCCTGCATTCGACAACTGGACATCGGGCGGCTACTCGGGGCGGAACGTAGTCGGCGAGAAGCTCGGATCCACACATCCGGATGAGATCGTCCTCATCACCGCCCACCTCGACGACATGCCCTCGGGCACGCTAGCCCCCGGGGCCGACGACAACGCCAGCGGGTCGGTTGGGGTGATGATGGCGGCACAGATTCTGAGCCAGTACTGGTTCGAGCGCACCATCCGGTTTGTCTTCTTCACCGGCGAGGAGCAGGGGCTGCTCGGGAGCTCCAGGTACGCTGCCGCCGCGCAGGCTGCTGGCGACAACATCGTCGGCGTCTTCAACATGGACATGATCGGCTGGGACCAACTGGATGGTCCCACGCTCCGGTTGCACACTCGGACCAGTGGTTCGGCCGGCTACCCGGACGATCTTGCAATCGCCACAATGTTCAACGATGTCGTATCGGTCTATGGGCTCTCGGGGTCGCTGTCACCCATCATCGATTCGGACGGGATCACAGCCAGCGACCATGCTTCATTCTGGAGCCGTGGCTACCCCGCCATCCTCGCCATCGAGGACGACCAGGACGACTTCAATCAGTACTACCACACAACCAACGACAAGCGAGAGCATCTCAACATGGGCTACATGACGGCCTATATCAAAGCATCGCTGGGGACCGTCGCTCATTTTGCCGTGCCATCCTCTGCACCCTGCCAGCAGAACATGACAGCGCTCGGCATCGACGTCGATACCCACCCGGCGAGCGGTGGAACCTCGAACCTGAACGGCCTCCTGGAGCCCGGCGAGCGCGTCGTGCTATCGCCCACCTGGCGCTACCCGGACGGCTGCTCTCCGATGCAGGTGATTGGCACCCTTTCCGCCTTCACCGGGCCAACGGGTTTCACGTTCACCGTTCCCGACGAATCGGCCGTCTACGGCTTCATGATGCCGGGTGAGGAGACCGACTGTTGGAGCAAGGGCGGCAACTGCTACGAAACAGGAGTCCTATCGCAGGGGCAGCGACCCAGCACGCATGTCGACCTGGTTGCCACGGAGGACCTGACCACGAACCGCACGGCGGAGTGGACCATCCATCTGGGCTCGAGCTTCACGGACGTGCCGTCCTCCCGTTGGGGCTACAGCTTCATCGAGACCCTCCTCCACAACGGCATCACCACCGGCTGCGGGGCCTCGACCTACTGCCCTGACGCCACCATCTCTCGCTGGGAGATGGCTGTGTTCCTCGCGAAGGCAATCTCCGACGGTGCCGTCCCCTACAGTGGCGTGGTGCCGGATATGGGCGACTACAACTGCGTGGCTGGCCCAGACGGCATGTCGGTATTCTCCGATGTACCGCCAGCCGACAGCGGCTGCCGGTTCATCCACTATATTGCGGCGACCCAGGTCACGTCCGGGTGCGCAGCAGGGATGTACTGCCCGGGCAATCCGGTTGACCGCTGGCAGATGGCCATTTTCATTGGCGCTGCCACGGCCGGTCGCAGCTCGATTCCGTTTTCGGGCACGGTGCCGGGTATGGGCGATTACAACTGTGTCGCCGGTCCCGATGGCGTATCTGTGTTTTCCGACGTGGCGGCGGACGACGGCGGATGTCGTTTCATCCACTACTTGGCTGCCAGCGGAATCACGGCCGGGTGCGGAGAGGGCAACTACTGTCCTCATCGCGTGCTGGGCCGGGATGAGATGGCTGTGTTCATCACCAAGGCGTTCGGCCTGCAGCTTTCAAGCGTGTCCGTCGAGTAGCCACGGCCTCCATGGTCGAGTAGGTCGGCACGGGCTACGAGCCTGACCATGAGCGGCAGGATTCCGCAGCGGAAAGACCCTCCTCCTGCGAGCTAGCTGAGCTCCGACTCGTCAGGCGGGGATTGCCTCTTGGCCGTCCGCTTCTGGTGAAGGGAACCGCGGCGGCTCAGTGGCGGCGGCAGACTCAGGCGTCTGCCAGTTCCAGCCATGCTGTTTGACCAGGCGCTCCAGGCCTCCGGCCACAACCGGCGGCGACAGGCGCACCTCCTCTGTGTCGAAGATCATCAGGCCCATGATGATGCGCTCCAGGTCCGCCGGCACCGACGGGCGGTATGCCGAGATGGGGGTCAGGGCTCGTCGCGTCGGCTTCTCGGCCGTAGACGGGAGGGAGGGGCGTCTGCCGGTCAGACAACGGTAGAGAAGCGCGCCCAGGTTGGATAGCCCGCTCACATTGGGCGCGTCGAGGGAGGTCCCACCGTCTCCAGCCTGGCCCTTGCGGCCGAGGGAACAGACCTTGATCTCTCCCCTGCTCGTGAGCATGATCTCTGCCGGGTCCAGGTCGATGATCTCAACCCCTGCCTCGGCCGCTGCGGCGATCACCGATGCCAGCGCAGCGCCGAGCGGAGCGACCTGTGATGGCGACAGAGTTTCCGACTGGGCCAACAGCTCGGTGAGCTGCACTCCCTCAAGCTGCTCCATGACAACGCATCCCCAACCCTCGTGGTACTCGAGACCATGGACACGCAGCACACCCTTATGCCGGACCGCGGTCAACGGATCGGCGATGTGATGCAAACGGGCCATCCGTCGTAAGCGCTCGGTCGCGTCGAGACCATCCTCGAGCCGAAGTGCCGCGAGCCTCACCCAGCGCGCCCGTCCCGCGTCCCAGGCCTTGAGCAGCAGCAGCTCGTCGTCGCGCCCAAGAAGCTGTGAAACCTCGTACGGACCGATGGTCTCCGGCACCGCCCGCCGGCGATCTCCGCCCCTCCGCCGGGCCAGAGGGCGGGCGGGTACATCCTGCCGTCGCCCCGAGACCAACCGGCGCCTGAGTAGTCCGACTGCATCTGACAGGAAGCTCATACTCGACATCCTCCGTCTCGGCCCTCCACCTCCGTCTGCCTCTCCCTTGCCCGGAACATCAGCAAGTGCCGTGCCACCCTCATCCCAACTGTGACGGGGAGCAGCTGAGAGGCATGTTTCAGATCGGGACACGCCGTGACTCAAGCCGGCACACGTCGGTAGTGTGCAGCTCCCACACAGCTGTCGAGGCCCACCCGGAGAATCCGCTCATCATCTACTGCGGTCGAGAATGGTGTAGACGGCAGGGACCACCAGCAGCGTGAGGAGCGTGGCCGTGAGCATGCCGCCGATAACTGTCAACGCCATCGGCACCCGCAACTCTGCGCCCTCTCCGAGGCCGATAGCCATTGGGAGTAGGCCGAGGATCGTGGTCGCCGACGTCATGAGGATCGGGCGCAGACGGACGAGTCCGGCCCGCTTCAGCGCCTCGATCTTCTCCATACCGCTCCGGCGCAACTGGTTGGTGTAGTCAATCTTGACGATTGCATCGTTGACGGCAATGCCCGCGAGCAGGACAAGCCCGATGAGGGAGACAACGCTGATCGTGACGTGGAAGAGGTACATGGCAACGAAGGCACCGATCACTGCGAACGGCACCGAAAAGAGGATGACGAACGGGTGGAGCAGGCTCTCGAACTGCGAGGCCATGACCAGGTAGACCATGAAGACGGCCAGGCCGAAGGCGAGGCCCATGCTCCCGAACGAGGTCTTCATCTCCTTCTCCTGGCCTCCGAGCCGCCAGTCGTACCCCTCAGGCCAAGTCATGCCTCTCAGCGTGTCCTCGATATCCTTGGACACGGAGCCCAGGTCGCGGCCGGCAAGGTTGGCGGTAATCAGCGCCACTCGACTCCCGTCACCACGCCGGATCTCCGCCGGACCCTGAGTCGGCACGACCTCGGCCACTGCCGACAGCGGGATCGCTGTCGTTCCAGTCTCGGCCACATTGAGGTTGGCAAGGCCTCGCGCGCTGTCGCGGTAGCGCTCCTGGTCGCGAACGCGAATGTCGATGGTACGGTCCGTGCGAGTGATGTCGGTCGCGATGTCCCCTTCAACCTTGGTCCGAATCTTCTCCGCCACCTGGCTGACGGTGAACCCGAAGGCAGCGAGACGATCCCGGTCGAAACGCACCTGCAGCTCGGGATACCCGCCCTCCGTGGACGACTTGAGGTCCGCGAGCCCACTGATACGGCGCATCCGGTTCATGGCGTCGGAGGCCAGGCGTTTGAGCAGTGCGAGGTTCTCGCCTCGGATCTCCAGCTCGATCGCGGTCTTGAAGCTGAAGTAGGATGGGCGTCCGAAACGGTACTGGATCACCGGCTCGCTGCTGGTCGCACTTCGGTCCAGCGCCGTCTCTTTCAGAACCCGGTTCTCGTCATCGAGACGCTGCCTCAGCGCGGTCATCACCGCCCCCTCGCGTTCGCGCGAGATCGGCGGGTCGAGCGTCAGGGTAAGCTGGCCGATGTTCTCACGAATCTCCCCCGCCGCTCCTCCCTGCTCACCTGACGCACCGGCGATGGAGTACACCGTGCGCACGCCAGGCAGCTTCTGGGCGTACGCCTCCAGCCCGCCGAGCTGGCGTTGGGTCACCTCGAGGCGAGTTCCCGGCGGCATCTCGATGTCGACGTACAGCTCTCCCTGGACAAGCTCCGGGATGAGCTCGCTGCCAAGCTGGCGGTACAACCCGAGGCTACCGGCCAGGCAGAGGGCCGTGATGAGGACGGTTATCACCGGATGCCGCAAGACGACCGCGAGAGCGCGCTCATAGGTGGCTCGAAAGCCGGCCAGCCCGGCATCGAATAGGTCGAGGAACGGCTTTGCGAGGCGCCCGAGCTCCCATGACAGCCCTCCGACCACCGCCTTCGCACCCCTCAGCACACGCACAGACACCCACAGCACCCCTTCACTCACCCAGCGCGAAAGAAAGAAGCTCGGTCTCTCGTCCGCCGCCTCCTCCGCGGCCGGCTCAGCCCAGTGCAGTCGGCGCGACGCCAGCATCGGCACGACCGTCAGCGCCACAATCAGCGACACGACCAGCGAGCAGGCCACCGTGATCGCCTGGTCCCGGAACAGCTGTGCCGCCACTCCTTCGACGAAGATGATGGGCACGAAAACGCAGATTGTGGTCAGCGTGGATGCCGTGATCGCCTTCGCAACCTCGGATGTTCCCTCCCGTGCCGCAGTGACCTCGTCCAGCCCGTCCTCGCTCCGGCGCTGCACGGCCTCAAGCACGACAATGCCGTTATCGACCAGGAGCCCGACGCCCAGGGCCAGCCCACCGAGCGACATGACGTTGAGCGAGATCCCGGACACGTACATGAGGAAGAAGGTCGCCACCACCGAGACCGGAATAGAAAGGCTGATGATTGCCGTCTTCTTGACGCTGCGGAGGAAGAAGAACAGCACCAGCACTGCCAAGATGCCACCGTAAACGGCACTCTTGAGAACCTGCTGCACCGACTGACGGATGTAGTGGGCCTGGTCCGTAACGACCTGGAGGCGCAGGTTGGGGCTGGAGGCAGTGATCTCCTTGCGGAGGCTGTCGAGTCGGGTCTTCACGGCATCTGAGACGGTGACCGTGTTGGTCCCGCCCTCCTTGTACAGGGCCAGCTCCACGCTCTCGTGGCCGTCGACGTGGGTGATGATGTCGCGTTCCTTGTGTCCGGTGAACACGCGGGCCACATCCTCGAGGCGGATGATCGTATCGCCGGACCGCCGTATCACGATGCGCTGAATATCGGCCGGACGCTTGAACTCGTTCAGTGTACGGACGAGGTACTCAGTCTCACCCTCCCGCAGCGTGCCACCGGTGAGGTTGACGTTCTCCGCCGCCAGCCGGCTCCGCACCTGCTCGGCTGTCATGCCGAGGTTCGCCAGCTTGCGCTCGTCGAGCTCGACCTCGATCTCCTCCTCCAACCCGCCGCTCACCAGCACACCCGCTACACCCTCCACGCGCTCGAGCTCGCGCTTGATCCTCTCGTCCGCTACGAAGCGCAGACGGGCGAGGTCGGCAGAGCCGAAGAGCGAGATCTTCATGATCGGGTCCAGTTTGGGGTCGTAGCGAAGCAGGATCGGCCTCTCTGCCTCCGGCGGGAGGCGGACCACATCCAGGCGTTCGCGCACGTCCAGTGCGGCGAAGTCCATGTTGGTCCCCCACGCGAACTCGAGCGTCACCTCGCTGACATCGGCTCGCGACGACGACGTCACCCTGACGACATTGTTCACGACCCCGACGGCGTTCTCGATCGGTCGCGTCAGCAGCGACTCCACCTCGGCCGGGGCAGTCCCCGGGTACTCTGTCTTCACCGTCATTGACGGGTACGTGATGTTGGGGAGCAGGTCCACCGCCAGATGGCTGAAAGCTACGGCGCCGAAGACGATGGCTGCTGCCGAGAACACCACCACGGTGACCGGACGCCGGATCGAGGCGTCGACGATCTTCATTTGCTCGCACCACGGGCCGCGCGCACCGCGGCCTCGACCTGCTCGGCGCTCATGCCGCGGTCCCGCATTTGCTGCTTGATGCCTTCCAGCTCCCCCGGACTTGCGGTCCTCAGCCGCTCCAGCAACCGAGGCGGCAGAGCTGCGGCCGGCTCGGCGCGACCTCTCTGCTGTCCACCCCCTGCGCCTTGCATCCGCTGAAGGCGTTGCTGGATCTCATTGTCGCTCATGCCCTGTTCGCGCATCCGCTGCTTGATCTCCTCGAGCCGTTGGGGGTTCGCCGAACCGAGGCCGGCGACCTCGGCCGCCGCGGCTTCTGGCGGCTCGCCTTGTGCGGCCTTCTGCTCGGTCAAGGTCGCGACCGGCGTGCCGTCCGACAGACCCTCCTGGCCGAGAACAATCACGTTGTCGGCCTCTGCCAGCCCATCCAGGACCTCCACTGCGCTCCCTTCGCGGAAGCCGAGCTTGACCTCGCGCCGGCGTGCCACATCGCCGTCCTTGATGTAGACCGTGTCGCCGAGGCTGTCGAGGACGAGCGCGCTCTTGGGAATGACGAGCGCATTGTGGTGTATCGCCGTCTCGAGGGCGACACTCGCGAACATCCCCGGACGCAGCTTGTCGTGGGCATCCGCCTCCAGGGTCACCGTGAGGGTTCCGGTGGAGGAATCGACAACCGGGCTGATCCGCAGCACACTGGCAGGAAAAGGATCGTCACCGTAGGCCTCGACCCGGAGGACGGCCCGCTGCCCGACCTTCAGGTTCGACAGCTCTTTCTCGGGCACCTGAATCGGGCACAGCAGAGGCGTGAAGTTCGATACCCGGAACAGCGGCGTACCCACCGTGACGTTGGTTGCGAGCTTGATGTACCGCTTGACGACGAGCCCGTCGAAGGGCGCCCGGATGCGGGTGTAGTCGAGCTTCAGCTGTGCGCTCTCGAGCTGAGCCTCGGTCGCCTTGAGCTTGGAGATGGCGGAGTCGTACGCCTCTCGGGAGACGAGCTGCTGCTCGAAGGACGACTTTGTCCTGTCGAACGCCAACTTGGCCTCGTTCCGGTTGACAGACGCCACGTCGGTCTCGGCCTGTGCCTCACGGTCATCGATCAGGGCCAGGAGGGTCCCCTTCTTCACCTTCATCCCCTCCTCAGCCTTGAGCTCGGTGATCGGGCCAGCGATGCGGGCTACGACATCGACCTCGTTCTCGGCCTCGAGCACCCCGTTGGTCTCGAGGTACGAGGCAACATCGCGGCGCTCCACCGGCACCACCCGTACCGGCACCGCGGCCGCCGGCGGCGCAGCCGGTGTCGCGCCGCGATGGCCGTCCCGGCCACCGCTCCGCGCGGCCCCACGCTCTCCACGGGACGTTTGGCCGCTGGCGTCGCCCTTCGAGCCGCACGCTGCAACGACGAGCACGGCCGACAGTCCGAGGAAGATCAAGGTCAAGTTCCGGAACAGCTTCATTGTGCTACCTCACGTGCGACTCGTGTAGCGAACCGCTTCAAGTCGTCCATCAACGAGTAGACGATCGGGATTACGGTGACCGTCAAGAAGGTCGATGAAATGAGCCCGCCGATGATGACCAACCCCACCGGCATCCAGAATGCGGACCGGCCTTCCGGAGAGCCGACCAGTTGTGGTACGAGCAAAGGCGCCACCATCGGCAGTAGGCCGAGCACGGTGGTCATCGCCGTCATCAGGATTGGTCGCAGCCGATGCCGTCCGCCGAGGACGATCGCCTCGTCACGGGACATCCCCGAGCGTCGTAGCTGGTTGACGTGGTCGATCAGCACGATCGCGTTGTTGACGACAATGCCGGCGAGGATGATCAGCCCCATGTCGCTTCCACTGCCCCTGGGCTGCCCGGCCAGCCGCATCACGATACCGACTCCCACGAACGCGAACGGTACGGAGAACATGATCGTGAACGGTTGCACGAAGCTCTCGAACAGCGCCGCCATGATCATGTAGACCAGCACCAGTGCGAACAGCAGCATGAACAGTGCGCTCGACGCCTCCTGCTCGTGCTCGCGGAAGTCGGAGCCCAGCTGCCACCCGTAGCCCGGTGGGAAGCCGATCTCGCCCAGTGCCGCCTCCACGGAGCCCATGACGGCGAACAGAGGTGCCCCACCGGCGGTGTCCGCGGTGACGTGGATGACCGAACGGCGATTTTCCCGCTCGATCGTGCGCGCACCCTGGACCTGGGTGAACTCGGCCAGCGCCGATGCCGGCAGCGGCGAGCGTCCGAACGCCAGGGGCATCTTCTTCAGCTGGTCAAGGGTCCGCCGGTCCTGCCTTCGGTACTGCACCACGACATTCAGCTCGCGATCGCCGGTACGGAAGGTGCCGACCGCCCGTTCCGAGAGCGCGCCGGCAATGCTCACCCCGACCAGCCGTGAGGACAGCCCCGCCTGGAGGACGCGCTCCCGATCCGGACGCACATGGATCTCCTCGTCCCCGCTCGTCAAGCTGGTGTCGATGTCGCGGAGGACCGGGACCCGCTGAAGACGGGCCACCACCGTCTGGCACAGGAGCTCCAGCACCTCGGGGCGATCGCCGTACAGCTCGATGTCGAGGCTCGAGCCCTCCCCCGAGTGGCCGTGCATCGAGCGTGCGATCGTGAACTTGACCCCCGGCTCCGTGGGCAGGAGCTTCTCGATCCTGTCGCGGATCTCGGCGGTACCCAGGCGGCTCTCCTCCTCGTCGGTGAGGTACACCCGAAAGCGGTTGTTCCCTCGCCAGCCGCGGGAACGTCCGGCACCTCTCTGGTACCGGTAGGAGATGTCCTTGATCTCGAGGTCGGCACGATGGCTGTCGAGGAGGTCGTACACCTTCCTGTACAGCGCCCTCTTCTGGTCCAGCGAGTAGGCCTTCGGTGTATCCACCTGTATCGCCAGCTGCCGCGCAAACGACCGCGTGAAGAAGGAACGGCCGGTCCCCTCGTAGAGGTTCCACGACCACACCAGGAGGCCGATGATGAGGAGCACGAAGGCCAGGCGGTGACGTAGGCTGAAGCGAAGCGTGCTCGCGTAGAAATCGGCACAGCGGTCGAAGAAGGCGTAACGCTTCTCGGACTCGCTCTTCAGCAGCAGCACCGCGGCCATCGGAACCACGGTGAGCGCCACGACCAGCGACGCCACGATCACGATGACGACGGTAGTGCCGATGTTCTTGAGGTATACCGCGAACCAGCCGCCGGTCGGGAGGAAGATCATCGGCATGAAGACGCAGACCGTGGTGAGGGTCGAGGCCACGATCGGCATCGCGACCTCGGTTGTGCCGTCAAGCGTGGCGGTGCGGGCATCCTCGCCGAGCTCCTGTCGGTGGCGGTAGATCGACTCGATGACCACGATCGAGTTGTCGACCAGCATCCCGACCGCCAGCATGAGACCCATCAGCGACATGATGTTGAGGGTCATGTCGGTCCAGCCGGCCTGTCGGCTGACATACATGATCACAAAGGCCACGATCACTGACAACGGGATGGCGATTCCGACCACCAGGCTGGTGCGGACACGGCGTAGGAAGAGAAAGATGAACGCGATCGCGAGGATGCCGCCGACGATGCCCGCGTTGCGCAGCTCGGCCAGCCCCTTGCGCACGTCCTCCGAGCTGTCGAAGAAGAAGTTGGAGTGCAGGCCTCCGGCTGCCGGCAGGGCCTGGATCGACCTCATCTCGGCCCGCACGCGGCCGGCCACCTGCAGCAGGTTGGCGGTCGAGTTCTTGTAAACGCCGATGGTCAGCGCTTCCGATCCGTTGAGAAAGCTGAACCTCTCCTGCTCCGGGTACCCGAAGGAGACGTCGGCAACGTCTCCTACACGCAGTCCGTGCCGGCCGAGCGACAGGGCACGGACCTCGTCGAGTGAGTGCAGCTCGCCGACCGAGCGAACTAGATAGGCATGTCCGCCCTCTCGGATCTTCCCACCCGAGAGGCTGAGGTTGTTGGCGCGAAGGACCTGGGCGACGTCGCGGATTCCCACTCCTGCCGCAGCCAGGCGGCTGGGATCGATGCTCACCTGCAGCTGCCGCTCGCGCAGTCCGTGAATGTCGACGTCGGCGACCCCTTCCAGCCGCTCCAGCCGCCGCTCGACCACCTCCTCGACGAAGTTGTAGAAGCGGTCAGTTCCCCAGGGAGCACTGAGGTCGAATCGGATCACGGGGATGTCGCTGGTCTGGAAGCGCCGGATCCGCAAACGCTCCAGGTCGGTGGGCAGTAGGTTGCGGACGCGGTCGACCCGGTCGCGGACCTCAACTGCCGCGAGGTCCATGTCGGTCCCATTGACAAAGCCTAGTACAACGGTGCCGGAGTCTGCCGACGAGGTGGCCGTCAGCGTATCGATCCCGTTAACCGTGCCGAGGATCTCTTCGAGGGGACGTACGATGAGTCGCTCCGTCTCCTCGGGCGACGAGGACGGATATGGCGCGCGCACCGAGATGTGCGACGATGACACCGTCGGCAGAAACTCGAGCGGAAGGCGGGTCAGGGACAGCCATCCCAGCACCAACACCCCGAGCACACACATGGTCATGGTGACCCGGCGCTCGACCGCAAAGCGGACGATGGGGTTGGTTCGCTCCGACATTTCGGTTCCCTCTGCTCCTGCCCCGCCCGTTCATCGCGTCAAGCGTGGCAGCCTGAAGTCGTTGAATCTGCGACCGTGCCCGCCTATTGTCGACGAACTCCCGTAAAGAACACACTCCCAATGTTAAGTTAGCTTATTACGGCCTGCCACGAAAGCTCAGCCAGAATCCTCGTGGGGTGCGCGAGAACTACAACGTCGACGGTGCGTAACAGACTTCGGAGCTTCTGTGCGACACTCATGGGGCTCGCAGCACGGGCTCGACGCCCGCTCCCCGGTCGGCAGACGACGAAGGAGGTCAAGATGGACGCCACACTCCGCCGGCCCGCAGCGGCCGCGACACTCTCCGCCGCGCTGCTGGCGACGCGCCCTTCGTTTGCCGCCACCGACCCGGCCCTTGCAATCGGGCTGGTGGCAGAGCACAGCCCACTGCTGATCATCGTCGCCGCGCTGGCCGGGCTTGCCGCGGCCTTCCTGCTGCTGGCGGGCCTTTGCTTTCCCAAGCTCACCGTCGGCACCTTTCTCCTCGCTGCGAGCTCGGCAGTGCTGTTCGGACTCCTGGCACGGACCAGCTACCTGGTGGCGGTCTTGGCCTCGCTGGCCGCCTTCGCAGCGCTCTTCGCAGCCTACCTGGCGGTTCCCCGCCTCGTACTGGCGCTGTCATCGGTGTGGCTGCTGCCCGCCCTGTACGGCGCCTACCTCTTCAGCACCGGGTCCTTCTCCGCCAACAGGGTGTTGGCGCTGGCTCTGGCAGTGGCAGGGGTGGTTCTCGCGGCGCTCCTGCCGCGCGTCGGCACCCTGCTCCTCGCCACCGGCACGGGCATCGTGCTCGCGGCCATCGTGTGGCCCGGGACGATTCCCTTCGCGGCCGTGGTTGCGCTGGCCATCCTCGGAGTCGTCGTCCAAGGTGCGGAACTCAGAATCTCCCGTGGCGAGCAGGCGCTCCCCCGCCGGAGCTGGGCGGAGCGCCGAGCAACCTTCGGACCCGATTTCATGCGCGGCTTGATGACCGCGGCCGCCACTGCGATCGGCCTGCTCGTGCTGCTCGCCGCACTGGCCCCCGAGGTCGGCGCGGCCGATCCGGTCCATGCCGCGCGGCTTGCCAGCGTGCGCTCGGCCGGCACACTCAGCCGCCCCGGGTACCTGCTGTCGAAGAACGACGCCTTCTACCTCCTCGGGCGGCCGCTGCCTTTGACTCTCATCGGGCCGACGCCCGGCCTTCGTGACCGCGTACTGGTGGCTGTGGCTGGCCGCTCGCCGGCGCGAGCCATCCACCGCCGTCGGACCATCAAGGATGCCGGCGAGCTGGCGGCGATGCGACGCGCGGCCGAGATCACCTCGCAGGCCATGGCCGCAGTCGGTGATGCCGTGCGTCCCGGTGTCAACGAGAGTGAGATCGCCCGCGTGGTGGAGGACACCTTCCGCCGGGAGGGCGCCACCGGATTCGCGTTTCACTCGATCGTCGGTTCGGGCGCCAATGCGTGCCTCCCCCACTACGAATCGAATGACGCCACCATGGAGCAGGGCTTCGTGGTCGTCGACATCGGCTGCACCTTCGGTGGCTACGCATCTGACATGACGCGGACCTTCCCGGTGAGCCGCACCTACACCGGGCCCCAGCTCCAGCTCATTCGTCTCGTCCGAAAGGCCAAGCTGACGGCGGCCGACAGACTGGCGCCCGGCGTCTCGTACCGAGCTCTGGGCAGGGCCGCTCGCAAGGTGTTCGAGGACGCCGGCCTCGCCCGCTACTACCTGCACAGCCTCGGCCATCATGTCGGCGTTGACGTTCACGATCCATATGCCGACACGATGAAGCCAGGCATGGTCGTCACCATCGAGCCCGGTCTCTATATCCAGAGAGGCTCGCCGGCCGACACGAAGTTCTGGGACCTCGGAGTCCGCATCGAGGACACCTACCTCGTGACCGAACACGGCGCAGAGGCGCTCACTGTGTACCCGGAGATCCCCTACCTCGAGGCGGGGCTTGCCTCGGAGCAGCCCGCCGGCGGTCCGGCCCCCGAGCCGACCGCCGCCGATGTCACAGCGAAAGGACGCTGAGGAATGGGGACCAGAGCCCTCGTTCTCGCCGGCGGCGGGGTTCGCGGGATCTTCCAGGCCGGCGTCATCCGCCGCCTCGTCGAGGTCGGTGAGAACAAGTGGGGGATCTTCACTGGCGTTGCCGCGGGAGCGGTCAACGCTCTCCTGACGGCTCAGGGGAAGAGCGAAGAGATGACCGCGCTCTGGCTGCGCCAGACGGAGACCGGCCTTGGGGCCTTCCGCCCATGGCTGGATCGAGCCAGCGTCGTGCTGCAGGAGATGGCGCCCGGCTTGCTGACTCACGCGGACGTGGAGTCACTTGACGGCCTCTGCGACAGCCGCGAACTGCGAGAGATCGTTGAGCCTTTCGCAGCGGGTCTGACCGAACGTCTCCGGCAGTTGGGCCGCCAGCTCAGGATCGGCGTCGCCTGCCTCCAGACCGCCGAGTGCCTTGCCGTCGACCCCGCGAGTCAGGTGCCCCCCGAAACGGTTGCGGACCTCGTGGTCGCCTCCATGGCCACGCCGCTCGCCTTCGGCCCGGTGGAGCTCGTTGTCAATGTGCCGGATGCTCGTTGCAGCGGGCGGCGGTGCCAGTTCATCTCCGCCGGGGCCCGGAGCCTGAGGCCGCTGGCGGACGTTCTTGCCGCCGCGCGCGAGGCGGGAGTCGAGCTCGACGGCATCGACGTGATCGAGTGCACACCCGAGGACCCCGAGGGCGCCGATCACGAGCTTCACGGCCTGCTGGGGATCGGCCTGCGTGCAGAGGAGATGCTGGCCGACCAGGTCTGGCACAACGAGCTCGAGTCGCTCTCGCGTGCCAACGCAACGGCAGCGCTCAGACGTCGCCTCGAGGGTCTCTCCGACGCCGGCGACAAGACGGCACTGCAGGCGTTGGAGTGGCTCACGGTTGCGGTTCCGGCAGTCCTGCGCTATCGCAGGCTCGACCTCTGCCTCATCCGGCCCACGGCTGCCTCATGGCGAGCCTTCACCGGCCGTGACGACGCCGACCTCAGTCTCGAGTTTCCCGCCGACCTCACCCGCAACGCCGAGCTCCTACGCCTCACCTACAGCTATGGTCGCTGGCTCGCAGAGCACGCAGAGCATCACTTGATCGTCTCGGACGATTGACCTGGGTCACGGTTTCTGCAACGATCGACGCATGGACAGCGAAGGAACCGACCCCGGCGTGGCTCTGCCCCTCGCCGACCTCGAGTCACTCCGCGTCTTCATGCCTTACGAGGTTCGTCTCGCCCAGCGACGCGCGATGGGCTGGGGCTCGGCCGCCGACGATGAGCTGCCGCGAACCTCGATCGGCCTCTACCTGCTGCAGGCCAGGGGCCCCCACGATGGGCCGCTGCCGCCCGACGATGCCGGCGGCTTAGAGCTTCGGGCTCAGCTCGTCGCCGGAGCGCGAACCGCGCTGCGGGACTCCGACATTCTCGGCGTGATCTCGAGTAGCGAGCTGCTTGCAATCGTCCACGACCTGGAGCCGCACCAGTCGTACGTAGTGGCGCAACGACTCCTCAGCGCAACTGCCCGCTCCGAGCTGCTGCGTGGCGCCGGAGTCACTGCGCGCGTCGGCTACCTGGTCTACCCGCTCAGCACCCAACCGAACTTCCCGCCCCTGCAGTGGACGGCCCTCGTCGAGCTTGCGCGATCCGTCAGCCAGAGAGACGTCGGCAGCACAGGAACCGCACCGACCGGGTTCGGCATCATGCGCGGCCCGGCCGCCCTCGACAACGACATCCCCGAGAGCGACCTGGTCGACCTCGCCTTCCAGGATCTGGACTCCCTGGTCAGCGCCGGGCTCCTCAGCCTGCAGCGGATCCACCTCATGAGCGGGTTGTAGCGGCGAGGGCTTGCGCCCTCGCCGATGACAGACAATCCCAAAGGTCAGACCCTACCTGAACTAGACCGTACGTCTCCAGATCAGAAGGCCAAGCCCCAGGACCCCCAAGAGACCCGCGAACAGCGCGATACCGAGCGAGGAGAGCGCCGGGATGGGCTCCGCCTGCGCCTGCCACTGTTGGGCTGTCTGGGGGCAGGTCCCGTAGGGACCGTAGCAGGAGTACAGCACCTCACCGGTGTCACACACGTAGGCGACAAAGAACTCGCCCGTAGTCGCAGCGCTGGGAGGCGTCGTCCCGACGTAGGCGTACGAGCCGATGACCGTTCCCGCAGACTGTTCGGGAGAGACCGGCATGCCGTATCCGATGTAGGTACCGGAAAAGTTGGCCAGTCCGGTGCTCTGTTCGAAAGACCCGACAATAGTCCCGTCCAACAGGCTCGTCTGTCCGAACTCCCGTATGGCATCCACCGACGTCAACGTGATGTCGAGATCCGCGTTGGTACAGTCCGCATCGGAATTCAGGGCCACGCCTTGGGCGGTAACGGTTTGCAGCACTGCCGCAGTCGCTGACGTATGGACCCCCGCGGCGGCGCTTGCACCCGAGGAACCGAGGTGATCCCCACTCGATGCAGCCTCGCCAACGGAGACCTGGAAGCTCAATACAAGCACCACGACAACCAGCGCCACTCCGACCTTTCTCATCTGGAACCTCCTCCTCCAAACCTGCAATTGTCCTTGGTGCCTCGGATCTTTCCACGGCGCCACGACGGTTGTCAAGTACAAGGGACGGTCCCGAGCTGCTGCCATGCGCCAGGGGTACCCAGCCGCACCACCCCCCTTGAAGGCGCGAGTGCGCCCGCGGTTACCACAGGACTAATCAACCTCAGTCTTGCTGTGAGAGCTTTCCTCCAACCAGTCGGCCACGAGGCCGGCCACGTCTTCCCAGCCCGGCTCGGCGATCACCCAGTGGGCGTGTCCGGGGAGCTCACGGTAGGTTGCGATCGGCACGTACCTCCTTGCCACCTTGCGCGCCACCGAGGCCGGTGTGATTCGGTCCTCGCGGCCGGCGACGATGAGCATCGGGCAGGCGATCCTCGTTGCATCGACGCTGGCAGCCCTTCTTCTGTCGAAGAGCCAAAAGCCGATCTCCGCCGCCGCGCGTCCCGACTCGAAGACGAACCTCGCGTGGGTCGCGCGCCGCTCATCCTCGGGTAGCAGGTGCAGCATCGAGTAGGTGGCCTCGGCAAGGGTCGGCCGGTGCGGACGCCGCCAGAACCCCCAGCGCGTCAGCGTGCTCCAGAAGCTCCGGATCACCGACGGAGTCAGGGCGTTGATCCCGGCCGGGGAGGCCGAGTTCAACAGTACGAGCGCTCGTGCGAGGCCCCGGCTCCCGAGGATCTGCGCCAGCAGACCCCCCATTGAGTGTCCGACAATGATGGGCGCCTCGCCGAGCCGTCTGATCTGATCCTCGAGGTCGGCCGCGTAGTCGAGCAGGCTGGTGGCCCCGAGAGCCGGGTCAGGCTGCCGCACCGGGTCGACATCGTGGAACCGCAGGGCTGGCGTGATGCATCGGTAACCCCTCCGTTCGAAGAGCTCCTTGTAGTTGCCCCAGCACCAGGGGCCGCACCACATGCCGTGGATCATCACGATCGTCTGGGCCACATTCAACCTCCCGTCCCCCGCCCCGCCTTAGCACTCGCTCTCGGAGCGGCCGAGGAACGCCTCTCGGACAGGTCCGGCGCGCAGGTACCTGGCCATGAGGTAGGTCGGCACGGCGAAAACGACCGTCACCACAGCATCGGTCACGATGCCGATGGTGCGTAGGTCGGTAGTGATCCCAATCTGTCGAGCCAGCTCCGCCCTCTCGGCCCCGTTAGCCAGCCAGACGTACGCGAAGTAAAGACCGGAGCCGACCGTGTACGCCAAAGCCACCCAGGTCAGAACCTCGAGCGCCGTGCGAGCCCACGGCCGCAGCCGCAAGAACATGATGGCGACGTACAGGACGACGGCCCCGATCACGCCCTGCCACATGGACATCGGCACCAGGTGCCGCGCCACCCAGCCGGAGATCCCAAGGCCGCCCAGGCCCGTCGTGTTCAGCGACTGAGCCGAGATCCCGAGCTTGGACATCAGCCAGGCCATCGCCAGGCCCAGACCGCCGCCGAGCACCATCAGCGCCCCGAGGACGACCCAGCTCCACCCGATAACGCCAACGGCGGTCGGCCGAGCGTCCCGCTCCCCTGCCATCGCTTCCCCGCCGGACCGATGCCGCTCAGTCGCCCGCCGGCGCCCGCGAACCGCCTTGCGCCATTGTTTCCAGGCTCTCCTTGATCTTGAAGAGCACCACCACGAGCTCCAGCCACATACGGATCAGCGCCAGGTAGATCACGGCGATGACAGGAGACAGGACAAGCAGCAAGAGACCCTTCAGCGACAGTCCCCAGGCGTGAATCCGAATGCCCATGAAGATGGTTCCGAACCCGGAGACGATCATGGCCAGCAGGACGAGGCCAACCACGACCATCCCCAGGACGTAGAGCACCGTGATCATCCTCGGCGTCACGAAGCTGTCGAAGCTGAGGTCGAAGAGCGAGCGGATGAAGCCCGCCCTCTTCATCAATGCCTGGGCGGATGGGCGGCCGCCGGTCGTCGGTGCGGGGGGCGCGACCTCCTCCCGAGCAGGTGCGGCCGGCGGAGGCGGCGCCAGCAGCGGTGCCAGCTCGGCCACTGCCTGCGGGTCCGACCACGCGGCCATCCCATCCTTCCACACCATGAAGCTCGAGCCCGGTTGACCGCGAACCACCTCCGCCACCTGCTCGGCGGCGAAGGTACCCTCGAGCTGCGCTCCGTCCTTGACGACGAACCAAACCTGCTCACTCATGGCGAACGCTCCTCCCTTGCAATGTCTCACATCCTCAGGCGTAGGCTTCTCCCCGATTCTACTCCGGACAAGCCTCGCTACGCACGGACGGCTCATTCCTCCGTGCAGTGTCACCACCGGTCCTGATTCCGATGCGAACCTCGGCGCGAACGAGTGCATTGGCAGGGGCTCTCGCCGAAGGCGTGCGGCCCCGAAGGGGCCAGCGTGGGCCGAGGACCCCGGAGCCGAGAGGGCCCCGCAGGCGCCATTGTACCGCGCGCTGCAACCGCGTGATGGTGAGAAGCGCTGGCTGGACGTCCGCTACTAACCGGCGCCGGTATAATCCGGCCTCGAGCAGGTCGCCGGCCGGGTACGGGCGACATCGGCTTGGAGGCGCACTGTGCCAGACGTAAGCGATCATGGAGAGCCACTGAGATCCTGCTGCTCTCTGCAAACCGGCCAACTCATACCGCAGGTCCGAGTCACGCGGCCATGAGCTCGCAGGATCGTCGGCTGCTCGGCTTCTGGGAAGTCGCCTCGATGGGGGTCGGCGGCATGGTCGGTGGCGGGATCTTCGCCGTTCTCGGCCTCGCTGTGGCGCTCGCGGGCGGTGCCACTGCAGTGGCCTTTGCGATCGCGGGGCTGGTCGCCCTGTTCACGGCCTACTCCTACTCCAAGCTATCGGTCCACTACCCGAGCCAGGGCGGCACGATCATCTTTCTCGACCGCGCCTTCGGCATCGACCTCTTTACCGGTGGGATGAACATCCTGCTGTGGATCAGCTACGTGGTGATGCTCGCTCTCTACGCCTACGCCTTCGGCAGCTACGGCGCCACGTTCTTTCCGGCTCAACATCAGGTCCTTATCAGGCACCTGCTGATCAGCGCTGGGATCATCGTGCCGACGCTTCTCAACATGCTCAACGCAAAGGCGGTCGGCAAGGCCGAGATCTACATCGTGGGGTTGAAGCTGACGCTCCTGGCGCTCTTTGTTGCGGTCGGGCTGTGGGGTATCGATCCGAGCCGCATCGCGCCGTCGACCTGGGCGCAGCCGATGCAGCTGATCGCCGGAGGGATGATCATCTTCCTCGCCTATGAAGGCTTCGAGCTGATCGCCAACACGGCTCAGGACGTGCGCAACCCGAACGTCACACTGCCGCGGGCCTACTTTGGCTCCGTGCTGTTTGTGATCGCGCTCTACGTGCTGGTGGCAACGGTCACGGTCGGCAACCTGCCGCTGGCGCGGATCGTGGCCGCCAAGGACTACGCTCTGGCCGAGGCCGCGAAGCCGTTTCTCGGCTCGACCGGCTTCACCCTGATCGCGGTGGCGGCCCTGTTGTCCACGTTCTCGGCCATCAACGCCACCCTCTACGGCTCCGCCAGGCTGAGCTACATGATCGCGAAGGAAGGCGAGCTTCCCACCTTCATCGAGCACGAGGTGTGGAACAAGCCACTCGAGGGGCTGCTGATCACCGCGGCCCTCGCCCTGGTGCTGGCCAACACCACCGCTCTCGCCAGCATCTCGATGATGGGCAGCGCCGGCTTCCTCCTCATCTTCGCCGCCGTCAACGCCGCCAACCTCGCCCTCGCCCGTCAGACCGGAGCCCGGCCCCTGCTGGCCGTCCTCGGACTTGCCGCCTGCCTGGGTGCTCTGGCGGCGTTGGTATGGCAGACGGCCCGTACCGCGCCCTCACACCTGTGGGCCCTGGTGGCCATGGTTGTTCTGTCGTTCGGTCTTGAGGCTGCCTACCGGGTTCTCGGCCATCGAAGCCTCCGCCTCGCCGCAAAGGAGGTTGGACCGTCGTGAGCTCCGGAATCACCACCGAATGGCCATCTCCGGATGACATCTCCTCGCTGCCTCCCAACCACCGGCGCGCGATCGCCGGTGTCCTGCGCACGCTCGAGAGACGTCTGTCGGAGCTTCATGCCGACGGCCTTGCGGTGTTGCCCGAGGGCGAGCTGAAAGCCCTGGGCGACCTCGTCGCGGCCACCGGCTCGCGCCTGCCCGAGCGAAGCCCCGCGGGGCTGCTCGCGGCCCTCGCCGTCCTGGCGGACGGGCTGGAGCCGGATCGTCTGACCGGCTACGGTCCACTGTCCGCCGTCCAAAGGTCGACGCTCAGCCGTCTGGCCATCCGTGCGCGAAACCTGCTCGCGGCCACAGCCCTCTCCCCGCCGGCGATCGAGGACACCGACCTCGAAAGCGTGGTGCTCATCCCCATCGGAGTGGTTCACTCGCCGTTTGACGATCATCAGGGAACGCCCATCCAGCCTCGGACTGCCGAGGACCACACGGGATACGTCGAGCTGCTCCCCGAGTACGCACCGGCTCTGGCAGATCTCGAAGGCTTTGATCGGATCTGGATCGTTTCCGTCCTGGACCGTGGTCGTGGCTGGCGGCCGCTCGTCATCCCCTATCGTGACACCGCTCAACGCGGCCTGTTTGCGACCCGCGCCCCCTCCAGGCCCAACCCAGTAGGGATCTCCGCGGTGCGGCTGCTCGGAATCTCGGGCTGCCGACTCGACATCGGCGAGCTCGATCTCCTCGACGGCACGCCGGTACTCGACATCAAGCCGTACGTCCCCGAGTTTGACGCGTATCCCGAGGCCGTCGCCGGCTGGCTCGACCGGTCGTCTGTCGACAGAACAGCCGCCGACAACCGGTTCGCCCAGAGCTCTCCGCCTGAGTCCGACGACGCCCAGGAGACGTGATGAGCATACCGGACGCCTGATGGGGGCTACCCGCTACCCTGAAGCCTTCTTCATGCGCTCTATCTCTCCCACGGCCTCGTCGCGCGTGTCGAAGATCTTCGTCGGCATGCCGGCCTTGAGCGAGGTCGTTCGTACGGTCATCCGCGCCCAGCTGTCGGTGCCCCAGCGGGCGAAGCCGAGGCTGTACCGGTCGACCGTTGCCCGAGCCCGTTGCCCGTAGTACTCCGCCGCCTCGGCCCGGACCCGCAGGTGGTCAATGTTCGACACGATGTACGCGGGGCGCTCCAGCTCGCGCAGAATCTCCGTATACCGAGCCACAAACTCGTCCACCTCCTCGCGGGTGCCGAGGTCGCCGTAGTCCTCGGTGAAGAGGATGTTGCGGGCACTGTCGTACCTGGAAACGACTCGCGGTTCCATGGCGAGCCCTCCTCTGCTTCACCATGTCAGGCTCGGGGGCGGGAGTCAACATGCCCGTGCCTTGGGCTGGCTGCTACGAGTCGACCCGGCCACAGCCGCTCGGCCTTGCTTGTCGGCGGATGCACCGAAATCTCGTCTGCCGGGGTATTGTTGAACCTGCTCGGGGAGGACCGTGTGCACAAAGGAGGGAAGACATGAGCCGTAACACCGTGCCGCTGGGACGCGTCCTCGGGATCCCCGTCCGCTTGGACTACAGCTGGTTCCTGATCTTCGGGCTCATCACGTGGTCCCTGGCGATCAGTTACTACCCGCACGAGTTCCCACACTGGTCGGGATCCCTCTACTGGATCATGGGCGCGGTCACGGCGATCATGCTGTTCGTCAGCGTGCTGCTCCACGAGCTGGGCCACTCCGTCGTGGCCATGCGCTTCAAGGTGCCGGTCCGCAAGATCACGCTGTTCATCTTCGGCGGCATCGCCCAGCTCGGATCCGAGCCTCCCAGCGCCGTGGCGGAGTTCTGGATCGCTCTCGCCGGGCCGGCGGTGAGCCTCGCTCTCGCCTGCGTGTTCGAGGCTCTCCGGCACGTTCTGACCGGCGCCGAGCCGCTCATGGCTCTGGCCGAGTACCTGGCGCTCATCAACGGCATGCTGTTCCTCTTCAATCTCGTGCCGGGCTTCCCTCTCGACGGAGGCCGGGTCCTGCGGGCCATCGTCTGGGGGGCTACGAAGAACCTGCGCCGCGCCACCTTCGTCGCCGCTCATGTAGGCCGTTTCATCGCCTTCGCGTTCATCTTCCTCGGCGTCTGGCAGGCTCTCTCCGGAAATCTGCTGAACGGCATTTGGATCGCGTTCATTGGCTGGTTCCTCGACAGCGCTGCCGCGGGTCAGCTCCACGCCCAGGACGCCCACGACCTGATGGCCGGCTACAAGGTGGCGGCAGCCATGAGCCCACAGTTCGTCTCGATTCCATCCGACATAACACTCGCGCGCCTCGTAGACGAGCACATTCTCGGCGGCAGCAGGCGGTCCTTCGCCGTAACCCGCGGAAACCGCGTGGCCGGTCTACTGACGCTGCACGGCCTGCGGGAGATCCCGCGTGACCAGTGGATGACGACGACGGCCGAAGAGGCCATGATCCCGCTGGAACGCCTGAAGGTCGTGACGCCCGACACCGATCTCTGGAAGGCGCTCGAGGAGATGCAGCGCGACGGCTTCAACCAGCTTCCGGTGATGACCGACGATCGCATGGTTGGGATGCTGACCCGCGAGGACACCATCAGCTTCCTGCAGACGCTGAAGGAGTTCGGCCGCTGACCGCGGTGGCCACAGTCTCAGCCGGCCGATGTTGATCCTGGGTGTCCAGCTCGCTGAAGCGAGCCCTTCTCGGCCGGTGTATCGATCGCTGCCACAGCCCACTTGTTCATCGCCAAGAGGATCTTCGATTTCTTGTCTTGGTGCTCTTCGCGCCTTCGAGGTTCCATCGTCTTCTCACCAACCCGCCGTGTCGGCCCGGAGACCATCGGAGCCATGGGATGTTGAGGAGTTTCGGGCTATCTTGCCTCGGGCAGCGTGTAGGCCACTGCGCCGTAGCCGACCCAGTGGTACAAGTTCGACGGTGCCGTGTAGCCGAGGCCGGCGTCCCGGGTGGCTTTCGAGACCGGGAGCTCGGGCTCGGAGATGCTGGTGCCGTAGCGCAGCAGGTGCCCGACCGGCATCGGCAGCCGCAGCCGCTCGGCAGTGCGTCGGACGAGCTCGAGCCCGAACGGAACCGAGAAGCGGCCGCACCACGGAATGCGGTAGACATGCGGGTCGGCCGGATCGACCAGGGTCTCGAAGAGGCTTTCGAGCCGTCGGCTCTCGACAGGCCCCTCGAGGTGATCGTGAATGAGACGTCGGTCACGGGCTACCGCTTGTTCGTACGCCGCAACATCGGTACCGAAGGGAGCATGGTCGAAGTCGGGTCCGTAGTGGACGAGATCGGTGGAGATGACAACGGCCACGTCGCGGCCGAGACGCCACCGTTTGCGCTTCATGATCTGGGCCAGGGCGGCCGAGAGATGGTCGGCAAGCTCTCCCATGCGAGGCCACCCCATGTATGGAACCAGGATGGGCACGATTGTGATCTCGTGGTTGCCGTGCTCGAGAAACGGGACGATGGCCTCCAGCGAGTGCTCGCGGCAGTGCATGGTGTCGTCGACGACGACGTCGCCCGCCGGCATGGCGCCGAGCAGCTGGTTGCGCAGGGAGTCGACCCGCACCGGGCCCCAGGGGCCGTGCCAGGCCTCGAAGCGATCGAACACGAGCTTGTCGGAGAGGTTCCACAGGAGCGCCTTGTGAAAGACGCCGATCATGATCACCCGCGGCGCGTGAACGAGCTCGGTGGCATGCACGTAGACTCGCGCCGCGTACAGGTGGTCGTCATGAGGGCAGACGACCGCCGCCACACCCTCGCCCGGAGCGAGATGGAGCCTGGTGCGGTCAGACTCCAACCCCGTCTTCTCGGCCTGGAGAGCCTGAGTGAGGACGTCGTCAGCCTGCCGAGCGGTCACCACGAAGCCCGTGGTGTCGAGTTGGCCGCGGACCAGGTCTCCCTCAGAACGCAAACCCATCAGCTGCTCGACCTCGGCCCGCGTGGGCGGAGCCTGGGCGGCGGCGGAGCCTGCGGCGGCGGCGAGGAACAGACCGGCGACGACGATTCCGAGCTCGTTCATCATGGGAACCTCCTCGACGGATTCTACGACCGCCTGCCGCGGACCGCATCATTCTCGTACCCGCTCGGAGGCCCGAGGCTGGCGGCTGCTGGCCGGCTTCGCCGCGATCGCCCTACAATACCGGATGAGGAACCGATGGGCCACGCGAGATCCGAGCTGCACCGTGCGGTCGAGCTGCTGTGCGGGGCGTCGTTCACGGTCGCCATGACCGGCGCCGGCGTCTCCGCGGGCTCAGGGATCTCGACGTTCCGGGCCGAGGACGGGATCTGGGCGCGGTTTCCGGTCGAGGAATACGGAACGGCAGCCGCCTTCCGGCGGGATCCGGAGAAGGTGTGGCGGCTGTTCGGGAGCCTCGATGGTGAGCTACGGGATGCGCGCCCCAACCCGGCCCACACCGCCCTCGCAGCTCTCGAGAAGCTGGGCCTGCTCGGTGGGCTGGTGACGCAGAACATCGACGGCCTGCACCAGGCGGCCGGAAGCCGTGAGGTCGTCGAGCTGCACGGAACCGTGGCCACGGGCCACTGCCCAGGCTGCCGGCGAACCTACCGCCGGGAGGACGTGGCGCCGTGGCCGCCGGCCCCCCGCTGCTCGTCGTGCGATGCGGTCCTGCGCCCAGACATCGTCCTGTTCGACGACATCATTCCCGAGCAGGCCTTCTCGCGCGCGGCCAAGCTCTTCCGCAAGGCCGACGCGGTACTGGCCGTGGGCACCGGCCTCGAGGTGGCCCCGGCCTCGTGGCTGGTCATGGGGGCCCCCGCATACGGAGCGACCGTCGTCGTGGTCGACCCCCATCCGTCGGCGAAGGCCCGTGCGGTGGCCACGGTTGTTGTCGCCGCTGCGGCCGAGGAAGCGCTACCGGCACTGGTGGAGATCGCTCGGGCCATCAATTGTCCCGTGACCGCCCGTGCCGAGGAGCCGCACGCCGGTCGCGGCCTCAAACCGGTCAGAGGCGACCTCGAGGAGGGCTCCCCACGGTAACCTGGGGAATCGCCCTGCCCCGGCGCGCCACGTCGACCACCCACGTCAGGATGAGCATCAGCCCGAGCACGACCACGATCGCGGGTCCGGTCGGGAAGTCCCAGACGTACGATCCAACCAGCCCAACGGCCGAGCCGAGCCAGCCGATGACCCACCCGAGGATCAGCCGCCTGCGCATGCTCTCGGCCAGCAGGATCGCGATACACGCCGGGATCACGAGGTAGCTGAACACCATCAGGATGCCGCCGATCTCCACCGAGAAGGTGATGATGACCCCGAACGACAGGTAGAACAGAAAGTCCCACCACTGCACCCACCAGCCCCGTCGATACGCCTCCTCCGGCCGGGTGGTAATGAGCAGGAAACGCTTGCGAAGGCACCAGTGAAACAGCCCCACCGCTGAGTAGATGACGAGGTCCTTGACGACCGTCGGCCAGGTGACCCACAGGAGGCTGCCGGCAAGCGTTTCCTTGATGTGCTCGGCGCCTTCGGGCGCCTTGTCGGCCACGAGGATCGCTGCCGCCGACGCGACTACAAAGGTGATGCCGATGATCGCCTCCTGAGGCAGCTTCTCGTGGCGCATCCGCGTGACGGCGAAGAGCGCCGCCGCAATGGTCGCGAAGGCCATGCTGTACAGCGTCGAGCCGAGGCTGCCGGGATGGTGACCGCCGGCAAAGCCCACCACCGCTCCGAGGGCCGCAAACTGGGCGACCGCGAGGTCAACGAACAGCACGCGTCGCTCGATGACGTGGATTCCGAAGTAGGCGTGGATCCCCACCAGCACCAGGCAGGCGGCAAACGGCGCAGCCATGAAGCTCAGCATCTCGATCATCGGACGGCTCCTCGTTCCCTCTCAACATCGTGAAGGCCGCCGCGGGAAGACCCGCGGCGGCCGCTGCATTCGCTCAGCTCTTCCCGGCTCCGGCGGATGCCGGTTTCCCTTCCCCTGCATCCACCTGTGCGAAGGCGCTTCGCAGGCGAGACACCCAGGTGTCGATGAGCTTGAAGTAGGTGTCGACACCGGCCTCCCCGTTCACCGAGGTCGGCACGATGACGGGCACGATGCCGGTGCGATCGGCAATCAGCTGCGGCTTACGCCGCTCGAAGTAGTTGGCCGCCAGCAGCACACGAATCTTCTGCGACTTGATCTCCCGGATGAGGTCAGCCACGTGGCGCGCGGTAGGTGGAATCCCCGGCTTGGCCTCTACGTAGTCGACCACGTCAAGGCCGAACAGCGTCGTGAAGTACACCCAGTTCTTGTGGTAGCTGACGATCTTCCGGCCGCGGAACGCTAGACCCTGTTTCATCCAGCCGCCGAGCTTGTCGGCCAGGCCGTGATCATGCAGGAACGGGATCAGACGGTCCTTGCGCGCCAGCCCGTCCAGGGCATCCGCGCCGAGTAGCCCCACCAGGTCATCGCCGTAGAGCCGGCGGGCAAGCCGGTCGTTGAAGGCGGCCAGGTTTGTCTGGTAGGCGCGGCAGCCGTCCGGGTCCACCTTGCACAGGCCCGTGGCAATGTTCCTGGCGATGATGGCCGCATTGAGTGGCGAGGTCTGGATGTGCGGGTTGCCGTAGATGTGGATATCGCCGCCGGACCGGTCCAGCGACGCCGGCTTCTGCAGCAACTCGATCCCGTGCGCCGCCGCTACGTAGCCCGGACCGCCGTCGACGATGTTGCGGTTGCCGGACTTGTTCACCAGCACCGGCGCCCACAGCTCGAGGTCGAGGCCGGTACTGACGAACAGGTCGGCGCTGCGAAGCATGAGGGCGTACGACGGCTTCGGCTTGATGAAGTGAGGATCGGCGTTGCCGGCGACGATGGCTCTCGCCTCGATCCGGTCTCCGCCGACCTCGCGCGCAATCGCCGCGTAGTCCTGCAACGTTGTCACGACGTTGACCTTGGCGTCGGCCGCGGAGGGCATGAGAAAGCCGAGAACCAGCAGCATGGGCAGAATCGATCTCGCGTTATTCATGATCCCTCCCGTCAGTAGTGGTCGTGCTTGTGCGGACCTGCCGCGATCGTGAGTTGGAGGACGAAGCGCCGATCGGCTCCGTAGAGATTGTCTCTGCGATAGCTTGCCTGCCCGCGCAGGCGCACGAACTCCGACTCCCAGAAGGTCAGGTATGGCGACAAGCCCCAGTAGCGGTGCCCGGCCTCGCGCTGGTCGTCGACCCGGTCGTAGCGTAGGCCGGCGATCCAGTGGGGCGAGAATTTGTACTGCCCGTAGAGGTATCCGCCCCACGCGTCCCGCCGCGCGATGCTATCCAGGTCGAGCCGAGAACGCAGGAGCATTCCCCGCAGCGTGAACTCGTGGTAAATCTCGCGGTTCGCCGGGTACCAGTTGTAGGTCAGGTCGAGGGCGTAGAAGTCATGGTTCAGTCGACCCGCGGCATCCGCGTTACCATGCAGGCCGTTCAGGCCGATCTCCAGGTAGCTGTCCGGTGTGAGGTCCCAGTAGCTCTTGAGTCGAGCGAGAACTGACGGGTGCTGCCAGTCCTCGCCGGCGAAGGCAACATCGTTGTTGCCGTTCATGACCTCGACGGTGAGCTCGTTGGCATGCGCCCAGAGCCGCGGCATCAGCCAGTCCAGCGACAGACCCGTCCCTTTCAGTCCCTCCTCACCGAAGCTCTCCTGAAGCACCCACGGGCCGTCGACCTGATCGTAGGCGTGCGGGTGCCAGCGGTTGAGGACACCGAACTGCTGGCGCTTCTTGCCGACGGACAGGCTGGTGCTACCCGGCAGGTTGAGCCAGGTCACGTACCCCTCCTCGAGATCGATGCCACCATCCTCCGGCTTGGAAAAGACGACATGCATGCGGGTGTACGGATCGAGGTAGGACTGCACATCGAGCTCCCACTCGCCGATCGAAGCCCGCTCCTTCTCGCTGGTACCACCGATGGCGAACATGTTGCCGGTGACCGAGATCTCCGGATTCAGCTGCGGCTGCATCCGGGTTCCGGAGATGAACGCAGTGGTCGTGTCAACCTTTCCCGGGGAGGCTGCGCGCGCCGCCTCGGCCGCCGCTTCTTGGCGCAGGCTCTCTGCCTCAGACTGCTGCTGCTGCGTCTTCTGCTTTGCCGTGAGCTCCTGCAGCTGCTGCTGGACCTCATGCAGTTGCTGCGTGAGCTTCTCCAAACGCTGCTGCAGCTGCTCGACGGTGGGGGACTCCTTAGTGGTTGCGGGCGGCGTTTCTTGCGCCGATGCCACCAGTCCCGTCGAGAGAACCAGGACCACACCGAGCAAAGCTCGGGCGTTCTTGAGTCGCATGATTCCTCCTGTCATCCCTGAGCTGTCCGTTCACGATAGCGCGGGCGTCTCACCCGCGGACCTCAGGAGAGGATGGGAGGAGCGCGTAGGTCGGGAAGGTGGGCCCGCTCGATGGCCGGCGGGCTCTCGAGGAGGGACGATGCGTGCCCGGTCGCCGTCTGCGGCGTCGGAACCGCGCTCTCGCCGGTCGGCGCAGCCGAGGTGGAGCTGACCAGGCAGGCCAGGCACTGGTGCGGCGCCAGCTGTACCGGCGTGCGGTGAAGGTGAAAGGCATGGCTTCCGGGACGGGCGGCCGAACAGGTTCCCTCGTAGCGCGGAACCTGGTCGTCAAGGTGGGTGTGCGGCAGGCGGATGAGGAGCCCGTGCCAGGCCACCAACAGGGTGGCCGCTATCGCCAACGAGCTCAACCGACGGCCTCGCATCCTCCTCATCATGCCGCGCTCGAGAACGGGTGTCAATTGCAAGGAGTTGGACTCTCTCTCCCACCGACTTTCTGACCCGGCTCGCTTACTCGATGGCCTCCGCCAGGTCGCGCAGCCGCTGCGGCTCGAGAATCCGGATCACCTCTGCCTCGGCATGGAGGATCCCCTCCTCCTCAAGACGGCGTAGGGTCCGTGACAGCACCTCGGGCGCGGTCCCACACTGCGCAGCAATGAGGTGGCGCGGCTCACGCAGCTCGATTTCCTCGCCTTGAGCGAGGTCCCGCCCCCCCGCGCGCCCGAGAAGGTAGATCGCGAATCTCTCTTCGACTCGCCGCTGGGTCAGCAGCTCGAGCTTGCCGGCAAGCCGGCGTGTCCACACCGAGATAGAGGCAATCATGGCCAGGGCCAGGCCGGGCACCTCGGCAATGAGCCGCAGCAGGCGGTCCCGCTCCCACACCCAGACCGCCGTGCGTTCGAGAGCGACCGCCGTGGCGGGGTAGGTCCGCTCTCCGAACAGCGCCGCCTCGGCAAAGCTCTGGCCCGGCTTGACGAGATGCAGAAGCAGCTCCTTGCCCTTCGGGGAGTAGCGCACGAGCTTGATCTTCCCCGACACGACGGCGTACATCGCCTCTGCGGTCGCCCCTTCCATGAACAGGATCTCTCCGCGCTCGAAGCGGCGCTCCGTCCCGATCGCGATCAGCCGCTGACTGAGATCCTCCGGCAGGTGTCTGACGAGCGGAACCTCGAGCAAGGTCTCGGGAGCTCGACTCATTCCGGCAGTATACGGCGCATGTTTGACGCTGTCAGCGGTGCGAGAGCCGCCGTTGCGCCGGCAGCTCCCGGCGCCGACCTGCTCGTGTCGCAGCCGGTTCGCTGTAACCCGTCGCCGTGTGTCAACGGCCCTGCTAGCGCCTGGCTTGAAGCGACTCCGCAGTGCCGCCGGTCACCTGCGATGGCTCGACCATCGCGACGCCCCTCACATGGGTGTAGAGGGGTGAGTCGATCTGGCGCAGGCGATGGTGATACTCGGCCTGTGTGACTGTCGTGTGCCAGTGACCGGTGAGACGGAAGCCGCCGATGACGACGATGTAGAGGGAGACCGCCAGAGCCACCGCCACCGCAGGCCTGAGCCAGCGGCGTCGCGACACGACCAGCGGCGGCCGCACTGCAAGACACGATTCGACCGGGCATGCAACGACACAGTCCTGGCACGAGGTGCACTCGATCGACGCAACCCGCCCCATGCTATGGACCGGCAGGCGCGCCGGGCAGGCCCTGGTACATGCCTGACAGCCGGTGCAGAGGTCCTCTCTCCGAGTCACCTTGAGCGGGGCGAGGCGACCGAGGATCCCGAGAAGGGCTCCGTACGGACACAGGTAGCGGCACCAGAGATCGCGCACGAACACCGAGCCGACGACCAGTATGCCGAGCACGGCGACGGTCAACCGTGACGGTCTGGCAAAGAACAACCACATCTTGGCATCGACGACCTTGGCATAGGGGCTGGTGAGGAAGGCCTCGACCCCTCGCTGGTCCATGGCGAACCAGATCACCCAAACAAAGAAACCGAGCAGGACGAACCTGAGCCCACGCAGCGGAATGTCGATCCAATTCGGCGGCGTCACCGTACGGCCGACCGAACGCAGGCCGAGGCGTCCGAGCAGCTCCGAGACCAACCCGACTGGGCACAGGTTCGAACAGAAGGATCTCGCGACGATCGTAGACATCAAGCAGATGCCGACGAAGATGGCGAGTGCCGCCGGGTGAATCGCATCGATGGCGCCCGTGCCCAACCAGTGACGGAAGGCGAGCATGGCGTCGATCGGCAGGAAACCTTCGGCGCCTGCGGGGCGAGACACGCTCGGCCACAACCCGACCAGCTGCGGGCGCACCCACATCCCGAACTGAACCCCAATGAGCATCACGACCGCCGCCATCACCAGCTGTGCACCGCGACGAGCAGCCAGGATCTTGGGCAGCCTCATGCGCACCTCCTGGAACCAGGATCGGCCCGGAGGCCGCCGCAGTCCTTGATCCAGGTCAATCAGCGCGTCAACAGGAGAAGGTGGTGCAGAGGCCCACAACCGCGTCCCGGAACTCGCCCGCCAACAGGCCGCCTATGCCCTATCAAAGAGGACGCGAAGCTCCACCCGCCGGTTGTTCTGTTGCCCTTGGGCGGTCTGGTTGGTGTCGACTGGATCGCTCTCCCCAAGGCCCACCGCCGTGATTCGCTCCTGCCGTACCCCGCGCGAGATGAGAGAGCTACGGACCGAGGAAGCGCGCCGTTCCGACAGCTGCAGGTTGTGCTCCTCGCTACCCTGGGAGTCCGTGTAGCCCGAGACGATGACCCGCGTGTCGGGATAGCGACCCAGCACCTCGGCCATGTTGTTGAGAGTGGACAGAGAGGCCGTTCGCAGTAGACCGCGAGTCAATGATCCGGTTAGGATCTGAACGTGGAGGTCGAGCACCTGGACGGCGGCACCTGTGATCCCCCCGCCACGGTTGTCCGCCGGGCCGGCACAGCGGTGGCGACAACAGCTCTCCTCCTCGCCTGCGGCACAGCACTCACGAGCCTCGGCGCGGCTCCGGCGGCAAGCGTGGACGGCGCCCTGGGCCGGCATGTGCGTTACGTCATGACAGCCCCGGCGGCCCAGTACTATACGACCGACGGGCAGAGCCCGCGAACCGAGGTCTCACAGAAGCTGGCTGCCGCCTTCCCCCGGCTCCGCCTCTCACCCTGCCTGATGCGGGCGGCGGCGGCCTACGCCCGACAGGTGCCGCATGACGCCACGACGCAGCCACCACTCGCCGCGATCGAGTTCATGGTCCATTGGGCGGGCTGCCCGGATCCATCTGCCACCGCGACGGTCCTCTACACGACCGAGGACAGCACCGAGGAAGTCATCGAAGGTGTTCGTGAGCTCCTCGCCCAGCCCGGGCTCGAGGGTGCGACCCACATCGGCGTAGCCAGGGTTCCCGCCCAGAACCCTCCATTCCGATGGCGGTGGGGAATCCTGGCCGTCAAGCGGACGGTCAGACTCTCGAGCTTCCCGACCAGCGGCGGCCCGGGCTCCAACCTTCCCTTGCAGTTCCAGCTTCTTGGTGGCCTCACGGATCCCGAAGTGATTCTCCTCGCTGCCGACGGAGGCATCGAGCATCTGAGCGCCGGCGCCGCCGGCCGCTGGGGGTTGGCCAGCATCCCTCTGGGTCACCGAACGGGAACCGTCTGGGTCGAGATCACAGCCGACGGACCGAGCGGGCCCGAGGTTTGCGCGCTGTTCCCAGTCACGGTCGGCAGTTCCCCTGCCAGTGCGTGGGAGGGCAAGATACCGCCTGAAGAGACCGATGTCAGGACGCCGGCCGAGGCCGAAGCCCTGATGCTGGAGCTCGTCAACGCCGACCGGCGGCGGTTCGGCCTGCCTGCGGTCCAGGCAGACGAGCGCCTCGCAGCCGTTGCCCGGCGCCACAGCGAGGACATGGCCTTGAACGGCTTCTTTGGCCACCTCTCACCCAGCCGAGGCGGTCTGGCCGAACGCCTCGCCGCCGACCACTACGCGATCAAGTGGTCCGGAGAGAACATCTCGACCAGCGACTCGATCTACGAGTCGCAGGAGGCGCTGATGCGCAGCCCGGGCCACCGCGCCAACATCCTCGCTCCCCAACCCACAGTGGTCGGCATCGGGATCGTGCGCGAGCCGGCTGCAAGCCGGCGACCATGGGTGGTGACTCAGATCTTCGCTGAGCCGGTCCTGAGCCGTTCGGCACTGTCATTCGCTAACGCAGTCCGAGCCAGAATTGAAGGCCGTCGCGCTGTCCGCGGCCTGGCAGAAATTCGCCCGACCAGGGCCGTCGACGAGGTCACGCAGCAGCTCGCGGTACGTCTCCGCCAGGCAGATCTGTCCTCGAACTCGCTGACGCCAGAAGCAGGCCGCCTCCTCCGTGAGGCCGGGGTCTCATACCGGCGGCTGACAGTGCTCACCTACGAGGTCCCCGACCCCGCCGACATCGCCCTCCCCGAAGTCATCTACCGAGGCGACGTTGATGCCGTCGGTATTGGAGCCGCACCGAGGAGAGGCGAGCCACTCACAACTGTTGTCGTGCTCGTCCTGGAGAGCAGAACGGAGGTCCCAAGACCATGACTGCCACAACCGCTACTGATAGCGCGGGGCCCCTCGCGGGCTTGCTCGTAGTCGATCTTTCCAGAATGCTCCCGGGCGCGGTCCTCGCCCGTCAGCTGATCGACCTCGGCGCCCGCCTGATCAAGGTCGAGGACCCGACCGGCGGTGACCCGATGCGAGCCGCACCACCAATCGTGGGCGGCGTCGGTGCTGGCTTCGCGACCCTTCTTCGCGGCTCCGAGTCCGTCTGCCTCGACCTCAGATCTGAGGCAGGCGCCGCTGCCGTACTGCGCCTGGCGAAGTCGGCCGACGTCGTGGTGGAGAGCTTCCGTACCGGTACGACCAAGCGCTGGGGGCTGGACGCTGAGAGCCTGCTAGCACTCAATCCCCGGCTCGTCTACTGCTCGCTGTCGTCATACGGCCACGGCGGCGAATGGGCCGAGCGCGTCGGCCATGATCTCAACTTCGTGGCAACCAGCGGCCTCCTTTCCCTGCTCCCGGGCACCGGCGTGCCGGCAGTCCAGCTGGCTGACGTCACCGCAGCCCTGCTTGCGACCTCCGGCATCCTTGCCGCCCTCCTGGCTCGACAACAGAGCGGTCGCGGCGCGGTCATCGAGCAGCCACTGGCAGCGGCCCCCCTACCCTTTCTGGCCTGGGCCTGGGCGGATGCCGCCGCCGGCGGTGCGGGCGTGCTGGACGTCCTGTTGGCAGGCGATGCTCCCTGCTACCGGCGCTACCCGTGCGGCGACAGGCTCGAGCTCGCGGTGGCCGTGATCGAACCGAAGTTCTGGGGCAGCTTCCTTGACATGCTCGGCCTCCCCCATCTTGCCGGCGCCGGGTTCGACCCCGGCGACGAGGGACGTCGGGCAGCGCGGGAGATCGGGGAGGTCCTCGCCAGCCGACCGCGCGCGCACTGGCTGGAAGAAGCGGCCGCCCGCAGTCTCCCGATCTCCGCTGTCCATGACCTGGCCTCGGCTCGTATTGAGGGGCCGTGCTCACGGCCTGGGATCGAGGAGAGGATCACGACTCCCGATGGTGAGGTCCTGAGCAGCCTGGCACCGTGGATTGCATTCGGTCGAACCCCAGTCCGTCCCGTTCCGGCGCTCGGCGAACATACCGCCGCGGTCCTCGAGGAGCTTGGGATCGCCCACTGAGCTGCAGATCGGCACGCCATGATCAGTGCGCCAAAGGCATGCTCGAGTCACCTCCCCGGAGCTTGATGTCAACCACGCGGCGGCGGCAACGTCCAACTCTGCAGGCATCGGCGCGTCGTGGCGGGCACGACATCCGAGGGAGGTTCTCAGAATGAAGCGTTTCGTCCTCAGCCTGTTGGTGCTTGCCCTGGCGGTACCGGTCTTCGCGGACGACCCGTGCGTGGTCGGTCGTTCGCACGAGGCCATTGTCAACTTCCTGCAGATGACGCCGGACCAGGTGAGCCAGTGGGATGCCCTCATCGCAGACCGCGAGACTGTCGTGACGCCACTCCGCGACCAGCTCGATGCGGTCAAGCAACAGCTGGCCGAGCTCCTCAGCGGCCCGGATCCGGATCCGACGGAGGTTGGCAACCTCACAATCCAGGCGCACGACCTCGGGCAGCAGATCCGCGCAGCGAACCAGACCTACATCGACGGCTTCGAGGGCATGCTGAACGAGGAGCAGACCGGAAAGCTCGGGCTCGTCAGGCATGCCGATCAGGTCCGGCCGCTGCTGCCGGCATTCCGGCTCTTCGGGCTGATCCCGCGCAACCGCTGAGACCGGCCTGATCGGTTGTCCCCTACAGAGGGGGATGGCCCTCGCCATCCCCCTTCTCTCGGCCCCATCCAGCGCCGTCGCGGGATATACTCCCGGCGGATGATGGACGAAGGCCAAGGGGCAGGTCGGGCAACAAGCCACGGCCTCGTGCGAGCACTACCGTGGTTCGCCGCGGCCGCCTCCGGAGCCGTTCTCGCCGTTGCTCTCCCCGGCCCCGGAGTGTGGCCCCTGGTCCTCCTCTTCCCGGGCCTCCTCCTCGAGGCCCTGCACCGTAATTCCAGCTGGAAGAAAGCCGCCGGGCTCGGGCTTCTGGCCGGCACGGTCCACTGGATGATCGCCACCCACTGGGTGGTCCCCGTGATGCATCATTACGGTGGTCTGCCGGCGGCGGCAGCGGTGCTCTGCCTGGTGGCAATGGCCGCTTTCCTCGGCGCAACCTGGGCCGTGTGCTCCGTGCTGACCCATCTCGCCCGTCCGTGGTTGCGCCCGTGGGCGTTCGCCTTCGCATGGGCAGCTCTCGAAGCTTCCCGTCAGACATTGGTCTACAGGTTCCCGTGGAACCCGACCGCGGCCGCGCTGGCCTTTCATCCGCGCCTGCTCGGTTCGCTGCCGGTGTGGGGAGCAACGGGGCTCGGCTGGGCACTGACTGCCGCCGGGGCAGCCGGGTGGGCCACCCTCCACCAGCACACCCGTCGTTCGGGGCTCGTGCTCGGCTCCTCCGCCGTGGTCTGTGTCGCCGTTTTTACGTTCGCCGCCCCTTCGGCGCGGCCGTCGGCAGGCGCCGTACCGGTTGCGGCTCTACAGCCAGGTACGACCCTCGAGGAGAAGTGGGACCCATCCGACAGCGCCAAGATCGCCGGCCGCGTATGGCGGCTGACCGGCGAAGCCTCCTCAGCCGGTGCACGAGTCGTGCTCTGGCCCGAGAGCGCAGTTCCCTACACGCTCGAGCGCGACGCCTCCTACCGTGAGTTGGTGCGGGAGCTTGCCAGGAAGCTCAACGTCACTATCGTCCTCAACTCGATCGGGTTCACTTCCGACGGCGGCTACACCAACGCTGCCTACGTGGTGACGCCGTCCGGTATCGAGAAGCGACGGTATGACAAGATCCGACTCGTACCTTTCGGCGAGTACGTGCCATTCGTCGGCCGGCTCGCGTTCGCCCGCGCCCTGATACGAGAGGTCGGTCACTTTACACCGGGCCACGACCCACGCCCACTCGAAGTAGGACCATTCAGAATGGGGATGGCGATCTGCTACGAGATCGTCTTCCCCGGCCTGGTGACCGCGGAGGTACGGCACGGCGCGGAGGTTCTGGGGACCCTGACCAACGACGGCTGGTACGGCTACTCGTGGGCCCCGACGCAGCACTTCGCCCAGGCCGTGCTGCGCGCCGTCGAGACCCGCCGATGGGTGGTCCGAGCGGCCCTCACCGGGATCTCCGGCTTCATAGACCCGCAGGGGCGGATTGTCGATCACCTGCCCGTCGGGGCCGCCGGCGTGCTGGTCCACCAAATCCGCCCAATGTGCGGCTTGACCCCGCGCGCCAGGCTCGGTGACTGGTGGTCCGCGGTGTGCATCCTCGGCCTGGCGGCCGTCGTCGCGCGGTCAAGGCGAAGGTGACCGCTGCACAGCTCTGGTTGTTCAGATCGTGTTCCGGATTCGGCCCCGGCCCCGGGGAAGAGCGGGCCCGCTTCCGCTGTTCTTGTGTTACGATGATAATTGAGAATTCGCCTCAATTGGCTCGTGGGCTGGAGCAGCAGGTTGAATGTCGGACCAGCCCGGGAGGGGCTTCGTGAGTCTGCTCAGCAAGTTCAACGTGGCGCTAGTGCTCGTGTTCTCTCTGGCGTTGATCCCTGCCGGTTGGGTGTCTCGTACTCTGCTTCAGCGGAGCGCACGCACGCAGGTCATCCAGAACGCCCGCATCATGATGGAGACCGCGATGGCGATGCGCGGGTACACGATCAAGCAGATCAAGCCGCTCCTCAACTCGAGGCTGAAAGAGCAGTTCCTGCCCCAGACCGTCCCGGCCTACTCGGCGACCGAGGTCTTCAACTACCTGCGCCAGAGCAACCCTGAGTACACCTACAAGGAAGCCACGCTGAACCCGTCGAACCCGCGCGACCGAGCGGTCGACTGGGAGGCCGACGTCATCACCCAGTTTCAGAAGAACGCCGGTCTGACCGAGATCATCGGAGAGCGCCAGACGGTCGAAGGCCCATCTCTGTTTCTCAGTCACCCGATCCGGATCACAGACCCCAGGTGCCTCTCCTGTCACCGCACGCCTGAGGAGGCACCGCCATCTCTGGTCCGCTTCTACGGCCCCAGCAACGGCTTCGGCTGGAAACTCAACGAGATCGTGGGGGCGCAGATCGTCTCCGTGCCGACGTCGATTCCGGTCTCGATGGCGAACCAGGCCTTCCGAACCTTGCTAGCCTCATTGGCTGGGGTATTCGTGGTCACACTCCTGGTGCTTAACCTGCTGCTGAGGTACTCGGTTACCCGCCCTCTGACGCGGCTTGCGACCATTGCCGATCAGGTAAGCCACGGAGACATGGAGGCGCCCGATCTCGATCTCAAGGGGCACGATGAGGTGGCCCGGCTCGCAGGTGCGTTCGGCCGAATGCGGATCAGCCTCAAGAAGGCATTGGCGATGCTCGATGAGACCTGAGGCCGTTATCTGTTCTTCTTGCGTGAGGTAAACGACGTTGAAAGAGGAGCTGCGTGCCGGGTCGCGATTCGGCGACTACGAGATCCGCGAGGAGCTGGGTCGTGGTGGCATGGGACGGGTGTACCGCGCACGTCACCTCACTCTCGACCGAGATGTGGCCCTCAAGCTCTTGGCGGAGCGCTACTCCGCCGACGAGGCGTACCTCCAGCGCTTCCTCAAAGAGGCCCGAGCCGCGGCTCGTCTGAATCACCGCAACATCGTCCAGATCTATGACTTCGGCCGTGTAGAGTCGGCCTACTACCTGGCCATGGAGTTCGTGCCGGGGCGGTCGTTCGGCTGGTTCTTGAGGACCTCCGGCAAGGTGACGGAGACGGACGCGATCGCCGTGACCCGTCAGGCGTGCACCGCTCTCGGCGTTGCACACGCGGCCGGAGTCGTTCACCGGGACGTGAAGCCGGACAACTTCATACTCAGGCAGGACGGCGTCGTGAAGCTCGTCGATCTCGGGCTCGCCAAGAGCGTGGCCGACGACCAGAACCTGACCCAGACCGGGGTCGTCGCGGGGACGCCAAACTACATCTCACCGGAGCAGATCGCCGGAGTAAAGGACATCGACGGCCGCACCGACATCTACTCCCTGGGTGCTACCCTCTTCCACCTCATCACCGGTCGCCCACCGTACGAGGGCTCATCGCCGATGGTGATCATCGCCAAGCACCTCCACGACGAGCTTCCGGATCCGCGTACGGTCGTACCCGGGTTGAGCGACGGCATCTGCGCAGTGATTCTGAAGATGATGGCTCGAGAGCGCGACATGCGCTACTCGAACACCCGGGAGGTGGATGCGGACCTCGCTCTTCTGCAATCCGGGCACGGCGTGCCAACCGCGGCTCCGAGGCCCGCCCAGACGGCCCTGCAGGCTATAACGTCGCAGCCGCCCGCGGCTGGTCCCATCCCGTCCATGACTTGGGACGCCGACGTGTTGGCTCGCGTCGAGACACCGTTGGCCGCCGCCATCGGACCGCTGGCCAAGGTTCTGGTGAAGAAGGCCGCTCAGAGCTCTTCCGACCTTCACGACTTGTGCGCCAGGCTTTCCCGGCAGATACCGTCGGAAGCGCAACGGAACGTCTTCCTGAGCGAGGTCCTGGAGGGCCTCTCACCCAAGGTGGAGGCCACCGTGCTCACCCCTCCGCCGGCCGCGACGAGCAGTCAGGAGCCCAGCCCGCAGGCTCACGACAGCGATTCGCCGGTAGGCGAAACCTGGAGCCAGGATGCTCTCCAGGCACTCGAGAGGAGGCTTGCCTCGGCGATAGGACCGCTGGCGAAGATCCTGGTGAAGCGGGCATCCAAAACAGCGTCGAGCTGGGAAGAGCTCGTCGCCGAGCTGGGCACCCACCTGGCGAGCCCCACAGAGCAGGCCGCGTTCCGCGACGATGCCAGGAAGCTCGTTCCGTAGCGCAGGTTCTTCAGCCGCCGATACGACTGCGTTCACTCGTCAGAGCCCCGGGCTGCAATCCTCGCGTGGGTCTCGCCTAAGCTACCTGATTCTGCTAAGATGTGTTGCGCCCGCTTCGGCGGGCGGTTTGCTATGGAGGAAGCCATGCTCGACGAGCTCGTCCAGCGCAGTGAGGCGGAGATTGAAAGGGTCGACCACCTGCGGGGGTACCTTTGACGAGGCGAAGCTGCGCCGCGAGCTCGAGGAGGTCGACACCCAAGCCCAGGACCCGGATATCTGGGCGGACCAGGAACGGGCGCGCGAGGTCATGCGGCATCGGAGTGAGCTCCAGCGTGCCGCCGAGACCGCAGCCCGTCTTCGCGAGGTCGGCGAGGAGCTCGAGATCCTGCTCGAGATGGCGCGCGAGAAGGAGGCCGGCGCCGAGGCCGAGCTCGACCAGGCACTGCGCCGAGTCGGCCCCCTGCTGGACCGCATCGAGCTCACCACCAAGATGACCGGGGAACACGACGGGGCCAATGCCTTCGTCGAAATCCACCCGGGCGCAGGCGGCACAGAGTCTCAAGACTGGGCCCAGATGCTCGAGCGGCTCTACCTTCGCTGGTGCGAGCGGAGGGGGTACGACGCGGAGCTGCTCGACGAGCAGCCCGGTGAAGAGGCCGGTATCAAGAGCGTGACCCTGCTCGTCAAGGGACCCTACGCCTACGGCTACCTGAAGTCAGAGAACGGGGTCCACCGCCTGGTTCGCATCTCACCGTTTGACGCCCAGGCGCGCCGGCATACTTCCTTCGCGTCCGCCCACATCTATCCGGAGGTCGACGAGGAGGTCGATCTGGAAATTCCGGAGAAGGACCTTCGCATCGACCGGTACTGCTCGTCGGGACCGGGTGGGCAGGGGGTCAACACCACCTACTCGGCGGTGAGGCTCGTGCACATCCCGACCGGCATCATCGTCACATGCCAGAACGAGCGGTCACAGATCAAGAACCTCGCGTCCGCCATGAAGGTGCTCAAGGCGCGTCTTTACGAGTTCGAGCTCCAGAAGCGAGAGGAGCAGCTCGAGAAGCTGAAGGGACCCAAGAAGGACATCTCCTGGGGCAACCAGATTCGTTCCTATGTCCTGCAGCCGTACCGGATGGTCAAGGACCTCCGCACCGGGCACGAAATCGGCGACACCGACCGCGTCTTGGACGGCGATATCGACGGCTTCATCGAGGCGTACCTACACTGGCAGGCACAACAGGAGAAGCAGCCGAGCTCGAGATAGGAGGCCCGACGCGGCCTCAAGCCATCTGTCCGGGAACCGTTTCAGGTTGCTGGTGGCCTTTCCAAGCTACGTCTGGCTCTGGCTCAAGGCTCGATAGAGATCGAGTGACGTCGACCCTGAGGTTGAACACCGGGACGGGAGCGTGTAGTGTGCGGGCGGCGTCACAGGGCTCGGCGCCCGCACAAGACAATCCGGAGGACATTGATGAGCAACGCTTCCATCCTGATTGATCTCGAGGATCGCTTCGGCGCACACAACTACCACCCGCTCGATGTCGTGATCGCCAGAGGAGAAGGCGTGTGGGTGTGGGACGTCGACGGCAAGCGGTACATGGACTGCCTTGCCGCATACTCGGCGGTCAACCAGGGACACTGTCATCCTCGTCTGGTCAAGACCATGGTCGAGCAGGCGTGCAGGGTCGCATTGACCTCACGCGCTTTTCGCAACGACCAGCTCGGGAGGTTCTGCCAGGAGCTCGCCGAGCTGGCCGGGTTCAGTCGCGTGCTGCCCATGAATACGGGAGCCGAGGCCGTGGAGACCGCCATCAAGGCCGCCCGCAAGTGGGGATACACGCGGCGCGGCATCGCCGAGGGACAGGCCGAGATCCTGACCTTCGAGGGCAACTTCCACGGCAGGACGACGACCATTGTGGGTTTCTCCACGGATGAACAGTACCGTTCCGGCTTCGGACCGTTCACGCCCGGGTTCCGAAACCTTCCTTACGGTGACGCAGAGGCTGTAGCCACTGCCATGAACCCGAATGTGGTCGCGGTCCTCATCGAGCCGATCCAGGGCGAGGGCGGCATCATCATTCCTCCGGACGGCTACCTGCGGCGCCTGCGAGAGCTCACCTCGGAGCACAATGCTCTCCTGATCGTCGACGAGATCCAGTCAGGGCTGGGTCGCACGGGCAGGCTCTTTGCCTACGAGCACGAGGGAATCAGACCCGACATCGTCATCATCGGCAAGGCGCTTTCCGGAGGAATGTACCCCGTCTCCGCAATCCTCGCCGACGATGACGTGATGCAGGTCTTCTCCCCCGGCGACCACGGCTCCACCTATGGTGGCAACCCGCTCGGAGCCGCAGTAGCGCGAGCGGCCTTGCACGTACTCATCGACGAAGGAATGCTCGAGCGCTCCGCCCACCTCGGTGAGCATTTCATGCGGCGGCTGAGAGCCATTCCCTCTGAGCACGTCGCCGAGGTGCGCGGCAGGGGGCTGTGGATCGGGATCGAGCTGAAGGAGAGTGCCGGCGGCGCACGCCGTTTCTGTGAGGCATTGCAGCACGCCGGGCTGCTCTGCAAGGAAACCCACGAGAACGTGATCCGCATCGCGCCGCCGCTCGTCATCACCGAAGACGAGATCGAGTGGGCCGTCGGCCGCATCGCCGAGGTGCTGACAACGCTGTGAGGAACCTCGGGCTCCGGAGTGGAGTCAGAGCCCGAGTAGATAATCCGGGCCTTGGCTATCTCTCTCGCTCAGGCTCGCTCCTGTCAGGCACGGTCTCGGGGGCTGTTGAGGCTTGATTATGAGCCGCGAAGGCGCCAAGTACGCCAAGTTTGCCAAGAAGAGGTCCCTTTTCTTATCTTTGCGTTCTTCCTGACTCAAAGGGATAGGCAGGATCCGGGCTACGGAAGAGCCCGGGCCTCCAGGAAGCTCTCCCACTCCTCGCGGCTGGAACCGTCGAAGTCCAGGAAGCGCGCTGCAAAGCCTTCCAATCCCTCTCGATCCGGATCCGCCACTCGCGCCACCTCGGCGCTGCCCTGGATCATCTCTTCCCGTCCGGGCAGCTGGATCTGGAAGTCGATTCGCGTACCTGGAGTCGAGATACTCCTTCGCCGCAGCAGCATGCCCGATGTGGAGATGTTCTCTGTCTGACAGAGTACCTCCACCTGTCCGTCTTCCTGCTGCACGGTGATCCGCACCTGAACCCTCACCGGAAGCCTCGGTGGCGCATCGAGAAGTGATGTGACAAGGAGCCCGAGCTCGTGCAGGGGTGCCGCCTCCGACAGGACCTTGTTCACGCCGCGACCCACCAGCCGGCTTGCCTCATCGAATCGGTCCGGCGGCGTGACGGCCACGAATCCAGCCCGCCGGCAGGAGGAGGACCGGGCCCGGACAGCGCTCAGGAGAAGTCCGAAACCGGCTCCTGTTAGCGGGTAGCCGGCCACCACAACTCCGAACGGTACGCGCTCGACGAGATCGAGGACAGCGTCCTCCCAGTCCGCTTCATGGACCCGGAGACCGTACCTTTCGAGGCGCGGCGCTGCCTTTTGCATCCACTGTCTCGATGCGCCCGTCAGCAGAACAGCTCTTCGTGCCGGTTCCATGAAAACCAATATACGGGCTGCCGAGCTCGATCGGAACCCGTTTTTCTCCAAACAATGTCAAAGTATCGCAAATACTGTAGGGTCCTGCGGGTCAGGGAAACGCGTCGTTACTCGTCGGCATTGCTATAATCCCGATTGGCGCTCAATTGAGACGACGTGGAAAGGTAGGGATGTGCAGCAACGACTGGCCGATCTTGAAGCTCGGGTTGCCGAGCTCATAAGCACCGTCGACGGCCTCGAAAGGCGCCTCTTTATCCTGGAGAGTTCTCGACAAAGCGGCCTCGCCGAGATGCCCCAGGATCGTCCCGAAGAACCCGGGCACCTCCCACAGGAGGCAGTGGCGCTTCATCTCCGCGGTCTCCCGGCCCTGCTGGGTCGGACGTTCCTCGTGCTCGCAGGAGCATTCCTCCTGCGGGCCATCACGGAGGCGGGAACCGTTCCCCGGCCCGCGGGCGTCACAATGGGACTCCTCTATGCCGGTATCTGGGTCTTCCTCGCGAACCGCGACGGTGCCGGCGACCGGCGACTCAGCGCAGCCTTTCACGGAGTGTCGACCTCAATCATCGGGTATCCGCTGCTGTATGAGGCTACTACTCGCCTGGGCGTGCTGTCGCCGGGCACTGCCGGCGTTCTCCTCCTGGCTCTTACAGCCGTGGCTCTCGGCGTTGCCTGGTACAGGAGCCTCCACCTGCTCGGGTGGATCGTGTCCATTGGCGCCACCCTGACCGGGTTGGCATTGCTCGTCAGCACGCACGCGGCGGAGATCTTCACAGCCGTGCTGCTGCTAGTCGGCTTGGCGACGGCCTGGCTGGCGTACTCCCGGCACTGGCACGGCATCCGCTGGCCGGTTGCCGCGCTGGTCGACATCGCCGTCCTGCAGGTCGCCTTTCTCGCCGCCACCGCGGGGGGACCGCCCTCTCCGTACGACAGCCTGAACACCACGGTCGTTCTCATCCTCGCCCTGCTGCTCTTCGTGAGCTATGCGGCCACCTTCACGGTTCGAACTCTGGTACGCGCACGCAACATCAACCCGTTCGAGGTCACACAGACCGCGGCCGTCCTGCTGGTCGGTTACGGTGGTTCGATCCACGTCGCCCGGGCAACTGGGACCGGCGTCGCCGTGCTCGGGGCGATAGGAATCGTGCTCGGCCTCATCAGCTACGCCGTCGCGTTCACCGCTGTCGACCGCCGGCAGGGTCGCGGTCCCAACTTCTTCTTCTACACTTCCATCGGTCTCGTCCTGCTGCTCTCCGGAAGCCGGTTGGTGGCCCCGGACACGGTTCTCGCGACGGAGCTGGCCTTGCTCGGCCTGGCGACTGCTGCTCTCGGCGGGCGGTTTAATCGCATCTCGCTGCGCTCACACAGCGTCGTGTACGTCTTCTCTGCTGCGGCTGTCAGCGGACTCTGGGTCGCCACGGCTCACGCCTTCGTCGCAACACCCGCCACGGTTGGACGATCGTTCACCGCTCCGGCTCTATTGGTGCTCGGCCTGGCGGTTGTCTGCTACGGGGCCCTCGTGATCACCCAGCGCCACAGGACAACTGCGTGGAGGTCCCGCATCCCCCGGTTCCTGATCGCGGTTGTAGGGCTTGGCGGAGTCGGCGCCATCGTCATCAGTGTATTGGCGCCCTTGGTGGCGGGGCTGGCAGGCGGGACGCCCGCCGCCCTCCTTGCCACCGTGCGTACGATCGTGATCGCCGCGGTCTGCCTGGCCACCGCCGCCGCGGGTCGCTGGGACTCACTGACCGAGCTGACCTGGCTCGTCTACCCGCTGCTCGGCCTGTGTGGTATCAAGATACTCCTCGAGGATCTTCCACATGGCCAGCCAGCCACCCTCTTCGTCGCCTTTGCGGCCTACGGCACCGTGCTGCTACTCGCCCCTCACGTGCTCAGGCAGGCGCGCGCGGCAAGGGAGCGAGCTCCGAGTTCTGCCTGACCCGGCACAAGGGGCGAGTCAGCTCCGAATCTTCAGTATCAGCAGGATGATCGCGAAGACAATGAACACGAAAGCGATCGACAGGCCGGTGCGTCTGACATGGATCTCGTGTCGCGCCTCGGCGGCCAGGGCCAGCGACTTCTTGGCGGCCGTCACGGACTTGGACGTGTGCTCATTGACCGGTCCGAGAGATGCCTGGTGGACCTCCAAGCGCGCCTTGATGATCTCCTCGTGGGCGGTCTGCAGCTCGATGTCGGCATCTTCCATCAGCATGCCCTTGCGCTGAGCCTCGGCCACCTCTTGAGCGGCGCGGCTCTCGGTGTCGGTTGCCAGCTCCAGCGAGGTGCTGATGGCGATGGCGGCCTCGCCCCCCGGATCTCCGGAGTCGTGGCACTGGACGCATGCGGCACCTTCCTTGAGCCCCACGAGGCCGTCGCTGGGCTTCGGGATGTCATGGTGTCCGTGGCACGCCTCGCAGGCTCCCATTCCCTGGTCCGCGAACACCTTGGAATGGGGTGACTTCTGAAACAGGTCCATGTTCTGCGGGTGGCATGTTCCACAGACGTTGGAGATCGACGACACTCCCGGAGGGGTCGCGCCATGCGAGCCGTGGCAGTCGTTGCAGGTCGGCGCGGAGAGGTCGTTTTGGACGGTCAACGCCTCGAAGTGAAAGGACTTCTTGTACTTGGCCACCTGGTCCGTCGAGATCCCGTACGGCGCCATCAGCTTGGCGTCGGCGTGGCACTTGGCACAGGTGTCCACGACGCGGGTCGGGTAAACCGAGGAACGCGGGTCACTGGCGGCGTAGATGCCATGTACGCCGTGGCACGAGATACACGTCGCCACCTTGGTATCACCCTTGCGGTTCAGCTTACCGTGGACGCTGGTAAGGTACTGCGAGAGCTGATCCGTCGGGAGGTTCGGAGCGAACTTCCTGATCACCTCTTCGTCGGCGTGACAGGTTCCGCACAGCTTCGGAATCTCGCCCGGTTTCGGCGCACCCTTGAACCCGTGCTTCGGGCTCATGGACTCATCGGGATCGTCTGCCGTCGGGTCACCGCCATGGCATGCGACGCACCCCAGTCCCGGCCGATCGTGCACATCATGCTCGAATCCGACCGCTGGGTCCTTCAGCGCGGGCTCGTCGAGCTGTAGGTGACAGGTCTGGCAGGTACCTCCTGGCGTTGCGCTCGCCGGTGCTGAGCCCTGATCTGGAGACCCCCATGCCGGCGCGGACACGACGACACATGCGGTCAGCAGGATCACGAGCACGTGAGAACGGGCTTGCTGCGTCACGAGAACACCCCCAAGAACGACAGGATGGTCATCCCTGCGATGAATGCGAGCGCCACCGCACCGATCAAGGTGAACAGCGGCGAGCGCTCGCCTCTGCTGGAACGGCGATCGAGCAGCGGGATGAGGAACCAGAACACTCCGAGCACCGCGAAGGCCCCGAGGCCGAGCAGCTCGCCCTCGATACCGAGAACGTGGCCCGGAATGAGCTTCAGGGACTCGAACATGAACAGGAAGTACCACTCCGGCTTGATGCCCGCCGGCGCCGACGCAAACGGATCAGCCTTGACACCCAGGTTCCACGGGAAGTAGGCCGCGAGGAAGGCCAGAAGGGCCAGCCCGATCAGCCAAACCACCGCCTCGCGGAGCGCGAAGTCGGGGAAGAACTTCATCCCCGGCCGTGCCTTGCTCTCCTCGGCAGCGCCCATCGGAACGTGAATCCCCTGGCGCTGGATGAACAGGAGATGGAGCGCGATGAGTCCGGCCATCAGCATCGGCAACACCGCCACGTGGATGCCGAAGAACCGTGTCAACGTCGCTCCCGTCACGTCATCGCCACCCCGGAGAACGTGCATCAGCCAGTCGCCGATGAACGGCACTTTGCTCGTCATGTCGGTGCCGACGCGGGTCGCGAAGAAGGCTAACTTGTTCCACGGCAGGAGGTAGCCCGAGAAACCGAAGCCGAGGCCGAGCGCCAGCATCAGGCATCCGGTCCACCAGGTCATCTCCCTCGGCTTGGCGTACGACTTCATGAACAGGACCGAGAACATGTGCAGAAACGCTGACAGAATCATCAGGTTGGCGGACCACGAGTGAATCGACCGCACCAGCCATCCGAAAGGAACGTGGGTCACGATGAACTGCACGCTCTCGAATGCTGCCTCTGCAGTGGGCCGGTAGTACAGCAGCAGCAAGATGCCAGAGCACACCTGGACGATGAAGAAGAACAGGGTCAGGCCTCCGAAGTAGTAGGCCCAGTCGAAGCGGTGTCTCGGAACCTCCTTGTGGCTGGCAAACTCAACCAGTGGTTGCAGCTCCAAGCGTTCGTCGAGGTAACGGTAGGCGCTGTCGAGGATTCGCATGGCTCAACCTTCCCTTGACACCCAGATATCGTCGCCCTTGATGGCGACCTTGTACTTGGTGAGCGGGCGCGGTGGAGGCCCGGCGACGTTGATCCCGTTCAGGTTGTAGCGACCGTTGTGACAGGCACACCAGATCGCCTGGAAGTCGGTCCTGTACTGTACCGTACACTGCAGGTGCGTGCACACCGCGCTGAACGCCCTGACATCTCCCGCCGGCGTCCTGATGACGATGCCGGGCTTGGAGCCGAAGCGGAAGATGTGGCCGGTGTTGGGCGCAAGCTGGGAGAGCTTGCCGGCCATGACGCTGTTGGTCTGGGCCTCGGCTACCTTTGGCGGCATCACGTAGCGCAGCACCGGGTACAGGATAGAGGCGACCACGCCTCCGACCGCCGTACCCAGAAGCCAGTCGACGACGCGCCGCCGCGTCGGCTTCGCCCTGCCGGTCTCTTGATTCATGGTGAGCCCCCCATTGCAGATGCCGCGCATGAGCAGACGAGCAATATTAGCATGACTCCCCGCACCCTAGATATTGAGACGACTTCACAGCTGCATGGCCCGTCCAATGCCTGACAGGCCGCGGCTGTCTCTTGGCTCCGCCGGCCGCTCGGTGTTACCATGTGCCGGTCGCTCATGCTCAACGATCTGGTCCGCCGAAGCCGCAGCTACAGGCGCTTCCGTCAGGAAGTTGCCGTGCGCCGGGAAACGCTGGTCGAGCTCGTAAACCTCGCCAGGCTCGCCCCGTGCTCCGGCAACCTCCAACCCTTGAAGTACTTCCTGTCCCACACACGAGAGCGCAACGAGAAGATCTTCCCCCTACTCACCTGGGCTGGGTATCTCGAAGATTGGCCGGGACCCGCTGATGGTGAGCGGCCGGCCGCATACATCGTCATCCTTGGCGACAAGGAGATTACGCGGCTCTTCGCCGTCGACCACGGCATCGCGGCACAGACGATCATGCTCGGTGCAGCCGAGCGGGGCCTGGGCGGTTGCATCATGGGCCGGTTCGAACGCACCGCGGTCCGCTCCGCGCTGGGAGTTCCCGAGCGCTACGAGCCGCTGCTCGTCTTGGCACTCGGAGTACCCAACGAAACAGTCATCGTCGAGCAGATCCGTTCCGACCGCGACATCGCCTACTGGCGCGACGCTGAGGGCCGTCACCACGTCCCAAAACGTCCCCTGGACTCGATCATCCTGGAATGAACGGGCCCGACGTTCCGACGACCGGGCCGGGCTCCGGCACGCTCGGCAGAGATGCTTCCCTCGCTCGACTGTGCTGCTAGGTGCTAGGATTCGCTGGACAGCTTCATGGCGTCTTTCGGGGACCGTCCCTCGCCCACGTCGACATCGGAATGTGGCCGCCGCAGCTGGAGGCGTCCGGCTCCGTCTCGCGCTACACTTGAGGCATGGAGCTGGCGTCAGGACACGTCTCACCGGAGCTGGTCGGCTTCATCCTCACGCTCGCACTGTCGCTTCTCATCGGTTTCGAGCGCGAGGAGATGCGATCCGATCGTCCGTCCACCTTCTTCGGAGGTGTACGGACCTTCCCGCTCATCGCCCTCACGGGCTACCTGCTGGTCGTCTCGTTCCCTTCCAGTCCGGTACCCTTTGCCGCGGGAATGCTCGTCATCGGGGCGTTGCTCGCCCTGTCCCACTACGCCAGCCTGGGAGAGGCGCGGCTCGGTATTACCACCGAGGTGGCCGCGCTCCTCGCCTACGGACTCGGCGCCACCTCCGCGGTTCAGGCCTACTGGCTGAGCGTCGCCGCCGCCGTGGTTGCCGTGCTCCTGCTGCACGAGAAACAGTCCCTCGAAGGTCTGGTCCAGAAGATCCCGCGCAGGGAGCTCGGCACGCTCGTGCGGTTCCTGCTGCTCACCGCCGTGATCCTCCCGGTGGTTCCGAACCACGTCTTCACGACGCTGAAGATCAACCCTTTCAAGATCTGGCTGGTGGTCGTCGCCGTCAGCGGGCTTTCCTACCTCAGCTACCTGCTGCAGGTGACATGGAAACGGGGACCGGGAGTGATGCTTGCCGGCATTCTCGGCGGCGCCTACTCGTCAACGGCGATCACGGTTGTGCTCGCGCGTCAGGCACGCAGAGGCGGACAGCTCCCACGGCAGCTCGCTGGAGCGATCCTCGCCGCCACCGGCATGATGTACGTTCGCCTGTGGGTTCTGCTCATGTTGTTCTCTCGCCAGCTCGCAGAGGGTCTCACGGCGCTTTTCTGGGGTCTCGGGCTATCCGCCATGGCAACCGGAGCCCTGCTGGCCTATCACCGGAGCAATCGAGAGGCCGCGGCCGATGCCGCGGAGGAAGCCCCTCGGCCGTCCACAAACCCGCTCGAGCTGACCTCGGCGTTCACCTTCGCCGCCCTGTTCCTTCTCATTCTCATCGTGACCCGAGTCGTGGCAACCAGGTTCGGAGGCGCCGGCGTGCTGGTCCTGGCCGGCCTGATGGGACCGACCGACGTTGACCCCTTCATCCTCGGCCTGACGCCAGCCGCGGGGACCGCTATAAGCCTCTCGATCGCCTCGCTCGCGGTGGTGATCGCCACCGCCACCAACAACCTGATGAAGGGCATCTACGCCCTCAGCTTCGGCGATCCTCCGACAGGACGCCTGTCCCTCGCACTGCTTGTTGCATGGGGAGCCGCCAGCATCGTACTGTTTCTGATTGTCTAGCGGCCCGGCCGCGCCTCTAGGAGAAAAACACCAGGAGCCACCACGCCAGGACGGCCACGGCGAGCCAGAACGCGTATCGCGGAAGCACCCGCCGGAGCTCTCCCGGAACTGGCCGCAGCCCACGCCAGCCACACTCATGACAGCGGTAGAAACGCACCGGGAGCGCGGAACGGACCCGATTCTCCCAGGTGGTCCGGGTCCGGGAACGGTGCACACTCGAGCACTTGCATCGAGGACAAGCGGGCATCAGCTGTCGTCCCATCTTACAGATCGTCCAGCCCGACATCACGGAATGACGACGAGTCACCGCGAAAGCCGATCGAGACCCGTTCGTGGTCAAGAATGACTGGCAGCCGGTGCTCCCAGCAGTAGCGTCGGAGCTCCTCGATGCGGTGGCGTTCGCGGCTGAGGTTGATCTCAAGAAATCGAACGCCGCGGCGGCGCAGGTCGGCACACAGTGCCTCGCTGTAAGGGCATGCGTCCGCGGTAAAGACCACGATCGTCTCCACGCCGGTCATCGCTTCTCCCCCCGCTGGTCAGCCCGGACTGACTCAGCGAGGCCGGATCCTCCTTCGTCGCAGACCTCGGGCATGGCCATGCCCGGCTCCATCTCAATCAGCAGGCGGGCGTCCTCGCGCCACCTGGGGCTGACCTTGACCCTGAGCCCGAGGAAGATTCGTGACCCCAGCCTCGCTTCGAGATCCTCTCTCGCTGCGCGCCCGATGTCGCGGATCATCCTCCCGCCCTTCCCGATGACAAGACCTTTTTGACTCTTACGCTCGACGAGGATGACGGCCTCGATGCGGAGCAGCTCGGGGGTCTCCTCGAACAGCTCCACCAGCACACCCGATGTGTAGGGAAGCTCGTCTCGTGTCAGGTCGAGCAGCTTCTCCCGCACAACCTCTGCGACGAAGAACCTCTCGGTTTGGGTTGTGCTCACCTCCGGCGGGTACAGGGGCGGCCCTACAGGAAGGAGGCGGAACAGCGCCGCTTGCAGTTCATCGAGGCTCTCACCGGTTCGCGCCGAAATCGGCACGACCTCGGTCCCAGGCCGGCGTTTCCGGTAGTTGTCGAGGAGCGGAAGGAGGTGCGACTTCGGACGGATCAGGTCGATCTTGGTAAGCACGCCGAGAACGACGGGCTTCACTGGGGCAAGGAGATCGAACAGGAACTCCTCGCCCCCTCCCCATGCCTGGGACGCATCGACCAGGTGAAGCACGAGGTCCACCTCTTCGAGTGCCGAGCGCACCTCCTGCATCATCTTGCGGTTCATCCGATGCAGGGGACGGTGCACCCCCGGCAGGTCGAAGAACACCATCTGCCCCCGGGTTTCCGTCACGACCCCGACAATGCGGTTCCGCGTGGTTTGGGGCTTGTCCGAAACGATGGCGACCTTCTCGCCGACGAGGGCGTTGAGCAGGGTGCTCTTGCCTGCGTTCGGGCGGCCCACTAAAGCCACCAGTCCGCAGTGTCGGCCCTCAGCCATTTCCGCTCGCCGGTGTCGGACCCACACGCCTGACCAGCACCTGCTGAATCCGCCTCTCGTCAACCTGCTCGACCGTGAACTCCAGGCCGAGAGCGTCGTCGGTGACCAATGCTCCCGCCTCGGGCACTGTCCCATAGCGGGCAAAGACGAGCCCACCAACCGTGTCGACCTCGTCTTCGTGGACCTCCACACCGAGCAGCTCCTCCAACACCTCGAGTGGCGCTCGACCCTGGAGGCGGAAGCTCCCGTCTGCGAGCTGCTCCCAATCCGGAGGTTGTCGGGGCTCGTGCTCGTCCTGGATCTCGCCGACGATCTCCTCCATGAGATCCTCCAACGTCACGAGTCCCGAGGTGCCACCGTACTCGTCGACGACGATTGCCAGCTGCTGGTGCTCGCGCTGGAAGTCGCGCAGCAGCTCGCCGAGCTTCTTGCTCTCGGGGACCAACATGCAGTCGCGGATCAGCTCGGCCGGCCTGGGCTCACCGCCGAGTATCAGGTGCTCGACGACGACCTTGACGTGTACCACGCCAATCACGTTGTCGATGGTATCCCTGTAGACCGGGATCCTGCTCCGGTGCGAGTCCGCGAAGGTCTTGAGAAGCTCATGGAAGGAGATCATCTCGGGGACAGCCAGCATGTCTGTCCGCGGCGTCATCACCTCACGCACCGTAGCGTCGAAGAAGTCGACCAACGATTCCAGGAACTCGCCCTCGTCTCCCTCGATGATCCCGGCCGCCTCTCCGACATCCAGGAAAGCCCTGATCTCGCGTTCGCTGGCCTCCTCTTCCTCGTCCTCGACGGGCTCTACCCGGCTGCCGTCACTGCCACGGGACAGAGTCGCCACCACCGGCAGCAGAAGAGGCCTGACCATGCGCAGTAGCACACTGATCCCGTCCTCCCCGATCCGTCTCACCATCGGGCGTGAGAAGAGCACTGCCAAAGCGGGCACCGCCAGCGCTCCCGCCAGCGCCCACGACCAGCGCATGCCCGGGAACGCCGCGAGAATGACCCACATGAGCCAGGTCGCGAGGATTACGAGCCAGCGCAGTGCGTCAAGCACGCGCGACAGAGGAAGAGGAAGCTCGCGCGTAAACGGGAACAGCTCCTCATGATCGTCGAGCAGGCCCTGAAACCGGACGTTTCCCATCTCCGCAAGCCGCCGCGCGAGCAGCTCGAGAGCCAGGAGCAGCAGAGTCACCGCCGTTCCCGCCAGAGTCAGGGTCACGGGGTGCCGAAGCCAGCTCAGAACATCGGCCGTCATGGGAGTAGCTCCCGTCGCAGCTTGAGCTCCAGCCGGTCCATCTCGCCACCATCATGCTCGTGGTCATGCCCAAGCAGGTGAAGCACACCGTGCAGCACGAGCTCCTCAAGCTCTCTCAGCTCGCTGTGACCGAGTCGTTCAGCTTGCGCCCGGGCGGTGTCGAGGGAAACCACGATCTCGCCGAGCAACCGTCTTCCGTCCGGCAGCTCATCACCGTCCGGGAACGACAGCACATCGGTGGCCCGATCGTTTCCCCGGTAGGACCTGTTGAGCTCGCGAATGCAATCGTCTCCAGCGATCAGGAGTGACACGTCAGCGTCACTTACCCCCAGACTGCCCAAGGTGAGGCCGACGACTCGTCGCATGGCCTCCGCCGTTGGCTGCAGCGGCTTACGATCCCACCTGATGTGCACCCGAATCACGTTTGGGCTGCCTCCTGTTGAAGTCAAAGCCTGGATAGTCGATGCGGCTGTGATACATATTCGTCAACACCCAGAGGAACGCCGAGCTGATCTTCTCGAGCTCCTTGAAAGTGAGCTCCGAGTGGTCGAGCTGTCCATCGGCGAGCGCATCGCTGACGATCCGCTCCACCATGTTGCGAATCTTCCCGGGGGTCGGGTTATCCAGTGTTCTCGCAGCCGCCTCGACAGCGTCCGCGAGCAGCAGAATCCCGAGCTCCTTCGTGTGCGGCTTTGGACCGGGGTACCTGTAGTCACTCTCCCGGACCTCGCCACCTTCCCTCTCCCGAGCCGCTTTCTCCGCCGTTGCCTTGGAGTAGAAGTAGCGGATGAGCTTGGTGCCGTGGTGCGTGGCGATGGCCTGTCGGATGGGAAGCGGGAGCTTCTCGCGGCGGGCCATTTCCAGGCCTTCCTTGACATGGCTCATGATCACCAACGCCGACATCGAGGGAGCAATGCTGTCATGCGGGTTCACACCGTGCTGGTTCTCCACGAAGTACCCGGGTTTCACCAGCTTGCCGACGTCATGGTAGTACGCGCAGACCCGCAGCAGGAGACCGTTGGCGTTCACCGCATCGGCACCCGCTTCCGCCAAGTTGCCGACAGCCAACGAGTGCTGGTGGGTGCCCGGCGCCTCCAGTGACAACCGTTTCAGAAGAGGCAAGTTCTGACTGGAGAGCTCGAGCAACCGCAGATCGGTTGTGACTCCGAACAGCCCCTCGAAAATCGGCAGGAAGAAGGTCGCCGTGCCCATCGCCAGAGGGCCCCCGAGAAGCGCGCAGACTGCGCCGAGGGCATACGGCCCGATACCGTCCGGTACCCCACGGTAGAGCTCGACCACGCCCATCACGAGGAGGTTGGCCACGCCAACGACGGCACCAACTCGCGTCAGCACTGCTCGCTGCTTGAACCTCTGGGCCGCAAGAATGCCTATGGCGCCGGCTGCCAGAGCATAGATCACGACCGAAACATCTCCGCCCATCATCAGGCCGACCAGTAGCGCCTGCGAGACCGAGAACAGGATCGCCGGCTGCAGGCCGAGGACCATCAGCGCGGCCACCGGCCCTGCGGCGTGGGGCAGCGCCCACAGGTAGGCATCCTGCGAGGAGAGGATCGAGCTTTGGCTGTTCAGTGCAACCGCGTTTGCCAGGAACAGGCCCATCCGCTCCGCAGCAGTAAAGACCACCAGCAGCAGAAAAACGATCGACAGGCGATGCCGCCACTCGCCGGCCGGGCCCGACCAGCGTAGGAGGCACCACCAACCGCCAACGATCAACAGCACCACCAAGACGATCCCGGCTATTGTCGCGTAGCTGGTCAGCTCCTGACGTTGCTCGTTCATCTCTCGCAGCGCGCGCGCCACTGCCGGAGTCACCGTATCACCGCGCCGGACGATCACCTGCCCCTTCTTGAAGATCTGCATCCGAGGAGTGACGGCCGCGGCTGCCGCCTTCACGCGGGCCTCCGTTTCCGCCCGGTTGAACACCATGTCCGGCGACAGGTTGGCCTCCAGCCAGGCCGTGATTGGCTTGATCCAGCGTCGCTTCACGGCGTCGTGCTCGAGGAGGTGTGCCCGGATAGCCGGCTCGAGCTCCGACCGGAGGTCGATCACCGACGACAGGTCACTGATCGCGAGCGTACGCTCGGTGCCGGACGCCAGGTTCCGCATCACCAGACCCTCACCCACTCGACGCTCGAGCATCCGGCGATCATCAACCACGTGCTGGTGGTAGATCTGTTGCACCACATCCACCACCGCCTGCTCGAGCTCGCCGCTGCACTGAGCCGAGTGCAGAACCTTGACCATCTCTGCATCAATCGTGAGGTCCGAAACTGAGCTCAGGTTCTCCTGCGTCAGCTCTCCCTGCTTGAGCTCAACGCGACATACGGCGAAGGTCGCGCGGATCGCGTCGACCATCTCAGTGCCAAGCCCTGGAGCCAGGTCGTAGACCGGCAGGGCCTCGGCCTGCGCCTGTTCTCGAAGCGCCTCGGTGGCCGTCTGGTCCGGCACCGCCATGTCATGGGTGACCACGATGTCGTAGGTGGCCACCTGACCGGCCTCCCAGGCCGGAAGCCGACTGCCGATCCGGGGCATGACCAACCAGGCACACGTCGCCACCGCCAGCACGGCCCACAGGAGCGGAAGCTCGAGAACCCGGTCCCACCATCCCGCGCGTTCTTTGAGACCGCGCTGAATACGGCTTGCCGCCGCCGACTCGGTCCTGCCCGAGCCGCTAACCATCTCGCGGCCCCTCAGACTCGTGGCCTTCCGACTGCATCTCCCACTGCTCGTAGCGGTCCACGATGCGTTGCACCAGCCGATGGCGCACGACATCCCGGTGCGTGAAGCCGATGAAGGCGATCCCTTCCACATCTCGCAGGACGCTGATCGCCTCGACCATACCCGATGTCCTCCCACCCTGAAGGTCGATCTGCGTTATGTCTCCGGTAATCACGGTCTTCGAGTGGAAGCCCATCCGCGTCAGGAACATCTTCATTTGCTCGCGAGTGGTGTTCTGTGCCTCGTCGAGGATGATGAAGGCGTCGTTCAAGGTCCTTCCGCGCATGAAAGCGAGGGGGGCGACCTCGATCATCTGTCGTTCCATCAGGCGGGAGACCTTCTCGTATCCGAGAATATCGTACAGAGCGTCATAGATCGGACGGAGGTAGGGGTTGATCTTCTCCGCCAGGTCGCCGGGTAGAAAGCCGAGCCGTTCCCCCGCTTCCACAGCCGGTCGGGTGAGGACAATCCTGCGGACCTGCTTGTCGAGAAGGTACGCGGCAGCCATCGCCACGGCCAGGTAGGTCTTGCCTGTCCCCGCCGGACCGGTGGCGAAAACGTAGTCATGCTTGACGATCGACTGCACGAACAGCCGCTGGGTCATGTTCCGTGGGACAACGTAGCGCTTCAGGGCATCTGGAATGCTGGTGTCGAGGAAGAACTCAACGAGGTCGATCTCGAGGTCCTCTTCGAGGACGCGGACGCCGGTCCTGAACTCCTCGCGGCCGATCTCGCAGCCGGCCGCAATCAGGCTATCGAACGATGTCAGGAGTCGAGCCGTGATCTGCTCGGCCCCGGAGTCGCCGGTGATCATCACCTCGGTACCGCGGGCGCTGAGGGTAACCCGCAAGCGGTCCTCAAGGTAGCGCAGATTCTCATCCTGGATACCGAAGAGACGCTTGGCATGGCGCTCATGGATGGTCAGCTTCTGCATTGCGCCTCTGTCCGGGCTCGGTCGTCAGGGGACCGCTGGCCCGCCCTCTCCGCGCCGGCACCTCGCCGGCGGCAGCTTTCCCTGCGGAACTCAGAGCCGGCCATCGATCGCGAGGGAGGGACGTCCCGGGGCCGGGGGGGGTACCGGATCGGGCTCCGAGGGTTCGGTGACCATACGCATAGTGTACCAGCCCGGCGTATCACGCCCCGGTAGCGCCCCCGCTGGGGTCGGCGGGCCGCGGTCGCCACTCCGGGCTGTCAACACCCTGCCTGTGATTCGACAGGCGGGCAAGGACGAACAAGGCGTCCGACAGGCGGTTGAGATAGGACAGGATACCGGCGGGTACCGGCTCCTCCGCGGTGTCGACGTTCTGGACCCGTCGCTCCGCACGTCGGCATACGGTGCGAGCCACGTGGGAGACGGCGGCCGCACGGCTGCCCCCCGGGAGTATGAAGGCCGTCAATGGTGGCAGCTCGGCGCTCATCTCATCGATCCACGCCTCAAGCTGAGCTGCATCCCAGCTTGCCGGATCCTGTGCCATGCGGCCCTCAGGATCTGCAAGAGCGCTCCCGATGGCCAGCAGCGCCGCCTGGGCGGTGTGGAGGTGCCCCTTCGCACTCGCGTCAGAGAGCTCTGTGACAAGCAGCCCGAGAGCCGATCCAAGCTCGTCCACAGTCCCGTACGCCTCTACCCGCGGGTGGCTCTTCCGCACCCGTCCCCCAGAGAAGAGCGACGTCTCACCCCGGTCTCCCATCTTCGTATATACCTTCACCGCGTCATGATACACCGCCCCTTCCGGAGAGATCGCAGCGATGCTGTCAAGCCCCCGCAGCAGCCGTACCCTCCTGCGGTGAGATCGTTCATTCGCCGAATCCCAGGCCTGTGCAAGGGGAAAAAAAGGGTGACCGTGGGATTGAGGGAGGACGGACCCACGGTCACGATGAGGATGGAGGGTCTTGAATACGCCCGGTTCCGGTGCAAACTACATCCGTTCCCCCTGTCTGGAGGCCGAGCGACAGCGCTCAGCCAGCAGCTGGTCCATGAACGAGTACACATCACCTATCATCTGCTCCAAGCACAGCGCACAGGCAAGCGCGCCAGGGGGCGCCTGCGGCCAGTGTCGGATCTCCTCCTCCGTGAATGGGTAGAGGGTCACGAGCTGCGCACCCAGAAATGCTGGCTCACCCCGCTTCGCGAGCCGACCGACCTGGGGCAGCCACCCCAGGATCTGACGGTGGTCGAGGACGTGAAGACAGCACGTGAACGTGTGGAGCGCAAGCCGGTGCCCGTTTCTCAGCTCGCCCTCCAGAGACCGCCGCAGAAACTCAGTCACCTGCTGAAGGACTTCTTGATTGTCATCCCCGATGTAACCGAAGACCGGAATGGGCAAGCCAAGAACAAGAAGCCTGAGTTTGCCAGCAGGCACAACGGTGCTTGCCAAACCGTGTCCCACACTGACAATCGACCTCTCCAACGAGCCCACAAGCTCCCTCCCAAGGCTGAGCACCTCGTTGATGAAGTCTTGACTGCTCCCGTCGGCCCCTCTACCCACCGCCGTCGATCGAACAGCTCGCATGATCCTCCCCGCCATCCTTAGGCTTGTCTCAAGCAAGTCCCGTTCCATCTCGAGCACGCAAGGCAAGCGACCGTCAGGTCTCGACTTCTTCAGCTTGGTGCCCTCGGACATCTGCAGGACTGTCTACCGGAGTTAGCAGACGTCGGAAACCTGCGGCAGCACACAGGACACGCTGAGAGACCCCTGTTCACTTGCGGTGCAATGAGGAGCAAGCTGGCGCAGGGGCGTCCTCGGGAACCGGCAGGGACCTCATGCGCCGCCCGTCAGGGCGACCGCGTCAAGGGCGTCAGGGCCCGGAGGGGCGAGCGTGAGATGGAGTACCTTGAGGTGAAACAACGTCACCGGCACCGGTGCATCGCATATCACAGCCGCAAAGTGGTGAGAAGTGCGGCTTAGACTCCCAGTCGCTTCATCTTCTTGTAGAGACCGGCGCGAGAGAGGCCAAGGCTTTCTGCAGCACGGCTTTGATTGCCACCCGCCGTCTCGAGAGCGCGCTCGATGAGCCATTGCTCGAGGATCTGTCGCGCCTCATCCAGGCGCAGCCCCTCGAGCTCATCCAGAGCCGGGCCGCCGGCCGGTCGCGCCCGCGCACCGCTGACAGCGGGTGACAGACTCCTGAGATCGACAACTGCACCGTCTGTCACGGAAGCCACGGCGCGCACCAGCTCGCTCCTCAGCTCACGGACATTGCCCGGCCAACCGTACGCTGTCAGGGCATCAAGTGCTCTGACGGTCACGCCCGAGACCCGCCTTCCGACCCGCCTCGCAGCGCTTTCGAGAAAGCAGTTGACGAGGGGTGGAATGTCCTGTTGCCTCTCGCGGAGCGGGGGAATGTGCAGGTGCAGGACATGCAACCGGTAAAAGAGATCCGAGCGAAACCGCGCAGCTCGAACGTCCTGCTCAAGGTCCCGGTTCGTCGCGGAGACCACACGCGCCTCACAGGTCGTCGGTTTGTCATCGCCCACACGGTACAGCTCGCCTGCCTCCAGAACCCTCAGGAGCTTTCCTTGCAGGTTCACCGGCAGATCGCCGATCTCATCCAGGAACAAGGTCCCCCCTGACGCGCTCTGGAACTTGCCGGGACGTGATCCAACGCCCGTCGCAGCTCCAGGGGCGACGCCGAACAGCTCTGCCTCGATAAGATCGGCGGGAATCGCGGCGCAGTTGACCGCGACGAACGCGGCTTGGCGTCTCCGGGACAGGGCATGAACGGCGCGCGCAAAGAGCTCCTTGCCGGTGCCGCTTTCGCCGGTGATCATCACGGGTTCGTCCTGGTGGGCATACTCGACAGCGAGACGCTTGCAGGACTGAAGCGCGGACGAGGCACCGAGGATCATGTCCAGGGCCGCGCCGTCCGAGGGCATCGGCTGCGCGCCGCCATCTGCCTTGACCACACCTGAAGTGCTTTCCTTGTGAAGGGCTGTATCAACGGCCGCGATCACGGCCCGTGTGTCCGCGACTGCGGGCGGGTCTCCACCGTAGCGAACGACGAGGAGGTGTTGCGGACCAACGTTGGCAACCAGCAGATTCTCACCGGCGCTCTCAACCTGTCTCACGGTTGGACGGTCCAGATTCTGCTGTCGATCGAGCGGGCCGAGGCTCCGTGCCAGCGCCGAGACATCACTCACCAGCGAGCCGAGGTCTCCTGCACTCGAGACCAGAGCCACATCCCGACGGTCCAGACCCAGGATCATGACGCCGTTCAGTCGGAACCTGTCACAGATCCATCTGAGGAGCATTGTCAGGGACCCACCGTGCATGGTGCGCGCCCCAACCTCGAGGAGCTCGACGATGTCCTCCACCGTCGCTTCACTCTTGTACTGAACCGTGTCCTCTCGTTCACCCTGCTCACCTTCGAGGCGCGGAGTGGGACGAATCTCAGGGGCGATCGCGAACGTGCCCGAAGACACCTCCACCAGAACCAACGTGGCAGAAGAAACCTGGATCTGGTCTCCGCACTGCAGCTCGGCCGCCGTCACACGTGTGCCGTTGACGAACGTACCGTTCTTACTGCCGAGATCCGTGATGTGAAAGCCGTTTGCCCGAACCTTGAGAACGGCGTGGTGGCGTGAGACGTCATCCTGTGCGATGACGATGTCATTGCTACCGCGGGAGCCAATCCGGTAGGTGCCATCACGTCTCAGCTCAAAGCGCTGCTCCCCGAGCTCGGGGTGACTGTATACCAAGATGTAGTGCGCCATCTTCGCTCCCCCGAGGACTCACTCTACACCATGTCTCGGGGCGCAGGCTGCCCGGGCGGGGCGCGACGACATCACGCCACATCACCCGATCTCGTCACCATGTAGCCCGAGAGCGAGCCCGGCACGAACCGAAAATGGAGACGGTCTCCACGCTCTCGAACCTCGACCACAGCGACGTCTCCCGTGACGATATGAAAGCTCCGACTCGCTCTCCGCAGGAGCCGCGATCTCAGCAGGTGCGAGACCTCTTCCAGCTGCTCCAGGTTGTCCAGAAGCAGGGTCATACGGCACGGGCTCACGAGTCGGCGCGTCAGCTCGAAGATCGTGGCATCGAGGGCCTCGACCATCTCGGTGAAGGGCAGGCCCGCATCACGCCAATGCCCGATGGGCTCGACGGCGAGGTGCTCGAGACCGCGCTTCTGCGCATCCGAGAGGATAGCAATCAGGCTTCGGCGGACATCTCCCGGCCGGCAGGTCGGGCTTTGCTCCAGGTCGTGAACGACGGCCTGGTAGGTCCAGTACGGTGCGATCGCTCGGGGCCGTCGCAGCAGATATCGGCCGACCGGTAGCGGCCGATGGGCCGAGATGGCCACGTAGGCGGCGTCCAGCTCGTCTTCGACGTCGAGGTCGACCGCCGCCGGCGCACTCATGACCAGATTGCGGTCCTCCTGCACGACCAGCGCTTCAGGCTGGATCCGACGGGCGAGCGAGTCCTTCAGATCGAGATCGAGGCGAAGAACGAAGATCCCCACGGAGTGAGTCTAGCAACCACCCGGTGCCCGGACCATACCAGCACTGCAAGCCGGCCGCCTTCCTCGGGTTAGAGAAGCACGCTCCTGCCGGCGTTGGCCACGCAAGTAAAGCCAACGCAAGACTTCCCGTGAAGGTGAAACCTGTGTAAAACCCTCGCCCAGTGAGCCGCATCGAGAGAGAGGACGGCCAGCGCCGGGGCATCGCGTGCTGCAGCCGCGCGACAATGAGATGCACGGCCTACAGGGCGAGCCGCCGGCGTACAAGATCGGCCGTAATCACGAGACGGTATGTGCCGTCGGTCCCCTCCTCGAGCCCCTCATATCGCCACGGATCAAACTCGAGCCGGTTGGCGATTCTCCCGAAGATGCTGCGCAACGCGCGGGCCCCCGTCCGCGTGTGTTTCTCCGCCTGCTCGGCGATCAGCGATGCTGCCAGGTCCTCGAGCTCAAGCCGTATGTTCAACACCTCGAAGTAGCGCCTGGACCGGAGGAATGGAGAGTCGACTGATCTGATCAGAATCTCCTTGAGCACCTCGACTGAGAGGTCGTTGAGAAGCACCGTATTGTCGAAGCGAGCCATGAACTGGGGCACCATCCCGTAAGTGAACAGATCCTCCGGCTTGATGAAGTCTGCGAGCGCAAACCGGGTCTCGATCCGTACCTGGCCGTCGGCGGTCTGAATCGCGTGCGACTTGAGCTTCTCACCGCTCCCGGGTTTCACAACCCTCAGGTACACCTGGTCATACAGTCCCTCGAACGCGCCACCGCAGATGAACATCATGTGGCTCGTATCGATATCGAGCGTGATGGCCTGCTCCTCGCCGTCGACGACCGCATGGGTCCGGTAGGCCACCCGCTCTCCCTCCATGAGCGTGAGCAGACCCTGCTGGAGGACGACACCGATCGGGTTGGGCTTGCCGGCAACCACCGACGCCATCTTGTCCACCTCGTCGATACAAATCGTGGCCCGTTCCATGGCGGTCTTCAGCTCGGCGGCCGTAGGCCGCGTACCGAGGACCGAACGAGCTCGTTGCTCCGCCGCCGTCAGAACCCGCTCTGGCCGGAACTCCATGCGGTCCGGGTCAACCAGCAAGTTGGCATTGATGATGGTCATCGCCCGAAATGGGCGATACTCGGGCACCTCTTGGTAGAGGCGCTGGATATTGTTCATGATTGTGGTCTTGCCGGTGCCCGAGTTGCCGATCAGCAGGATGTTCCCAGGGACCTTCCCCGTCACGTGCTTGAACACAGCGACGGACACGAAATGCAAAGCCGCATCCTGGCCCAGAACTCCCTTCCGAAGATGCTCGAAGATCTCGGGAGCCCCAATCGCAGCAAGATCGCGCAGACCTTCAACGGATCCTTGCTCCCCGCCGCCCTCAGGTACGTTTCGACCCCCGCTCATGGCCATGTTTCCCCTGGAGTCCAGACGCCTTGGCACGGGACCAGGCGAGAATCACCGATGAACATCTTTCCCCCCTCTCGGGTGCCACGCCCTGCCGTCACGCCCCCTCCGGCCTGTCGCTCCCACCCACAGCGCCGCCCGATCTGATGCCTGTAGACGGCCTGCCCACAGGAGTCGGTTTTCCCGGCGGTCCGCCTCGCAGATGGGTGCCCTCCTCCGGTGTTGCCTGATGGGTCCCGCGGATGCCCCGGATCATTCCGGGGCTCGGCCGTGCGGCAGCACGGACAGGGGTGACCTCGACCGGGATCGTGATGGTCGGTCTCTCCGGCAGGTTCGTCCGAAGCTCAACCTGCCCGTGAATGGCATGGTCCAGCCCCTCCTGGGCCACTCGCGAGCTCACTTCGAGCCGCACAGTATGGGTCGACATCGCCTTCGTACCGTCGATCCCCACGGAGAACAAATCTGGGTGATCGCTCGTCGCCGCCAGGATTTTGAACTCCTTGCCTCCGGAGTGCCGCAACTTCACAAGCCTCACGAGCGGTCGATCACCGTGCGGCGGAAGGACCACCCGTGCCTGCGGCGGAATCACCTCGATGAGCTGACGGATCCGAACATAAACCGGGACCATGAGCACCGGCAGGTCCGGCGTTGTGGACGCGACCGAGATCTGGGTTGTGGCGAAGCTCCTGCCTCGTGTTCCCGGCACCGAAAGGTCCAGCCAAACATCACCCGGTCTCGCGACCAGTCCGTCGACCTTCTCCTCATGGGTCACGGCGCTCGCTGTCGCCATCACCAGGTTCGGATCCCTGCTGGCCACCTTGGTCACTTCGAGCCGCTTGCCGTCCTGCCGGTGAAGCAGGAGACGCTTCTCGGTCGGTTCTCCTTCTTTAACCTCCACAGATACCGGGATCCTCGGCTCCACCTCGATCGGCTGCTGCAGATCCGCCGTGACCGTGAGCATGAGCATCCGAGCCCCGGGGTCGTCGGTCTCGACACGAACTGACTTTCTGATCTTCCCGTGTTGGTTGGGGTGCGTTGAAATGGTCGCAACAAGCGTTCCCGACCCACCTGCCGGGATTACCGGGTCATGCCCGGTCACCGTGCAGCCTCAAGACGGAGCTGCCTTCAGTATCTTCACTGGTTTGGGTCCACTGTTGTGGAATACGAACGTCGCCACGACCTTCCGGCCAGCCAGAACCTCCCCAACGTCGAGCTGCGAGTGCTCAACGGTGACGTGCGGCTTGACAAGCAGACTGTGCGGCTTTGGAGTCGGCTGCTGCGCCGAGGCCACACCGACAGCCAAGATCACCCCGACCACGGTCGTTACCAGTTGCTTGTGCATAGAACCTCCAGACGGGCCGCGCACCTACCGCGTCCGACCACTTCGCCCCAGCCGGGCGGCTGCGACGCTGTACGCACACCGCCTGGCGCGGATTGTACCGCACCCACACCGCCCTCCGGGTCTTTCCCCAGCGGTCCACCATGGCCGGCCATTCGCCTTCCAGGAACGTCATCTTCAGGCTTCGCACGATTGCTGGAAGGCAGCCGCAGCTACGAGTTCGAGGCCGCTGCCTTCTGGCGCAGCTTTGCGGCCTTCTCCCGGTACCGTTCCGCCCGTTTGGTGTCGCCGCGCCGCGACGCGAATCTGGCCAGAGCCTCCCACACCTCTGGGACGTGGCGGTAGGCGCGCTTGGCTCGCAGCAGGTGACGCCGGGCATCCGTCGCGTTCCCCTGTACCTCTTCGACCCCGGCGAGGGCGATCAGAGTGAATGGGCTGGAGGGCCCCTTGGAGGCCGCCTGAAGAGCCGCCTTTGCCTCGGCATCGTGGCCACGTAGGCGATACAGGTAGGCGAGGTTGGTCAGGGCCGAAGGATTTCCCGGCTCGGCGAGGAGAGCCTTCTCGTATGCCTGCGCGGCGCCCGTGAGGTCTCCGAGACGCCGTCGAGCGACGCCGAGGTTGACCCACACGGCTGCCACGTCCGGTGCCAGTTGGGTCGCTAGCTCAAGGTTGGTCAGAGCACCCTCGATATCTCCCTGCTTGAGGGCAACACTGCCGATATTGGTGTGGTAGAAGGCGCTGGCCGTCACGTCGTCGATCACCCTCCGCTGCACGTACGGTTGGTCAGATGCGACGTAAAAATCGTACAGGTGGAGCCTGCCCGCCAGCGAGTACCCGGCGACGACGTGTCGGCTGATGATGACCAGGTCCTCCTCGCGACTGACCTCCACCTTGCGCTGCACCGTGACCAGTGACGTCCTCATGCCGAGACCACGCGACAGGGCGATGAAGAGGGCCGTGAAGCTCAGACAGTTGCCGCGGCGGCTCTCGAACGCGTCGGCTGCTGTCGCCGTGATGTTGCCGTCATAGATGAACTTGAACTCGCCGGTGTCGAATAGCGCACGCTGCAGTCGCTTGAGCCGAATGAGACTATCCGATGCCTGCGGGTCGACCTTCCTGGCCCACTCCAGCATCTCAGGAGTCACTTCGAACGGGTACACGACCCGCGTCGGATTGACTCCTCGAGCCAGCACGCTTTTTCGCCACCGAGCCTGGTACGAGCGGCCCGCGGTGACACCTGCCGACGAGCAGCCCAGGCACAGAAGCAGGGTCAAACAACCGCCAACAACCGCAGCGCGTGGCCTCATCATAGAGTAGATACGCAATCTCAGCCCGCTGGTTACACGAGGCTGCCGAAGTATCTATTGCCGCCACGATAACTCATGAGCGGTCCGAGTCATGCTGGTAGGCCGGAGGGTGGGCATTGAGCCACTCCACGTAGCGGGCAAGCAGCGAGCTCTCGGTCGAGTCGAGTGAGTCACCATACGCCGGCATCCGCAGGAGCGATCCCGGCAGCCCCGGAAACGGAAAGCGTTGCTGGTGCCCGCCTTCGCGGAGAAGTCGCTCGAGCCCTCCCTGGTTTTCTGTCGCACGGCGGAACGCTCTCCCGTACCAGCCCGGCACGGCTCCGGCAAGGCTGCCCGGGTTGGGGACTCCTCCGGCACCCAGCGGCCCGTGACAGCCGAAGCACCCCATCTGCACCGCCACGTCGTGCCCGGCGGCAAGCTCGGGATCTTCAGGAATACCGGCAAGCCCAGAAAGAGCTGCCACGGCAACTGCGGCAGCCTGCCATTCTTCGACCGACAGGCGGCTGCCGTAGGCGGGCATTTTCACGGGGAACCCTGTCGTTGCCCGACGGCCGTTGACAACGGCATCGCGGATCACCTCCACCGACGATGGCGGCGAGCCGTCAGCGCGCCAACGGAATTCTCCCTGAGGAGTGAGGTGGCAGGCCACGCACCCTTGCTGGCGGAGCACCCTGAGTCCATAGCCAAGAGAGTTGCGCTCCTCCCTCGCCCACGACCACCGGTACACGGGCACGGCGACGATGAGCGCCAGTAGAATGGCGACTGCGGCCCATGCAGGCCACCTCGAGTTGCGGCCCTTCCTCTTCGTCGCCGTCTTCGATCGTTGCTGCCGCCCAGAAGCCTTGGAACGTGCCACTATGGAGGCGATTGTACCAGTACAATCCGTCTGACATGGCAGAGATCGACGCCGACCAGAAGCTGATGACCGTCTCCGTGGGAGAGCTCGTCGAGGAACCCGGGAGAAGGGCGATCGGCCTCGGTGGCACCGGTCTTTCACGGCTATGGATCGGCCAGGAGTTGCACCGCCGTGTCCAGGCGGCACAGCTCGCCGCAGAACCCGGGTACCGCTCGGAGGTCAGGGTCAGCGGCACACTGGCCGTCGACGGCTGGACGGTCTCGATCTCCGGGCGGGCCGACGGCGTCGTCGAGTGTGACGGCGCAATAACGCGGGTCGACGAGATCAAAACCCTCCATTTCGCAGTCGACTTGAACAACCTGTACCACCAGGAACGCCTGGACCGCTTCCGCCGTCAGGTCAGCCTCTATGCCTCCCTCCTCTCGCCGCCCGAACGACTGGCGCAAGCACGGCTGATCCTGGTCGACATTGCCACCGGCGATGAGCGCTCCGAGTCCGTGATGTGGAGCCGGCGTGCCGTCGACAGCTGGGTAAGGCAACGGGTCCGGCGCCTTCTCGCCGTCGAGAAACACCGACAGGATCGTATCGAGATTGCTCGCGAGGCAGCCCGCAAGCTGGTCTTCCCTCACCCTGAGGCACGACCGGTGCAGCAGAAGATCATGGCGGCGGTAGAGGAGAGCCTCCACTCCGACCGCCATCTGCTGCTCAGCGCTCCGACCGGCTGTGGCAAGACCGCGGCCGTTCTCTTCCCGGCACTGCGGACCGCACTGGAGCGCGGGCAGCGGGTCATCTACCTGACCGCCAAGACGCTTCAACAACGTATAGCGGTCTCGACGGTGCGGGCAATGAGCACCGAGGGCGTCCGTAGCCTGCAACTGCGGGCGAAGAGCAAGATGTGCGCCCACGTCGAGATGATCTGCCACGAGGAGTTTTGCCCCTACGCCGAGGAGTATGGGCTGAAGCTGGTCCGTTCGGCGCTGATCCCCCAGCTTCTCGCCCAGCGCAGTCACCTCGACCCCGATGAGATCTACGCCAGCGCCGTTGCGACATCGGTCTGCCCTTTCGAAGTCACCCTGGACCTGCTCGACGAGACCGACCTGGTGATCTGCGACTACAACTACGTCTTCGACCCCGCTATTGGCCTCGATGCCGTCCTCCGGCAGGGTGCCCTGTCCAACGCTCTGCTCGTCATCGACGAGGCCCACAATCTGGTCGACCGGAGTCGAGAGTACTACTCTCCCGAGATTGGCACAGCGGAGACAGCTGTGGCCCTCGCCTTTGTCGCCGGCCGGCAGAACGAGGTGTTCGACGCCCTTGAGGCCCTGATCCGCGACGTGGACGAGCTGATTCGGACCGTTCTCGACTCTTCCGAGCTGGAGCCGCCGGGCCGGGAAGCTATCGTCGAGCTTCCGACCGAGGAGATCGGTGAGCTCCGGATGCGCTTCGATGCCGCCATGCTCGCCTACTGGATGTACAAGCGGGAAAACGAGATGTGGCTGGCCAGCGATCCGGTCCAGCAGCTCTTCCTGACCCTGACCCGTTTTCATCGGGTCCTTTCGGACGACGGTGAGGAGCTCGTGCATATCGTCTCGAGACGGGAGCGTGAGCATGTCTCGCTCCGGATTCTCTGTCGCGATGCCTCACGCTTTGTGGGCCGGGTGATCGACTCCAGTGCAGGCGCCGTAGCTCTCTCGGCGACCCTCGAGCCGTTCGAGTTCTTCAGCGACATGCTCGGCTTCGATCGCGAGCGGACCGACACGCTCCGCGTGCCGTCGCCGTTCCCGTCTGAGAACCGGTTGGTGACCATCATCAACACCGTCGACACCACCTACCGCCGCCGCACCACGAGCTACGACCCCATCGCCGCCTGGATTGCCCGCCTCGCACCGCCCGGCCGCAACGCTCTTGCCCTCTTCCCCAGCTATGCCTTCCTCGACCACATCGCTGACAGGCTGCCGTCGATGTCTCACCGCATTCTCCGGCAACTGCCTGGGGCGACCGACAGCGACCAGCACAATATCCTGACCGCCCTCGGCAACGGTGAGCCACACCTCGTTCTGGCGGTGCTCGGGGGCATCTTCGCCGAGGGCGTCGACTACCCGGGCGAGATGCTGTCTGAGGTCATTGTGGTGTCACCGGGTCTTCCCCAGTTCAACAGCGACCGCGAGCTCCTTCGTGACTACTACCGGGAGCACTACGAGCACGGCTTCGAGTACGCCTACTTGATCCCGGGAATGACTCGAGTTGTGCAGGCGGCGGGCCGGCTCATCCGGTCCGCGGATGACCGCGGTGTGATTGTCCTGATAGGACGCCGTTTTCTGCAGCCGCAATACGCCCGTCTGCTGCCCCAGGAGTGGGTCGGCGAGGACACCTCGGAGCTCCTCCTTGAGGATCCCGAGGTTGCTGTACGTCGATTCTTCGACGACGGATGATCTCGCCTCTGGGCACGTACACACGCGCGCGTGTATTCCTCGGGCCGTGAGTACGATGGTGGTTAGTTCAGGTAGCCGACCAGGGCGTTGGTCTTGTGGCTGCGGCGCAGCTGGTTCAGGGCGCGGCTCTCGATCTGACGAACACGCTCTCGGGATAGCTGCAGGAGCTCACCGATCTCTCGCAACGTCCGCGGCTGATCGTCTTCGAACCCGAACCTGAGCTCGAGCACACGGCGCTCGCGCTCGGGAAGGTCGGAGAGAGCATCCTGCAGGGCCCTCAGGAAGGAGTCATGGAGGATGCGCTCGTCGGTGTCCGGCAGCACCGTCTGCTCGAGGAGGTCTCCGAGCTCGGAGTCACCTTCACTGTCGACAGGGTCGTTCAGCGACAGCGATGCCTGTGCAGCGCGCGACAGCAGCCGGACGTCATCCAGCGAGATCCCCAGCTCCTCGGCCAGCTCCTCATCGGTCGGTGCCCGTCCGAGCTGCTCGGTAACCGCCCCCCGAACTCGCTCCAGACGGTAGAGGGTGTTAGCCTGCTTCTGCGGCAAACGAAAGGAACCGGCGTGCTCCGCCAAGGCATGCAGAATCGCTTGGCGAATCCACCACACGGCGTAGGTGATGAACTTGACGTCCTGGCCTTCCTTAAAGGGATCGTACTTCTTGGCTGCCTGAATGAGACCGAGATTGCCTTCGTGGATGAGGTCGAGGAACGGTACATTGGGATTACGGTATCTCTTGGAGTAGGCAACCACGAAGCGGAGGTTCGACTCCACCAGGCAGCGCAGTGCCTCCTCGTCGCCGTCGCGGATCCGCCCCGCGAGCGCCACCTCTTCGTCGTGGGTCAGTGGCGGATAGCGGGAAATCTCCTTCAGGTAGCGACGTAGCGTCGCCGCCTCAGAGTCATGCCCGGAGCTGCGGGAGGTCATTCGCCGTCTGTCGGCTGGATGGTGCCGGTCTGCACCTTGACCAGCGCATGGTACCTGGGAACGCCACGCTCCTGCTCCAGCTTCTCCCGGAGGATCCGAGTTAGAATCTCCACTTCCTGTTGGAGCCTCTCGATCTGTTGCCGGAGGTTGAGCACGATCTCCACTCCCGCCAAGTTGACACCCAAATCACGGGTCAGTGCGAGAATCGTCTCGAGGCGTCTGCAGGTCTCCTCGTCATATAGGCGAGTGTTGCCTTTCGACCGTTGAGGACGCAGCAACCCCTCCCGTTCCCATAGCCGCAAGGTCTGCGGATGGACATCGTAGGTCTCCGCAACCCACGAGATCATGCGGTACCTTGGTTTGCTGCTCACTGGCCGCCCCCTGTAACGGCGACTCGCCGGCGACGGACCTCGCCGGCCTTGGGGAGCCGAACAGTCAGCACTCCGCGCTCCAGCTCCGCGCTGGGCGAGCCGGACAGCTCCGTAGGCGGCAGCTGAAAGTCACGGAAGAAGGCCCCTCTGGGGCGTTCCATACGAACGTAGGTCCCCTCATCGCCATCCTCCGGACCCCCGATGTGGCCGGCCACCCGGAGCCGGTCACCGTTCAGCTGCAGATCGACCGAACTGCCTTCGACTCCGGGGATTTCTAGAATGACAACGATCTCTTCGTCCGTCTCGTAGAGATCTCCCGCCGGGCAGAACGGCCCGCTCGTCGGTTCACCCACACCTAGAGTCTTGTCGACAAGAGCCTCGTCGAAAAGCTCGTTGAGGCGTTCTCTCAATGCCAACAGCTCCTTGAGCACCGGCCACGCCAGCGTCATGGCACCCCCAGACCGGTAAACAACGCTAACCCTCCTGCTCTTTCACTCTACCACGGGCTCCGGAGCCCCCATTCTCCGCCAGAACCAAGTTGGGACATACACGACGCCACGATTCCCGGCGCTCTCTGAGCTCGCCAGCCGAATCTGTTGGGGATCCGCCTGCGGTCCTCCCGGCTCGTAGGTTCAGTTGGCGCCCTCCGAATCGACGTCGACGTACTCGGCGTCGATCACCTCCTCGTCGTTTGTGCCGCCCTCGGAGTCGGCCCCTGCCTGCTCCTCCGCTCCTCCTCCACCGCCGTCCGCAGCCTTGCTCGAAGACTGGTACATCGCAGCCGCCAACTGGTGGCTGGCCTGCGTCAGCTTCTCATATGCCGCCTCAAGCCGCTCGCTGCCACCCTCCTCGAGGGCGCGTTTGGCGTCGGCCAGGACCTCGTTGATGGTCCCCAGCTCAGTCTCGGGCAACTTGTCCTCATTGTCCGCAATGAGCTTCTCGGTGGAGTACACGAGCGCATCGAGCTTGTTCCGTGCCTCGATCTCTTTGCGCTTGAGCTCGTCCTCGGTCTCGTGCGACTGCGCCTCCTGAACCATGCGGTTGATCTCTTCGTCGTTGAGACCCGACGAGCTCGTGATCTGGATCTTCTGCTCTTGCCCGGTCGCACGGTCCTTCGCAGATACGTGCAGGATGCCGTTGGCATCAATGTCGAAGGTCACCTCAACTTGCGGAATGCCGCGCATCGCCGGCGGGATACCCATGAGATGGAACCTGCCCAGGGTGCGGTTGTCGCGCGCCATCGGCCTCTCACCCTGGAGAACGTGGATCTCGACCTGGGTCTGATTGTCCTCCGCGGTTGAGTAGACCTTGGCCTTGCGAGTTGGGATCGTGGTGTTGCGGGGAATCACGGCATCCATGACGCCGCCGAGGGTCTCTACCCCAAGCGACAGCGGCGTCACGTCCAGCAGCAGTACGTCCTTGACCTCACCACCGAGAACTCCTGCCTGAACTGCGGCCCCGATCGCGACGACCTCGTCCGGGTTCACGCCCTTGTGGGGCTCCTTGCCGAAGAAATCCGAGACGACCTTCTGGACCAGCGGGATCCTCGTCGAGCCGCCCACCAGTACGACTTCGTCCACATCCTTGGCCTCGAGGCCGGCGTCCTTGAGAGCCGCCTTGCACGGCTCGATCGTCCTCGCTGCGATGGCATCGATCATCTGCTCGAACTTGGCTCGGCTCAGCCGCATACTGAGGTGTTTGGGGCCCGAGGCATCGGCCGTCACGAAGGGGAGGTTGATTTCCGTCTCCATGGTTGACGACAGCTCCATCTTGGCCTTCTCTGCTGCCTCCTTGAGCCGCTGCAGGGCCATCCGGTCATTAGAGAGATCCACTCCCTGGTCCTTGCGAAACTCGGACACCATCCAGTCGATGATGAGCTGATCGATGTCGTCGCCGCCGAGGTGAGTGTCGCCGTTGGTCGATTTGACCTCGACCACACCCTCCCCAACCTCAAGGATCGAGATGTCGAACGTCCCGCCGCCAAAGTCGTAAACGGCAATTGTCTCGTCCTTCTTCTTGTCCAGTCCGTAGGCTAGGGCGGCCGCTGTGGGCTCGTTGACCAAGCGTGTCACCTCGAGACCCGCGATCTGACCGGCATCCTTCGTGGCCTGGCGCTGGGCATCGTTATAGTAGGCAGGAACTGTGATGACTGCCTTCTCGATCTTCTCACCGAGGTAGTCCTCGGCGGCGCTCTTCAGCTTCTGCAAGATCATCGCCGAGATCTCGGGCGGAGAGTACATCTTGCCCGCCACCTCGACGCGTGCAGTGTCGTTCTCTCCAGCCACGACCTTGTAGGGTACGGTGCGGATTTCGCTACTCACCTCGGCAAACCGCCGGCCCATGAACCTCTTGATCGAGAACACCGTGTTCTCGGGGTTCGTGATCGCCTGTCGCTTGGCCACCTGGCCGCTCAAGCGCTCACCCCCCTTGGAGAACGCGACGACGGAGGGAGTCGTACGGCTGCCCTCCTGGTTGGGGATAACAGTGGGCTTTCCGCCCTCCATGACGGCCACGACAGAGTTCGTGGTGCCGAGATCGATGCCAATGATCCTGGACATGATAGACGCCTCCTCAACTTTCTCTACCAGAGAAAAGCTTAGGACCTGAGCCTAGATTTGTCAAGTTCTATTCGACGAGTACCAGCCCTGGACGTCCGCTGGCCTCGTCGTCGACCCTCTCCCAGACCAGGTCACGGGATAGGAGCAGGAGTGGCAGCGGCTGGCCCGCCGCGTCCGACCCGGTCAGGAGAAACTCGTTGCCGCGCATCATCAGCCGGTAAGGGCGTCCCCACGGGTCGATCGTATCGGCGGGGGTAACGGCAGCTGAGGCGATCAGGTCCTGCATACTCCTGGGATACGTTCCGCGGAGGTAGTAAACGCCCTCCACCTCATCCGCGAGATGTTCCAACCGGAACCACGACGAGGTGCTCTCGACAAAGCGCTCCCAAACACCGGTCGATCCGGCGAACACCGGATTCAAGGGGTTTTGAAGCATCATCGACAGCGACAGCCCCAGGAGCACGAGGAACGGCAGCGCCAGCCACGGAACCGAGCCCCAAGGAATGCCTGGTCGTCGCGCAGGCGTCTGCTCCCGGCTCAGCTCGCCGACAACCTCCTCCGGCGTCGCCTCGCGAATCAGACCGCGATCGAGCAGCTCGGCCAGAGCCTTGAAGGTCTCAAACTCCAGGAGATTGCTACGGAGAACGATTTCCTCGACCGAGTCTTGACCGTTCACGAGCCGGTACGCCGTCATCTGGTTCTCGGAGACACGACGCCCGCCGGCGGCCTTCTTCAAGGCGTCGTCCGGAGTGTCGGCAAAGGTGAAGCCCAGCCCTTCCAACTCGTGCTCTTCCTCGACCACTTCTAGGGTTCGGGAGGGATCCACCTTCCTGTAGACCGCATTGCGATTGGGGATTCGCTGGTCGATGAACGGCCATTCGTCCGTCATCCGCGCCCCCTCCATGATGATGGAGTCCACCGCCATAGGGAGCATCAGGTCACGGTCGTAGTCGATCTCCGTCTCCTGCGAGAACTGGTAGTCCCCATCCGTCCAACGGAAGACTCGATAGACGATCTGCAGGATCTGCTGCTCGAGCGCACGACGCACGACGTCGATCGGCACGATGTTATGGTCAATGAGAATCCTACCGAGCCGCTGCAGCGTCTCTTCCTGCCTCCTCAGTGCCGCCTCGAGCTCGGTTTCGTTCAGCGCGCCCTGCTTGAGCAGAATAATACCGAGACGATCTTCCGACTGCTGGTTTAGCGCGCTCGCAGCAACGATCTTGCCATCCATGAAGGAGATCGTTACTACATTCCCCTCGTTCTTGAGGGTCAGGACGCCCGTTTTACGCTGCAGAGAGATCAATTGCAGGATATCGGCAAAGCTGAAGTCGCGGAGGGTCCCTTCCAGCGCCATGCTACCACCTGTTCCAGGCCCGAACGATCGAGCCGAGCCACGCCGCGGCCAGCCCAACAATGAACGCCGCCTGGAGCGGCACGACAGCCATCTGTGGCTCGATCTCCCGTACGAAGTCGGGGAGCCATACCAGCAGTCCCAAGGCGCTCACAGCTGCTACAAAAGTGAAAGCGATCCCACTGGCCCACTGCCCGGCAAACACCAGGCCCCCCCCTGGAACGAGAATCGCCAGCCCTCTTCGAGCCAGCGTCGAGCGTCTCTCCCAGCGACGAATCTGGTCGAGCTTGGTCGCCTGTGCATCGATGGCGACCACGTCACGCTTCAGAAACACTGATATGCACTGGCTGCAGTACGCATCGCTCTCGGTCGCGCTCTTGCACCTGCGGCAGAAGACCTTGCCACACCTCGAGCACGATCGCGACGTCCACAGCCATCGCTTTCGAATCGGGTAAACCACGAAACCGATCAGACCGGTCGTCAGGAGAGAGAGTGGGAACGGTTTGAGGAACCACCGAACCGGCTCGAGGCGTGGCGGGGTCAGCCCGGCCGCGCTCCACTCCAGAGGAGGCACCTCGCGACGGATCTGGGCAACCTGCTCCCGCCCTACCGGTGGATCCACGACCGTGGACGAGCCGGCCCGGCCCATCTTCCGCAGCAGCTCATCACTCCCCAGACGGCGCGCGCGGCCTCGCATCCCGTCCGCCTCCCGAAAGCGGTACGCCTGGTCATAGGCGAAGGACAGGTCGTAGTAGGCAAGAATATAGCCGGAGTCCAGGTCCAGTGCCGAGCTGTAGTCCTGTACTGCCTCCGGGAAATTCCCGTCTCGGTACGCCAGGCTGCCGAGAAACACAAGCGGCCGCGGGTCCTTGTCCGCTATGATCGCCGCCCTCTGGAACTCGATTCTGGCGCTCAGAGTATCGCTGTGAAGATAGAGGAGCGCGCCCAACACGAGGTGGTAGGACTCCGAACGGTCGAGGTGCGGCTCGAGGTCGGCAAACTCCTGCAGTCCTGTTAGATCCACCTGACGTTCTTCGAGCATGACCGCCGCTCTCTCCATGATCGGTGTCCGTCGAACACCAACGGCTTGCCACAGCTCGAGCGCAGGCACCACGGCGACCAGTAGCAGCCAGAAGACAACCGAACTGCGGCGACGCGCCGGCGTGACATAGGGAAGGCTGAGAGCGAAGAGCCAGCCAGCAAGCCAAATGGGTCCCAAGCCCCCGAACAGGGGCAGCAGCAGAACAACTACCGCAAACACGAGCGCGTTCGGTCGGCTGAACAGCAGCTGTCCGAGCTCAAGTGCATCATGGCCGATATGAGGCATGAATCGGAGGCCCTGTAAGATGATCCCGACCAACAACGCCGCCCCGAGAGACAGCAGGAGCCATGGTCCGGACGAAACCAGAAACCGTCGCCGCGTCAGGCCATCGCGAAACACCGAGACCCATCCAGCCAGGTAGTGGCGGGCCGCCTTCAGGTAGGATCCTCGCGTCCATTCCAGCCTAGCCTGGAGGAAACTCGCCGATGCCAGCCAGTGGTCCAGCTCTCTGGCCTGGAGCACCGCAGCATCGCCTGTCGCGCCAGGGTGGGACCGGGCCCAGGCAACCAATGCGCGAGCGTACGGGGTCAAGCGTCGCGCATCGGTCTCATGCGCAACGGCCTTGAGCTCCCGGACGCTTTCTACCAGTGCCGCCTTGTCCTTCGCCGCCAGCGCCTGCTGCACCCGCACCCAAGAGTCGCTCAGGGTCATTGACGCGCTGGCGGGAACGGCCACCAACACGGCCAACAGCACGAGGCGAGACACTAACCTCATTGGCTCGACTGGACGTAAAGCGTCCGCAGCTGGAAGAGGACATCCGACAGTAGCCCTGCCTCGTCAGGAGTGAGGTTCCCTCGCGTTGTAGCCTCCAGTACTCCCAGAAAGTCGACGAAGACTCGGGCCTGGTCCGGATCCTTCGTAACGCCATGCGCACCCGACATGAGGATCACCGCCTGCTGCGCGAGAAAGTCGATCAGGTGCACGATGGTGAGGTCCTTCGGCAATCTGCGGCTCTCCGAGTCCGGACGGAGCTCGTCAGGAGTCGGCGCCGCCGACCCACCAGCATCGCTCCGGGGCGCAGTCGCTTCCGATGTCGCGCCGCTCACAGCCCCAGCCGCTTCGACCGAGTCAGCACTTGCGGGAGCAGACCTCGAGCCACCCAGGCCCTCGCGAGGCTGGCCGTTATCGGTGAACCAACGCCGGTCAACGACCTTGATCTTCTTCGGGCCGTCGTCTCCGCCCACTACGGGACCTCCTCATCTCGCGTTTCTGTCAAGAATCTAGCGTACACCACACGCTTCAGGCAAGAGACTGCGCCCAGGACGGTCCTGTTCGGATGTTACCAGCGTGTGAGGCGGCGGTAGGCCTCACCCCCGCGGCTCCCATTGACGCGCCCAGCAAGTCCTCGAAGAAGGGCGTGCCGCGCGGCCCTTCAGAAACTCCCGCAGCCGTGACCCGGCTCCAGAGGCGGGCAATGCGGCGCGGGTCCCTATAGCACCACGCGGAGCAGGTAGAAACAAAGGACGGTCACCACCCCAGCAGCGGGTACCGTCACGATCCACGTGATTGCAATCTCGCGGATGACCCTGAGGTCGAGGGCGGCCATGCCGCGCGCGAAACCGACGCCGATCACGGCGCCGACGATGACATGGGTAGTCGACACCGGCAGGCCGAGACGCGAGGCAAAAAGAACAGTGACCGCACCCCCAAACTCGGCGGAGAAACCGCGGGACGGGTTCATCTCGGTGATCTTCTTGCCGACGGTTTCGATCACCCTGTAGCCGAACGTCGCAAGGCCGATCACGATGCCTACGCCGCCCAGTGCCAGGATCCACAATGGCACTTCCACTGAAGGCAGGATTGCACCACTCTGGATGATCGAGACCACGGCGGCCATCGGGCCGACCGCGTTGGCCACGTCATTCGCGCCGTGGGCGAACGCAACCGTGCACGCTGTGATGATCTGGAGGTGCCGGAAGAGCTCCTCCACCTGGCCCAGGTTCTTCGAGTATGGCATGTCGCGGGCATTCCCCCGGATCAGAGCCCATCCCACGAGCCAGGCAACGAAACCGACCGCCGCGGCGATCATGACCGCATGCAACGGAGAGAAGTCGAGGTGGAGCTGCTTCAGCCCCTTGTACAGGAAGCTCAGGCACAGCACGAAGAAAACGGAGAACAGAAGGAACGGGGCGACTTTCCGGGATCGGGCCAGCGGATCGGGCCGGTTGAAGATCAGCTTCTTCAAGACGAGGAAGATCGCCCATCCAAGTAGAGCTCCGACCACCGGAGAGACAATCCAAGAGGCTACGACCTTCGCGACCTGACCCCAGTTGATGGCATCGCTTGGCAGGACCACCAGAGCGAAGCCGACGATGGCGCCGACGATGGAGTGCGTCGTCGACACTGGATACCCCATGTGCGTGGCAATCTGCAGCCAGATTCCGGCCCCGATCAGGGCCGCGAGCATCCCGAGGGCCAGCGTGTGCTCCCTCCCAGCGAGAAGGGTCGGGTCGAACAGCCCGGAGCGGATCGTGCCAGTGACGTGCGCGCCGACCAGCACGGCGCCGAGGAACTCGAATACCGCCGCTACGACAACCGCCTGGCGGAACGTGAGGGCTCGCGAGCCGACACTGGTTCCGAAGGCGTTCGCCACGTCGTTGGCACCGATGTTCCAGGCCATGTAGAAGCCTGCAGCAATGGCCACGACCAGGAGAAAGGCGCCCATGGCCAAGCCCTAGCGAGCGAGCATGAGCCGCAGGTGGTTGGCGACCTGCTCGGCGGCATTGGCGATATCGCCGAGAGCCTCGCACAGCTTCATCCACAGCACAATGTCGCTGCAGGAGGCCATCTGATCCGACCGGAAGAACGCCTTGAGAAGTTTGAACGCTCCCTTGTCCGCCTCCCACTCCTGCTGGCCTATCCGATCGACGAGCTGCGTGACCTCCGCGGCATCCGGTCCGGCGAATCCGGTCTCCAGAAGCTCATCGAGCTTGGCGACCAGCTCCTCGGCGGAGCGAGCGGCTCCCACGCAGAGCTCCGCGAACCGCAGGACATCGTCTTTGAGCCCGGACGGAACCGTCAGGTGCTTCATGCCACAGAGGATCGCAGCATCCTCCGCACCATCGGCGATATCGTCCTGATGGTGAATCAGCTGCAACAGGTCGGCACGCGAGACCGGCAAGAACAGGGTCCTTGGGAGGTTGTCCCGCAGCTGGTTTTTGACAAGGTCGGCCTCGTGCTCGGTGCGGGTGATCTCCTTGCGGATCTGGGCCAACCGTTCGTCATCACCGTCGACGAGAGCGCCAACCAGGTCCGGCACCAGGTTGACGCAGGCCATGACCTTGTCCATGTGAACCTGGAGCGGTTTGAACGGGCTCTTGGCAAACAATCCAACCAGTGCACGGACCATTCTCAGGACCTCCTGAACCGCGGCTGCCGCTTTTCGAGGAAGGCGGCCGTGCCCTCCTGCATCTCCTCCCCAGCGGCGCAGAGCCCGAACAGGGTAGCCTCGAGGAGACAGCCATCGTCGAACGACATTTCCACGCCATGCTGTACCGCTTCAACGCAGTGTCCCACCGCAACCGGGCCGTTGCGGAGAATGGCCGCGACGAGCTCCTGCACCGCCTGAGTCAGCTCGAGCGGCTCGACGACACGGTTGACAAGTCCAATCCGTTCGGCCTCACCTGCCTTGACGTTGCGTCCGCTGAGCAGGATCTCGAGAGCACGCCCCTTGCCAACCAGCCGTGGCAACCGCTGGGTACCGGCAAAGCCGGGAATCAGCCCGAGCTTGACCTCCGGCTGACCGAAGACGGCGTTGGAGCTGGCAAGCCGCAGATGGCACGCCATGGCCAGCTCGCAGCCACCGCCAAGGGCATAGCCGTTGACCGCAGCGATCATCGGCTTGGTCGAGCACTCGATCCGGTTGAACACTGCCTGCCCGCGAAGAGCATACTCCTTCGCGGCCTCCGGCCCGAGAACGTTGAGCTCGGCGATGTCGGCACCCGCGACAAAAGCCTTGTCGCCGCTGCCGGTGAGCACCACGGCAAGAACAGCATTGTCGCTCGCCGATGCGGCCACCGCCGCATCGAGCTCCGCAAGCGTAGCCATGTTGAGAGCGTTCAGCTTCTCCGGACGGTCGATCGTGATCCACTGCACGCCATCGTGGGTCGCGACCTTGAGGTTATCGAAGCCCATGATCTCCTCCTCAGAGGCCCTTCTGCTGCTCGGCGAGAGTTGTCGCCGCTGCCGGCTCGAGGAGGCCGGCCGCGAGCCGCAGTCTAGCGTGATTCACCTCCCGGTGCCAGCCGCCACTCGGCCTCCACCCCGGCAAAAGGAGCCGGCACGAGAGACGCTGACAGTTGTTACACCTGGCTGTACACTCTGGTCGGAGGCGTTGACATGGAGATCACCCCGAACATCCGCATCGAGGAGCTGGTGGCCGAGTCGCCCGAGAGCGTCAGGATCTTGGCGCGGTACGGGATCATTTGCATCCGCTGTGGCGAACCGTTCTGGGGAACACTCCGCGAGCTCGCTGCCGACAAGGGGATCGAGGACCTGACGCCGGTGCTCGACGATCTCCGCAAGGCACTGGTGAAGCCCTGAAAAAAGAACAACGGCCGCCGGGTCTCCGGCGGCCGCCAAGTTGCTGTGTCACTCGTCGAAGGTCAGAACTCGGAGACGCTGATCGTGTGGGTTACTGGCGCCTGGATCGACCTGGCACGGCCGATCGTCCTTCCAACATACGAACGAAGCTGGTCAGCATCCTGGCTGACCACCGTGTCGGCAACCTCACGGGTCAGGGGCGCTTCAGCATCACGCGGAGAGTAAGCGACCCCAGCGGCCTGGAGCACCTGAGCGAGCTCAGCATGAGTCATGACGGACTCAACCGCCCACTGCTCGGGCATCAGACCGAGCATCTGTGCACGCTCGAGCGCGTCCGCGCGTTCCAGCTTCGGAGCCTGCCTGGTCGCGAGCCTGGACATCATCAGCTGGGCGAACTCACCATGAGTCAGTACGGAGGTGGCTCCAGCGGCTCCCGGAGCGCCCGCATCCGCCACGCCGGCAACGCCGACGGTCAAAGCCAGCACGAAGAAGCTGACAAACACTTTGCGCATGTCGCCTCCCTTCCAACCTGACCACAATATACGCGCGGCCGGCGAGAGCTGTCAACTCGCCACCCGGGCGGTACCTGCACCGCATCGCCGCTGCAAGCCCCATTCGGGCCCGTGGGATGGGACCCCGGGGCGGGGAAAAGCCCCGCCCCGAATCGGGTCAGGCCAGGTCCTTGGGGAACATCTCGATGAGCTCCTTGACCGCGTCAGCGCTCTTGTTCAAGGCGGAGCGCTCATCCTCTGTCAGCTCGATCTCGATCACCTTCTCCATGCCCTTGCGGCCGAGTTGGATCGGTACGCCAACGTAAGTACCGCTGATGCCGTACTCGCCGTCGAGGTACGCCGCGCAGGGCAGAATCTTGTGCTTGTCGTTGAGAATCGCGTCCGCCATCTGCGCCGCAGCCAGACCAGGCGCGTAGTATGCCGAACCGGTCTTGAGCAGCGCGACGATCTCGCCCCCGCCCTTACGCGTCCGCTCGATAATGGCGTCGATCCGCTCCTGCGAAAGCAGGTGCGTGATCGGGATTCCGGCGACTGTGGAGTAGCGCGCCAGCGGTACCATGCTGTCGCCATGACCACCGAGAACGAAGGCGTGCGTGTTCTCGACCGAGACTCCCAGCTCCATGGCGATGAACGAGCGCATGCGCGCCGAGTCCAGGATGCCGGCCATGCCGATCACCCGCTCCCGCGGAAAACCCGAGACTCGTCGCGCCACTTCACACATGGCGTCCAGCGGGTTCGTGATCACGATCAGCGTCGCCTCTGGCGATCCCTTGATGATCCGACCTATGCAGTCCTTGACGATCGACAGGTTCTTGAATAGCAGGTCGTCGCGGCTCATCCCCGGCTTGCGCGGCAGCCCCGCGGTCATGACGACGATGTCCGAGCCGGCGGTATCGGCATAGTCGCTAGTGCCTGTGATCTTCGAGTCGAACGGAAAGACCGGCGACGACTCGAACATGTCGAGCGCCTTGCCTTGCGGCATTCCGTCGACGATGTCGATCAGAACGACGTCGCCCAGCTCGAGACGAGCAATGTTGTACGCGGCTGTCTCACCGACGTGGCCAGCACCGATGACGGTGATCTTGTTCCTCATGATGACCTCCCAGTTCTCATTTCCCGATTCACGAGATTGTGCTCACAACCTCCTCCGCTCACGACGAACGGCGGAGACTCATGTCCGGTTCGTTTCACTGTTCAGCAACCGGCCGAGACGTTCCCGGGACTCACGTTCAACCGTCTCGTGGAGAGTTCCTCCGTGTGAGTCCATGGTAACCATCACAGGGAACCGCTCGACGTGGATAACCCACAGGGCCTCCGGAACACCGAACTCCTCGAGCATGAAGACACGCTCCACCTTCTTTACCGCGGCCGCCAGGACTTGGGCCGCCCCGCCCACAGCGTGCAGGTAGACGGCACCGTAGCGACCGAGACCGTCGAGGGTCTTCGGCCCCATCCCCCCCTTGCCAATCACGCCGCGGAGGCCGTACTGACGAATGACCTCGGCCTCGTAGGGCTCTTCCCGGATCGAGGTGGTCGGCCCGGCGGCAACGAAGTCGTAGCTCCCGTCGTCGTTCTTGCGCACGACCGGCCCGCACTGATAGATCATCGTCCCATCGAGAAACGGTGCCACCTCTTCGCGAAAACCCTCGAGCAACCACTTGTGGGCTGCGTCCCGTCCAGTGATCATGCGGCCGGTCAGCTCGACGTAGTCGCCAACGGTCAGCTCGCGTATCGTTTCCTCGTCCGCCGGTAGCTTCAGCTCAGCCATGTTGCCTCGCCTCCTTCCGAGATTCGGACACCCGCACGTCTGTCGGCCCAGCACATGTAGCTGATGGTGACGAAGTAGCATGCGGGCAGGCGGTCGAGAGAGCCGATCTTGACGCCCAACAGCGTGGTCTTCCCCCCGAAGCCCATGGGGCCGATGCCGAGCTCATTGGCCTGTCGCAGGAGGATCGCCTCCAGCTCCGCCAGTTTGGCGACCGGGTTCTCGTCGGGGAGCGGTCTCAGCAGCTGTCGCTTGGACTCCTCAAAGGCCGACACTCGATCTCCGCCGATGCACACTCCGAGAGTCCCGGGGGCGCATCCTTTGCCCTGCGCCTGAACTACCGCGTCCAGTACCACCCGCCGCACGCCCTCGAGGTCGCGCCCTGCGTCCAGCCGGTTGTCAGGGAGCTTGGCCTGCATGCCGACATTCTCGCTGCCGCCACCTTTCAAGAGCGCCCGCACCTCGACCTCCGGCCGGTCCCACTCCTCGAAGTGGAGGAACGGGATCCCGCGCCCGGCGCCGTCACCCGTGTTCCTTCCGGTCAGCGTCTCGACTGCATTCGGCCGCAAAGCCTGCTGGCTTGTTGCCCGGCGCACCGCCTCCCTCATGGCCTCGCCCAGCTCCCTCGTGCTGACACCCAGGGGATGGTGGATCCACGCCACCGGAGTCCCCGTGTCCTGGCAGATCGGCGCCACCTGCTGGCGAGCCAGATCCACGTTCATGAGAATGGTGTCCAGGGCCTTCTGCGCAAGACTCCCTTCCTCCTCCGCACTTCGGCCAGTGCGAAGGGCTTCGACAACGTCAGACGGCAGCTGCGTCGACGCCCGGCGAAGCAGCTCGGTAAACAGCTCAACGTACCGATCCCTCTCGATCATCGGTACCTCCTTCCAACGGCACCCGGTATCCGGATGCCCTTGTGATTATAGTCGCAACCTCCCCGAGAATGCCAGCAGGAAAGAGCTCGTCCCTGACTTCACAAGGTCCCCCCAGGATCTGCTGGGCAGCGGCCTCCAAACCCAAAGCCACTTATGAGGATGCGCACAGCGCATCCAGAGGAGCGCGTGCCGCATGGCCCGTCAGACAGACCCTCCGACCCCTCCTCGCGTCCAAGACGGGCTATGCGGTGCGCGCTCCTAGATCTTGCTGCGGAGGATCAGGAGCTCGAAGGCGACCCCGGCACGCTGCGCCATCATCTGGAGATCCGCCACCGGGACGGCGCCGACCTCACCCGGGTTGTCTCCTAGCAAGAAGGCCACGGTCCTGTCCTTCACGCACACCGGAACCACAGCCAGAGCCTCCGGAGCCGGCTCGCCCAGGGCGCGCACGATATCCGCATTGGCAGCATCGGAGGGTACGGGACCGAGGTGGTAGCCACTACCTGCGAGCAGATTGCTGAACAAAGAGGGGCGGTCGACGCTGACTTGAACCGCCTGCACATCCTCAACGACCACACCTGGGCCGGTGGCCATCCAGCCGACGACTCTCTCTTTGTGGACCGAGAACAGTGCAATGCGGGAAAGCAGCCGCGCCGCATAGCGCATCAGGAGATCGCCAATCTCGTCGCGATGCACAGCCCGTCGCAGCCCACGCCGGAAACTCTCGTCGTCAAGGGTTTCAGCCCCATCCCACCCCCCGGCATCGAGCACCGGCACGAGCTCCGGAAATGTTGCCAGCAGGCCGACCTCGCGAGCGGCCGTGGCCGGCATCCGAACCGCAGCCAAATCAGCGCCGCTCGCCCGCGGCACGAGCCACAGAGAGTCCCAGGCCGAGGATGGCACGGCCTCTCGTGGCCCTTGACCGGTCTGGATGGGAGCCTCGATCTCGTCGCCGAACGTGTCGGCCAGCTTGCGCACAGCGCTCTCGCACGCCACAAACGGGTGCACCCGCATCCCTGTGACACGAGACAGCTCATCAATGGCCTCCAGGTCGCGTGGGTTGACCATGCCGACCGAGAGAAGATCGGTTCGCAGCTCGAACGGTACGGCCAGCAACCGCAGCTGCACCTCCGCCGGGACCAGCGCCAGAACCGCCGCAGGCGCCCGCAGCAGCAGAGACTCGGTCACGGGCGGCACCGCGTACTGCTCGGAGAGCGCCTGGAGCAGGGCACCCTCGCTGACGTAACCGTATCTCAGCAGGTGGGAGCCGAGCCGCCCACCCTCCCGGTGGCACGCATCGAGCGCCGTGTGCAGCTCGCCAACCGTCACCGCGCCACGGTCGAGGAGAATCTCGCCCAGTCGCTTGGCCATTGGCTCATTCTACATTCACTCGCGCTCTGTTGCGCTCAACGAGATGGGGGTCGTGGTGCTTCGGGGAGGCTCCCGGATGAAAGCTGTCATCCATCTCCGAGATCGACCATCCGCTTGGTCATGACCAGGGCGTCCTCCCCATCCCCGTAGTAGTGCGGCCGCCGGCCTACCGAGAGAAAGCCGAGGTTCCGGTACAGAGCAATCGCCTCCAGGTTGCTCTCCCGAACCTCGAGCGTCACGCTCTCTCCAGCGGACGCCCGTGCGTGCTCCTCGGCGAGAGTCATGAGCCGTCGCGCGAGGCCGATGCGTCGATACGACGGCAGCGTGGCCACCTTCAGCACGTGCAGGTCGAGGTACTGCCACGCGCACAGCAGGTACGCTACCAGATACCCGGCCGGTTCCACGAGGATCCGGTGGAAACGCCCCGGCGCATAGATCTCCGCCAGAAACAGATGGCTCGGCCACGGATCCGAGAAGCACGCCCGTTCGGCTGCTTCGAGCGCACGAACGTCTCCAGGCTGAGGAGCGCGGGCGGTCACCCGGAGGAGGGCCGGAGCTTCGCTCATGACGTCACACCGTGGATCGGCGGCCCCTCGACGTAGAGAGGTTCGATCGGCTGTCCCGGCACACCGAGGAGAACCAGGTCGAGCAGTGCTTCCGCGGCGTTCCTCTGGCTCGGGGCCCGCATGGCCCCTGCTAGATCGAGGCTCCCGGGCGCCACCCATGGATACCTGTGGACCGCATCGCGCAGCGCGATGACCTCGATCTCACTTTCCGCCCGTGGCTGCTCCCCGGGGGTGATCGCGAACCGCTGGACGTACGCCTCCCCTCTCCTACCCGGCTGCGCCGCCCACACCCAACCGTCGACCCGGCACCGTGCCGCCTGGACCGTAAGGCTGTCATAGGCGACCAACTCGGCACCAAGGGCGACGGCAAGCCCAGAGGCTGCCGCAAGGCCGGAGCGGATTCCCGTGAACGAACCCGGCCCGCGGGTCACGGCCACGATCTCAAGAGCCGACGGCTCCAGCCCCGCATCCTCGAACACCAGATCGACAGCCGCCAGCAGCAGGCGTGACCGTGGAGACCTCCCGGCAAGGTGGACCAAGGAGAGTCCGGCCATGTCCTGAGCGTACAGCGCCACCTCAAGCTGTGGTGCGCAGGTCACGAGACCGAGGCAGACTGCCATGGCGAGAGTGTAACAGCGGCCCAGCTTTCTGGGCCCGCTGCCCTCGCTTCAGAGCCGCAACCGGGGGTGCCATTCGCGGCGTGACACTGGAACGGAGCTTCCCCACCGGCCATCAACGGCCGGTAGAAGGTGCCATCTGCAATGTGGCTCGTGCGGCAGCCTCGACCGCCTTCTCCGAGAACGGGAGGCGCACTGGCTCGACCCTCACCCAGCTGCTCAGCTGGTCGTCGTAGTGACCCGACCAAGGCCTGCCAGAGTTGCCGACCGGCAGCACGAGGATCGACTCGTCCCAGGCCCCGACATCGGCCACGAACCGCATCGACGGGATGGCTGAAACTCGGTAGGGCTCATCCAGCTCCCAGTAGTGAGCGTTGACGGTTGCACCGTCGCCGCCGACGGCGATCGGTCCCCGGCTCCAACTGGCGCCGAGAAGTGGTCCGAGAGTCGGGAGGTCGCCCAGCGGGTGAGGAAACTCGACCGTGTGGACGCTGCCCCAGGGGCTGTCGATGTGGAGGTCGTCCAGGTTCTTGAGAACGCTTCCGACGATGGCTCCCCTGTCCTCGACCTGCGGCGTCTTGAGGTCATCCCACCACTCGGCAGGTAGGCCGCCGGCGAGCAGCCGCACCAACCGCTCCGGCGTGATGAGCGTGCCCTTCAGTCCGATGCTCTGCGCCTCGTCTTCGCCCACCGCACGACACAGATCGAGCACGAGGCGGCTGTAGACGTGCGGCGCCACAGTCTCCGGCCGCAGGTTCCCGTCCCAGTCGAGTAGTTGTCTGGCCGTAGGGCCGCCGTTCCGCTCGAGCTCCGGCCGCAGCAACTCGAGCAGCGCCCCCGCCCGTCGAGAAACTAGATCGCCCTGAAGCTCGACACAGGAGGCCACGTCCCAACGATCGCGGGCTGCGAGCAGGCCCCGGATTCGCCGTACCCGCCACGGCGGTGCGAACTCCGCCGGAAACCACTCCGTCGAGGGGTAGTCTCCCTCCGTGAACAGGTCGTGGTTCGCGGTGGCAAGGAAGCCCTGCGGCGGATCAACCACACGCGGGTTCGCGGCCATCGCGCGAAACCCCTGCCATTGCCACTGCGGGTTGTCACCTGGAGCAGGCAGACGGCCTGCTCCACGGCCTCGAATCGGGACTCTCCCGACGACCTGGTGCAGGATGTGTCCCTCGACATCGGCTGCCACCAGGTTGAGTGCCGGCCCTACCACTCCCCGCCAGGCAGTCGCCGTCTCGTCAACTCCGGCTGCCCGGTCCATCCTCAGGAAAGCTCCCAGCGGAGTCCCGCCCTTGAGTGCCGTCCATGCCAATGCCAGCACCTCGCCGGCGTCGTCGCGCACTACAGGTCCCGAGCGACTGATGCGGATTTCCACTCGCGCCGGATCCGGACGGCCCCGGATCCGAACCCGCTCGGTCAGAGTTCGCAGCGGAACCCACTGTCCGCCGAAGAACTCGCGACGGCGGTCACGGTCGGCCTTGACGACAAAGAGATCCTGATCATCCAGCATGACCATGGTGAAGCCCCAGGCCACGCGCCGGTTATGGCCAATGACCACGCCCGGGGCGCCAGGGATTGAGACCCCTGCCACATCGAACCCAGCGCCCGCGAGATGAACGCCATACCAGGTGCCCGGCATCTGGACGCCGATGTGCGGGTCATTGGCTACCAGGGGGCGGCCGGATACTGTTCGGGTCCCGGCAATCGCCCAGTTGTTTGAGCCAACACCTCCAAGTGAGCGGGTGATGGCATCCTCGTCCGGCTGCCGCGGCTCGGCGGGCGGCGTTCCCGGTGGGATCCAGTCTGCGGCTTGCTGCGGCGTCCATCCCCACAGCTCGACGGCCCGCTGTCGCCCCAGGCGAGCTAGCTCGACACCTCGTTCCAGCTCCTCGCCCATCGACCAGGTCAGGCTCAACTGAAACAGGATGCCGATGCCGAGCGTGTCCTCGCGACGCCACGGCTCCGGCTCGAGGCCGAGAAGCCTCATCTCCGGCGCAATCCACCGCCCATAGGTTGTCAGCGCAGCGTTGACTCCCGCAGCGTAAGCGTCGAGCGCTTGTCGTTCCTGTGAGTCCAGCTTGCCGGCCTGACGCCAGGCAGTGGCGGCGATCCGCCACGTCCTCAGCTTCCGGTCCGTGGCCAGCGCTCCCTCACCCGCGAGCTCCGCCAGTCTGCCGGCGGCTGCCCGCCTCGCCAACTCCATCTGGAAAAACCGGTCCCGAGCATGCAGGTAGCCTTGAGCGAGCCAGAGATCCCACTCGCAGGTAGCGGCGATGTGCGGCACGCCGGCAGTGTCCATTCGTACGGTGACAGGTCCTTTGAGCCCGCTGACAGCGAGCCTCGTGACACCGGACTCCGGCAGCCGGCTCCGCATCGCACCGAAGCGGAGGTACGCGATGGCCGCGACCCCGACCAACACGGCAACGGCCGGCACGGCGAGCAGCAGGGGCCAGGGGCGTCGGCTCATGGGTCCCTCCCGTGGTCTCTTGCCGAATTCTACCTTGGCAACGCCGAACGACCGCGGCTCGCGAGGGCCCATCGCTCACCGGGTCTATAATCACACCGGGTCGTGCACGTCAGAAGGCGATCACGATCCTTCCGGGGGTTGGAGGCATGCCGAAGCAAACCGAACCGAAAGAGCGACTGGCCAAGCTCTTGGCGGTGCTCGAGGGCGCCCGGACGGTCCTGATCGTGATGCAGAACAACCCCGACCCGGACGCCATCGCCGCCGCTGCCGGGCTGCGTCAGATCGCCAACGGCCTCGCCGGGACTACGTGCTCACTGGCGCATGGAGGAACAATCGGCCGGGCGGAGAACGAGGCTCTCGTCCGCTACCTGGGCCTGAACACCCGCCCCCTGGCATCACTCGACTTGGAGCGCTTCGACCGCATCGCGATGGTCGATGCACAGCCTGGGGCAGGGAACGTCAGCCTCGATGCCGCGGTCCGGCTGGATATCGTCATCGACCACCACCCGATCCGCCGTGAAACGCGCAGGGCACGGTTCACCGATATCAGGCGACGGTACGGTGCCACCTCGAGCATCCTCTTCGAGTACCTGCGCGCGGGCGACATTGAGATCGACGCGCCGCTTGCCACAGCTCTCGTCTACGGCATCCGATCGGACACACAGGATCTCGGCAGGGAAAGTACGCGCGCGGATATCGAGGCGTTCCTGTCCCTCTACCCGTCCGCAAACGCGCGCGCTCTCGGCCGAATCGTCGCGGCGCCTCTGTCTCGCGCCTACTTCGGGAGGTTGCGGTCGGTCCTCGACAACGCGACGGTCTACGGTAACCGTATTGTCACCAGCCTCGAGGGCCTCGACACGCCCGAGATGATCGCCGAGTCGGCCGATCTACTACTGAGGGTGGACGGCGTGACCTGGACCCTGTGCTTCGGGACCATCGACGGATGGCTCCACCTGAGCCTGCGGACCCTGGACCGAGAACGACACGCCGGTACCGTGGCGCGCCGTCTCGCGGGTCGGCGCGGCTTCGGTGGCGGCCATCAGGCGCTGGCTGCGGCCCAGATCCCCCTGCAGCCGAACGAGCTCGGCGCCAAGGAACGGCGCCGCTTCACACGCCGGCTGATCAAGCGGTTTCTCTCAGCGACCGGGGCCGCCGACGAGCCGGGTCTTCCGCTTTGTGAGTGAAACACCAGTGGAACCGGGTCCGCTGAACCGGTCCCGACTTCCATGCGACCGTCAAGAGACCGGCTAGATGAGGAGCCCTCTACTGCAGCGGCTTCTCGTACATACGGTAGTTCTTGTAGAGGTCCGCGTCCATGAGACGTACGGTCCGCTTGGTCAGCTCGTTGTCCTCGAGAATCCACGAGTACTCACACCACCCGTAGCCGATCCGTAGCGCGTGCTGCAGGCCCTCGGCGAACAAAACTCCTTCGAAGCCGCGCTTGCGGAACTCCTCCTTGACCCCGAGCGTGATGACGCGCAGTCCCTCCAGCTTCTCAGCCTTGGTGGTCAAGACGTGCCGCAAGGTACGCACCGGATGCCGCCAGGGAGAACCGCCCAGGTCCTTGAGGACGGGGTTCCAGTCCGGGATGGCGAGCAGAAAACCCGCGGCCTCGCCGTCGACGAACGCGAACCGTAGCAGATCGGGCTGGACCAGCGCCTTGAGCTCCCCCGCCAGCCACTCGATCTCTGCGTCCGACATCGGAATGAAGCCCCAATTCTTCTCCCACGCGGAGTTGTAGATCTCCTGCACCAGCCGGACCTCGCTCTCGAACTCCTTGAGGTTTGCCGCGCGGGTCGTGAGCTCGGGATGCTTCCTGCGGGTGCGCTCGGCGAGCCGGACGAGCCGGTCGAGGTGGGCGCCGTGCACCGGCGAGATGTAGGCGTAGAGGTCCTTGACCTTGGCGTAGCCCGCGCCCTCGATCAGACCACGGTAGTAGGGGGGGTTGTAGGTCATCATGAGCACGGGCGGGCGGGTGAAGCCCTCGACGAGAAGACCGCACTCGTAGTTGGTCGAGGGGTTGGCGGGGCCGCGAACGGCGGACAGACCCCGAGCCCGTGCCCAGTCCTCAACCTGGGCAAGCAAGGCGCGCGCGATGTCCGGGCGATCGATCGCCTCGAAGAAGCCGAAAAAAGCTACGTTCTCATCCTGAAACTCGTTGTGGGCCCGGTTATGGATCGCCGCTATGCGGCCCACCGCATCACGACCATCCCAGGCCAAGAACAGCTCCCGCTCTGCACGCGAGCCGCCCTCGTAGAAGGGGTGTCGCCGAGGATCCAAGAGCTCGCGCACGGAAGACTTAAGCGGCGGCACCCACAGGGGGTCACGCCGGTAGAGCTTCCACGGCAGATTAATGAAGGTCGCCAGCTGCGCGCGGCCGCGCACCGGCCGAACCTCGACCTCTCTCATCAGCCGATGACTCCTATCTCGCGCCCGACTCTAGCGAACGCCTCGAGGGCAAGGTCGAGATGGTCTCGCGTGTGCGTCGCCATGTACGAGGTGCGCATCATCGCCCGTCCCGGGGGCACCGCCGGTGACACAACCGGATTGGCGAACACACCCTCCTGCTGGAGCCGCATGGTCATGACAAAGGCGGCTCTATCCTCGCCCACGACGAGCGGGATGACCGGCGAGCCCGACTTCCCGGTGTCAAAGCCCAGGTTCGTGAATTCCCGCTTCATGTACTCGGTGTTGTCCCACAGCTGGTGCCGGCGCTCGGGCTCGCGGAGGATAATCTCGACCGCCTTGCTGACCGAGGCCACTGACGCCGGCGGCGGAGAGGCGGAGAAGATCAGCGTCCGCGCGTGGTGGCGGATCCAGTCGATCACCTTCGCATCGCCCGCGATGAAGCCGCCGACGGCTGCCAGAGACTTCGAGAAGGTCCCCATCACCAGGTCCACCTTGTCCTCGAGCCCGAAGTGCTCAGAGGTGCCGCGCCCGTGCTCACCGAAGACCCCAATCCCGTGCGCGTCATCCACCATCAGCCGGGCGCCGTGCTTCTCCTTGACCCGCACCAGGCTAGGAAGATCGGCGACGTCGCCCTCCATTGAGAACACACCATCGACGACGATCAGCTTACCCTTGGAGCCGTCGAACGCCGCCAGTCGCTGGTCCAGGTCCTGTGCGTCGTTGTGCTTGAACTTGACCGTCTTGCCAAAGCCGAGGCGGGCGCCGTCGATGATGCAGGCGTGATCCAGGTTGTCGAGAAACGCCACGTCATGCCGGTCGAGGAGGCAGGAGATGACACCGAGATTGACCTGGAACCCGGTCGAGAAGGTGAGGACCGCGTCGCGCTGCATGAACTCCGCCAGCTGTTCCTCGAGGCGGACGTGGATATCGAGGGTTCCGTTCAAGAAACGCGACCCGGCGGTCCCGGTCCCATACGCGGCGAGCGCCTCGGCAGCGGCGGCCTTGACCTCGGGGTGGTTGGTGAGACCGAGGTAGTTGTTGGACCCGAGCATGACCATCTCCCGACCGTCAATGATGACGACCGGGTCCTGAGCGGAGGAAATTACCCGAAAGTAGGGGTAGAGGCCCATCCGGCGAACCGCGTCCGCCTCCCTGAAATCCACGCACTTCTGGAATACGTCCACTTCTCCTCCTCGAGAATAAACGGCTCGCGCCGGCATCTTACCGTACCCAGCCGACACGCCGGTACCACTTCCATGTCTCAACGGCCCCGGTCGGAAACTCCACCCATTCGCTCAGGCCGAGCTCTCTCAACGAGGCGGAGGTGCGGGCCGTCCAGTGACGCGCCGTGAGCTCGCGCGCCTTGTCACGGGTCATCGCAACACGACTGAAACCGAGCCGCTGGAGACCGCTGCCGACGGCGCCGGCAAACGTCACCAGCGCGGAGGGAAGGTAAACGAGGCGTGCCTCCAACCCTCCGGCAGCCGCGAGCAGGCGGATCAGTGCCGGCATCCGGTAGGGCACCGGTTCCCCAAGGTGGTAGACGTCACGCAACGGTGCCTGCCCGGCCGCGGCTGCGAGGATGGCCCGCACAACGTCAGCGACGTACGCCACCGTGACCCAGCGTTCCCCGGCCGGCAGCGGGACCACGCCCCGCGAGGTGAGGCGGAAGAACTGGAGCACATCGATGTCCCGCGGACCGTAGATTGCTGGCGGACGGAGAATGACCCAGCGGCCCCTGTGGCCCAGCTCTCGCACCGCCAGCTCGGCAGCCAGCTTCGACCGTCCGTAGGCTGACAGAGGACGCGGCTCCGCTTCTGGGCCGACGCCGTCGATCGCCACTGAGGGTCCGACGGCCGCCAGCGACGACACATGGACGAACATCGCATCCGGAGCAACGCTTTCAATGGCGCCGACCAGGTTCGCCGTGCCCGCCCGGTTACCGGCATCGAAGTCCGCCTCACGTGCCGCTCGCAACACTCCTGCCAGGTGAATGACGGTTCGTGCAGAGTCGACCAGGCGGCGGAGTGAGCCGTCGTCGCCGAGCGAGCCGTGCACCAGCTCCACCGGACAATCGTCGATCCACCGCGGCGACCGGCGGTCGCGTACGAGCACCCGCGGCCGGATGCCTGCCGCGCAGAGAGTGTCAACCACGTGGGAACCAACGAAGCCGGTGCCGCCGGTCACCGCGACCGGCTGCTCGAGTCGCTCGAGCCATCCGGCAACCGCGTCCGTGGCTACCAGTGGCTCAGCCTGCATCAGCCGCGTACTCTGCCCATGAGGTCGAGGTTTCCCAAACGCGCACCCTTTCTAATCGCAGGCCCCGCGGAATCGTGTAGATCACGCCACTCGACGTCACGACCTCGCGCCCGGGTGTCAGCCTGTCAGAGATCTCGTCGAACAGCTGCTTTACCAGCACCTCGGTTGTCGGGTCGACGCCCTCAAACACGAGGATCCGCGCGCTCATCTCTTCGAGCACGGACCGTTGCGGATCGATGGAGCTCACCCCCAATCCGTGGTCGAGCTCCTCGACGAGATCGAGCACCAGGGTCTTGAGCGCCTTGTAGTCGCACACCATGTCGTTGTCATCGAGCTCATGGCCACGAACCACGACCTCTATCCGCAGCCGGTGGCCGTGCGGGAACCGGCACTTCTCCGGGTGCTTCGAGAGCCGGTGCGCATACTCCACCTCGAAAGTCTTGGCGATACGGAAGAAACCCATGAGCTACACCCCCCTCCCCCCTCCGAAAAGGTCAAGATGCAAGCGGGGAGTGTAGCGAAAGCCGGCCCCGAGACACAAGGCGGCGACCATAGGCGCCCTTTGCCGTACCTCGTCGGCAGTCCGTCCCTCGGGCATGAGCAGCACGCGATCGCAGGGAACGCCATCGAGGCGGCCCAGAAGCCCCCTCACATCCTCGAGGTCGCCGGCCTCTCGTATCACGAACTTGAGCTGGAAGTCAGGGTGACGCTGCAGCAGGAGCCTCAGTGGAGCAAGGTCGGAACGGAGGCGGCGATGGCGTTCGGACCATCGCCCGGCCGGGTCGGAGCACGAGGTCTTTGGCGACACCGAGAGAAGGTCGCACACGACCTCCGGCGCCACCGTCCCGGCGGTCTCGATGGTCAGGTGAAAGCCGGACTCGCGGAGGGCCGACGTCAGCGCGCCGATCTCCCGTTGCAACAGAGGCTCGCCACCCGTCACGACTACGTGGCGCAGACCGCCTCCGCGGGCCCGCCCGATCAGCTCGTCCACCGGCACGCGCTCCCCCTCAGGCTCCCACGATGTGTACCGCGAGTCGCACCAGCCGCACCGGAGGTTGCAGCCGCTCGTACGAATGAAGAACGAGGGAACGCCGGCCAGCATCCCCTCGCCCTGCAGGCTCACGAACGTCTCGGCGATCAGCACCTACCAACGGTACCAGCTTGCTCGCCCGCCGTTCGCTCGAGTGGCGGGTCAGGTCCGGTTGGCTGACCTCTCCACTCTCACTTCTTCTCTGTCTTCTTCTCGATCTCCTGCTGTTTCTTCTTCTCGGAGACATGCTTCTTCACGATGACCTTGCGGCCCTCCTTAACGGGCTCGAGCTCGTGCATTGCGGCACCGCAGATCGGACACTTGAAGGTCCTCCCCTTGGCCGCTGCGTCCGGCACGCGGAGAGTGACGTCGTCCTTGTCGCAGCGGAAGCGCACCGAGTGATCGTCCTCGCTGATCCACCCGAGCTCGCCAGCTCCGTGACGGTGGCGGGGGGGCAGGCCGAGCACCATCACCCGCACATCCTCGTCATCATCATCACCCGACACCCAGACATGGGGATGGGGCTCGACCAGGAATACATCATCGCCGAAGTCCTGCAGTTCGGGCAGCTGCAGGCTGTCGAGCTCCTCGAGCAGGTCCCCGGGCACCTTGCCCTTTTCGAGATCCAACGTCGACAAGCGCTGCTTGAGCTTCTCAAGGCGCTCCCGCAGTCTCTCTGAAACCTCATGGTGCACCTGTAGACGCTTCTCGTGGCGACGGCACCGCGCGTCCATCCGCTCGGCCCTGCGGTCAAGCCTCTCCACCTTCATCTGGATGCTCTTCTCCAGCCGCTTGCCATCCTCGTCGCGGACAATGATGATGCGTTGACCGCCCTCCGCCGCCCCTTCATCTTCCTTCGTCGTCACCAGCAGCCGGTCGTCCTTACGCATGACCGTCACCGCATCATCGCCCTCGCCGAAGGTCCGCGCCTCGCCTTCCTTCAAGTCGCCGAGGGTGACGGTGTGGGTCACGTCCCCGAGGACCACGGTCACCGTTTGGGTCGACCCCGACTTCTTGTCGACATCTACCTTGACCTCGGCGCTGAAGGCCAGCAACGCGCCACCCAGAAGCAGTAGAACGGCGGCCACCAGGGTCTGCAACCAGAATCTGTCTCTCATGATTGAACCTCCAACGTCCCGGCTCGAACGACGCTGATGCCGCCCGGCACCGAACCTGAGAGCAAGCTACATGCCACCACCGTGCCGCCGCCACCGCCTCCCCGGCCGAACATCCGGGTCCCGAAATCAGGAGAGGGCTCCGCAAATGGGGACAAGAGGCTACTCCCCGTGCTTGTCGAGCCGGTAGAGGAAAGCCTTGTAGCTCAACCCGAGCAGGCGGGCAGCCTGCGTGCGGTTGCCCTGAGTTGCCGCCAGCGCCTGCCGCAGCAGGTCCGCCTCGAGCTTTTCCCAGTTGAGCCCCCCGGGTGGCAGCCGGAGTAGAGAGCCAGCGTCGCCCTCGGGTCTCAGGACCTCTCCAGGAAGGTCCTCCTCCCGCACCCCGCCGTCCTCGGCCAGCAACACCAGGCGTTCGACGACATTGGCCAGCTCCCGCACGTTGCCCGGCCAGGGGTAGGCCATGAACCGCCGCAGCACAACCGACGGCAGCGGCCGCACGCTGCAGGCGTGACGGCGGCACGCCTGGTCGAACAGCTCCCTTGCGAGCAGCGGAATGTCCTCGCGCCGCTCGCGCAGAGGCGGCACCGTCAGCGGCACGACGTCGAGGCGGTAGTACAGGTCCTCGCGAAACGATCCGTCGGCGACCAGTTCCGGCAGATTGCGGTTGGTCGCCGCCACCACCCGAACGTTGCAGGCGATCTCGCCGACGCCGCCGAGACGCGTAAAGCACTTCTCCTGGAGCACGCGCAGGAGCTTCGGCTGCAGCTCGAGGGGCAAGCTCTGGACGTCATCGAGAAACAGCGTTCCGCTTTCCCCCTCTTCGAAACGGCCGAGCCGCCGCCGGTGGGCGCCCGTGAACGCTCCCCGTTCGTGGCCGAACAGCTCACTCTCGATCAGCGTCGCCGGAATCGCCGCGCAGTTCACCACGACGAACGGCGCCGCCGACCGGCGGCTCGTGGTGTGCAGCATCCGCGCCACCAGCTCCTTGCCGGTGCCGGACTCGCCAGTGACGAGGACCGTCGCGTCGGTCACTGCGACCTTCTCGATGGCCCGGTACAGCCGCTGCATGGCAGGTGCTCGGCCGATCAGCCGGCCGAAGCGATCTCGGTCCGCCGCCGCCTCACGCAGGTGTCGGTTCTCATCCTCGAGCCGCCGCGTCTTGAGCACGCGGCGCACCGCGAGCAGTAAGACCTCCCGCTCAAAGGGCTTCGCCAGGTAGTCGTCAGCGCCGCGGCGCACTGCGTCGACCGCGTGTGCAATCGACCCGTACGCGGTCATCACGATGAAGCCGCACCCGAGGTCTCTCTGGCGCACGTCGTCGAGCAGATCCCCACCGCTCCGGCCCGGCATCCGCCAGTCGCAGAGGATCAAATCGGGAATGCGATCCTTGAGGCGCTCGGCGGCGAGCTCAGCCGACGACGCCTCCTCGACCTCGAAACCCGCCTTCCGCAAGATCTCACCGATCAGAGCGCGTTGTGGCTCTTCGTCCTCGACCACCAAGACAACGCTCTCAGGAGGCACCCTCAGCCTCCTCAACCTCAGCACCGAAGCCTGGCCAGAGCGGCAACCTGATCTCGGCCACCGTCCCGCCGCCGTCACGATCGCGAACCGACAACCGTCCTTCATGAAGTCCGACCACCAGCTGGCGGGCCAAGAACAGCCCCATCCCGGATCCTCCCACCTTGGTCGTAACGTGAGGCGAAAACAGCTTGCTTCGAACCTCGTCGGCAAGACCGGGGCCACGATCGGCGACAGTGATGACGGCTTCCCTCCCATCGCCGGCAACCGCGACCTCCACAGCGGTGCCTTCGCCCGCCGCCTGAACTGCGTTCTCCACCAGGTTCGCAACCGCCGCGCGGAGGGCTTGCGAAACTACATGGACAGGGATCTGCTCTGCCGGCACCTCAAGGGCAACGCTCGCGCCGCACTGAATCACCTCAAGGACTACCTCCTGGACAATGCCGGTGGCATCGCAGACCTCTGGCTCGGCCGCCTCGCCAGCGCCGAGCGCCAGGAACGACCGCAACCAGCGATCGATGCGGCGGATCTGCGCGCGCGCGGTGATTGCCAGGCGCTCCCGCTCTCCATCCTCGTCACCGCTCAGCTCTTCAACCGCCAATCCCAGTGTGTTGAGCGGGTTGCGAAGGGTGTGGGCCAGCCCGCGCGCGAGCTGGCCGAGCTGCGCCAGCTGCTCCCGCTCGTGCCAGCGCTGCTTCTCGCCTTCCAACGTCGCGAGGCGGCGCGACATGCGATTGAACGCTCGCTGGACTTCGGCGACCTCGCCGCCGCCGGTCACCGACACCTGGGCACCAAGCTCACCGCGTCCGAGGGCTTCCACGCCGCCCGACAGCGCCTGCAAGGGTCGCGCAACCCTGTGGGCCAGCACTGCCGCACCGGCCAGGCCGACCAGCAGCAGCAAACCGCTCGCCAAGACACCCCGGCGCATGTTCCGGCGCACCATGCCAACCGTGGGCGACACTGGCAGCTCGATCTGTTCCTCGCCGCCAGGGATGCCGCGCACGACCAGAAACCGGTTTCTCGCCTCTCGCACGACCTCGACCCGGACCTTCTCTTCACGCAGACGTTGGCGGAGGTCAAGCCGGATCCTGGACAGCTCCCTCGCCCGCTGCTGCTCTGTAAGCTTCTCCAGTGGTCGATCGACTTCCCCGCTGGCAGCCGGCAGCCGTGGCACCGTCACCGCCGGTGGCGGCGGAACAACAACGTGAGAGGTCGCGGCGCGACCGGTGCTGCTCTTCGCCTTCTCCAGCTTATCCTCCACCCGCCACTCGACGTCGACTTGCCCCGGGCCACCGCCGTTCCTCTCTTCCGCGTGCCACAGGACCGGTGCCGCGGGTCCGGTGAGCAGGGCCGAGCCGACCGTCGTCGCAACCTCGCCGAGCCCCCTCTCGATTGCCTGCAGCTGACGGGCCTGCAGCCATAGCTGGACGGCGACCAGGGCCAGCACCAGCGCTCCGACACCAAGGAACAAGCGTGTTCGAATCGTCATCCCTCGCGCTCCGTTCACCCCGCACATGGGGCATCGTCTCGAGAGTACACCACTGCAATCGGCGTGCCACTGTCGTGCCAAACCTGGCAACATCGAGCAACTCCGTTGCCGTTCCTGCGTACACTGCACTCTGCAGCGTGCATCCTTCACCGCCGCATGCAACGACTCACGGGAGGTGCCGGTGATGGGTGTGTTATTGACCAGATGCGTGCACAGACATACTCGGCGGCGATTAGGGACCTCGTGCACCGCCCGGCGGGGCAGGCGCGCCGAGGGCGTGAAGCCCCGAGAGGGCCAGCTCGGGCTGGAGAACCCAGAGGCCAGAAAACGCTGCCAGGGTAGGTGGATCGCGCGCCGCAGGCCCCTGGTTGCGAGAACAGCGGGCTAACAGGGAGGAGCTGCCGCCCCGTGCGACGCGTCATCGCTGCATACCGTCTTTCATTCTCTGGGCTGCCTCGTCCTGTATGGCTGCTGGCGGGCGCGATCTTGGTCAACCGCGCCGGCACCATGGTGCTACCGTTCCTGAGCCTGTACCTGACCCGCGGTCTCGGCTTCTCGGCCGCTCGTGCAGGCCAGATCTTGAGTCTCTACGGAGTTGGTTCAATGGCCGGCTCGGCTCTGGGCGGCTGGCTGTCGGACCGCGTCGGCGCGCTGCGCGTCCAGGGCCTGTCACTCGTCGGCACCGGCATCGGCTTCCTCATCCTGACACGTCTCTCCAGCTTCCCCGTTCTGGCGGCGACTGTGTTCCTGGTCAGTGTCGTCGCCGAGAGCTTCCGGCCCGCGGTCATGACCGCCGTGGCCGAGTTCAGCAAGCCCCTAATCCGAGCCCGCTGCTTCGCCCTCGTTCGTCTTTCGGTCAACATCGGAATGGCGATCGGGCCTGCGGTCGGCGGCTTCCTCGCCGCGCACCACTACCCGCTGCTGTTCGTGGTCGATGCCGCGACCTGCTGGGCCGCAGCCATCGTCCTCGCAGCGACGCTCGGGTTCCCGCGGCCGGTGGCCTCGGTAGCAACGGGGGCCTCTCGCCGGCCCACCGAGTCCCCGTGGCGGGATCCCACGTTCCTCGCCTTCCTCGGGCTCATCGTTCTCCTCGGCATCGTCTTCCTGCAGATTTGGGTCACGCTTCCGCTCGAGCTGCGGGACAGCTTCGGGTTCTCCGAGCGAGGCATTGGCCTTCTCATCGCCCTCAACCCGGCCATGATTGTCGCCTTCGAAATGCTGCTGATGCGCGCGGTCGAGGGGCTGGGCTCAATGCGGGTGGCAGCCGTGGGGGCTGGCCTGGTGGGTTGCGGCCTGGCGCTCCTCACGCTTGGCCACTCGATCCTGGTGGCCGTCTTCTCGACCCTGGTGTGGACCTTGGGAGAGATGCTGGCGCTACCCATGACCAATGCCATCGCCGCGGAACGGGCGGGAGGCGGCGCCGCTGGCCGCTACATGGGCGCCTACGCGCTCGCGTTCTCGACCGCGTTCGTGCTAGCGCCGGCGGTCGGCGGGTGGATCTACCAGCGGTGCGGCGGCAACACACTGTGGGGCGCCGCTGGGATCGCTGGCGGCATCTTGTTCGTCGGCTTCTGGTCGCTCGCCTCCCGTCTCCGCGTCGAGCCAGAGGCAAGCGAGCCCGGGGGAAACGAGCCTTGAGCTCCAGACCTCGAGCCCGGACCATTCCTGAGCGATCGCAGCGAAACCGGCGAGACATCCTTCAGCGGCAGAGGCCCGACCTTCAGATTCACCACCGGGGTGAGCCTTCGATCCGCCCTTGGCATGCCTCAGCACCCGGAGTACGGGTCGCCTCCTGACAGGTGGTATCCTCCCTGGTCGACGAAGGAGAGCCGTTGAAGCCTCTGCTGATAGTCAAGACCGGCGAGCCGTCACCGTTCGTTGCAGAGCGCCTGGGGACCTTTGAGGAGTGGATCCTCCGCGGCATGGGTCTTCATGCTCGGGATGCAATGGTGGCCACGGTGTTCCGCAACGAGGAGCTGCCGGCGCCCGAGTCGATCGCCGGCGCCGTCATCACTGGCTCTGCAGCCATGGTCCCGGACCTCCATCCGTGGAGTGAGCGCACCGCCGCCTGGCTGCGCCGGGCCGTGGCTTCCCAAACTCCCGTCCTCGGCATCTGCTACGGCCACCAGCTGCTGGCCCACGCCTTTGGCGGCCGGGTCGGCGACAACCCCAACGGGCGTGAGATTGGGACCGTGCAGGTCCGGCTCCTGCCGAGCGCTCTGACAGATCCGCTGTTCGCCGGCTCACCCGTCACGCTTATCGTCCAGGCCACCCACCTGCAGTCGGTGCTCGAGCTTCCGCCGAACTCCATCCCGCTCGGGGAGAGCGGACGCGACCCACACCACGCCTTCCGCGTCGGCACCCAAGCATGGGGCGTGCAGTTCCATCCCGAGTTCGACGCCCGCATCATGCGGACCTACCTCGACGAGCGGCACGAAATCCTGACCCGGGAGGGTCTGGATCCAGATTCCCTGAGCGCGCACCTTGCCGACCCCGGCCACGGGACCGCCATTCTCCGCGCCTTCGCGCGCATCATGAACTCGGCGACAGCAGCGGCGCCCGCCTGAGCAGAATCACTCAGTCGAAATCATGGCCGGCACGCCGGAGAGTCAGGCAGCAGGCTTCAGCTCCTCGGGCCCTGCTTCCGACCGCACCTGGCTGCGTGAGATGTCCTTGAGGTCGAACAGGACCGCGCCTTCTCCATTGGCCTCGATGCGCGCCCGGAGTATCTCGATCATCTTGTGCCAGCGGACCAGCACGAAGTTGATCTCCGTTCTCTCCAGGTACGGCTCCAGGCGGCGGCGCAGGTCCTGCTCGTCCAGGCTCGTCAGGCGACGCCAGACCTGCCGCTCACATCGTGTGGGTTCCTCCGGGTTGACCAGCTTCGCAGACTTGATGAAAGAGCGCGTGTGGTCGATAAACCACAGCTTCCAGTTGCGGTCGACGAGCAGGTTTTCTTGCGTACGATCGATGTTGCCGATGATGTTGTCGAACAGGTACATCGTCTGCAGCTGCTGGCGCTCGTAGTCAGGGTCGGGCGAGACCACACCGCGCAATCGACGATCCTTCTCGCCGCTGACATGCTCCAGCCAAAGCTGAACCGTGCTTCGAGGGGCTCGCCCCCGCCGCCGGATCTCTTCCACCCCTCGCTCCACCGCCGGCGGCACCCTGTGAATACCGAGGATCCGGCTCATCTCGTAGGCGGCTGCCTCGTAGATGGCCCGGTCCCGGACGCTACCGCCGTACTCGCGAAGCATCTCGACTTTGCTTCCCACCGGAAGATCGGCCTCGCGGTCCACAACCCTGTAGGCGGCGTGAACCCGGAGGCCGTCCTTCTCCAGGAGGAGCTGGTAGTTTTCGTTGATACCGCGACCGATCCCGCGATGCCATGTCACCCGCCCGGTTCGCAGGAGCTCCAGTATCTCGTCCTTGGAGGTCAGGGACAGCGGTCTCCCGTCAGCATCCAGGAGCTCCGGGTGTCCGCCCAGTCCAGTCAGGTGTGAAGGCCCGTCCGGCCCCACCAGATGGACCCTCTCCTCGGGATAGATGGCGGTGACGGTTTCGCCGCGGATCTCGAGGGCGCTGGGGCGGCCTCCGGCGTAGACCTCCGACAACATTCCCGTGTCGATGAGAAACACCCGCCCTCCGAAACGGACGTGGATGCGGCCGTCCTGCGACGGCGTGTGGCCGGCCACCATCCGGTGAACGCCGAGGGCATCGAGGGCTGCAACAGTCTTGGAGCCGACCTCGCCGTCGGATCCGTTCGCCTGCCCCCCATACCACAGGGGGCCTTCGGGATCGAGGAGGAACCACGTCCTCGCGTGGAGAACCTCCTCGAGCAGCCGGTGGTCTCGAGCGCTCGCCGGCTCCCGCTCGTCACGGCCCGGTGCCGCACGCGCTCCGAGGATCATCTCTGCAAGCGACGCCAGCGGAGGCACCAACTGCTCCGACTCCATCTCGGAGCGGGCCTGCCAGAAGGTGGCGAGCTCGCCAGCCACATGCCGGTTGATCGACTCCACATCCATTCCACGGACGGTCGGCCCCAGGCCACCATGGACGAACAGTGTGCCACCCACCACCACCACCGCCGGGAGCCCGTGAAGCCAGCGGCCGAGCTCCCCTCCCGGTCCCAGCGCTGCGCGGTACTCCACCCAGCCCTGGGGGTGCGCCCCCAGCCAGACCTCCTTGTCCACGGCGCCGGCGGGCACCTCGATGCCCAGCTCCGGGGCTCGGTGCTCCCAGAACCTCGCGCGTTGGGCGTAGGCGCGCTTCAGCGCCCGCCTGGAACCCCGCCCGGCGAAAGCCTCGTAGACTGCCGGGTTGACGTAGCTCTCGAGGCCCATGAGGTTCATCGCCTCGTGGTTGCCGAGGAGCACGATCACCCTCCCTCCGCTTGCCGTCGCTTCCGCCTGGAGCCGGGTGAGAAGGTCAAGAACCGGACGCACCTGGGCTCCGCGGTCGAACAGATCTCCCGTCTGGACCAGCACCTGCGAACCGCCGTTCCAGTGACCCCCGGCATCCAAGAGCCCGCTCCTTACCAGAATGGTGACGAGGCCCTTGTAGCTGCCGTGGACATCTCCAATCGCCACCACACGCTCTCCACCTCGCAGGCTGCTCCAGGCGGGCAGCACCACCAGAACCATGGCAGCCAGCTTTACCGACCACCTGAGACGACGATGCCTTACCGTGATCACCTTCCCCATGGCGGCTTGCCTCCCTCTTCAGCGCTTTCCAGGATTCGCTTGATCAGCCCCTTCACGATCTCGATGTTGTTTGACATCAGGTCGAACAGATCTTCGGCCTCGATCAAAAGAACTTGAGTCTGGACAGTCGCCACCGCAGTCTCGGTTCGCAGTCGGCCGGCCAGGATGTCCCGGATTCCGAAGGTAGCGCCCCGCCCGACGGTGACGGATGCCTCATCTCGGCCGTGTACCTCCACCTCACCCTCGACGACGCCGTACAGTGCCAAGGCCGGCTCTCCACGCTCGAATACCAGCTCGCCTGCGGCGCACACCTCGTCGTGTGCGATCTCGGCAAGCTGGAGGATCTGTTCGGCGGTGCAGAACGCGAATGGCTCCATCTGTTGCAAGAAGGTCACCGTTTGAATCAGCGGCATGACCATCGCGGACAACTCCTCTCGGTCCGACCCGCAGTGCGGCACTGCGGTTACGCGGACAGTTCTCGCCGCCCACCCGGCGGACTCTCTCACGCGCGAGTCGGGGCTGGTGTCGGCCAGTCGCTCGAGCTCGGGGTAGAGAGCCTCGATTCGTTGCGACCACACACTGTGGATTGCAGCGAGGCAGCACCCGGCGATGTCGGGATCCAGCTCCAGATCGGCCGAGAGGAGTCGGTGCAGGGTCTCCTCGGGTGCCTCGGCAGTCAATCGAAACAGCTGCCGACCCTGCTGCAGCTTGTCCTCAGCCAACGTGTCGTCAACCACCAGGAAGACATCTCGCCGGATTGCCCCAGTCAGCGTGTTGTCGAGAAACTCCAGGGCCCGGGCTCGCGAGGTCGGGGACGAGCTGACGAAGCTGCGCCTCGCGGCGCCGGCGTCCTTCGGGTTGAGGATGAGCTCCAAGAGGCGAAAGGTATTCTCCACCGAGCGGGCCATGCGCTCAGCCAGGAGCTGCTGCAAGAACGTCGGCACGTGCCCGCTGGTCTGCCACACCACCCGCGAGCCCACGAGTCGGCCCTGGTGCAGGAAGCTCACCGACCAAACGTCTGCCAGCGCCCGAAGGTATCGTCCGGCCTCGACTCGGATCTGCCTGCGAACCACGTCAGCGGAAACCGCAATCTCGGGATGGCGCCGCCGAATCGACCCGAGCGCTTCGATCACTTTGCTGCGAAGAAAGGCGTCCGGTGCGTCCAGGGCCTCCACCAGCGCCGCCGCTGCCGCTCGAACCTCGAGACGGGCGATTGTCTTCGGTATTGCCCGCCGGACCCAGATCTGCTCCTCCCGATCGCCCATGAACCGGACCAGAGGAGCTATGGCGTGTGTTCCGTGTGCGACCAACGCTTCCCGTGCCTCGTGCTTGAGGCGCCGGTTTCCGGTCAGCGACAGGAGAATGGGCACGAAGATTGGGGTGTCTTCGCCGGCGGCGACACGGTGGCCAGCACTTCTCATGGCCTGTCGGACGACGTTGAGATCGGTGTCGTAGAGCAGCTGGACCACGAGCTCCCGACTGTCGTCATCCTCCAACCGACTCACCGCACGTGCGGCCTCAGTCCGCACCGCCGGGTCCGCGTCAACCGCCATTTCACCGAGCACCGCGCGAGCACGGGCGGCCGCCTCTGCGTCCTCGCTCGCCGCCAGATCCGCAGCCGCGGCAGCACGAATGTTCGGGTGCGGAGAGTTGAGGCGCGGAATCATGACCCGTCCGGCCTCCCGACGTTCGATTGCGGCCAGCGTTTGTACCGCCTCGCGCCGCACCTCGGGCTCCGGATCCTCAAGTGTCATTTCCACCAGCGGCACGGCCTCACTCCGCCGATCCTCCGCCAGCAGCCGGAGCGTCATCCTGCGGACGCCCGCGTCCCGGTGGTGGAGCAGCAGCGGCGAAACCAGGCGGTGATGGCCGTGGCGCGCCAGGAGCTCGAGGCTGTGTCTGACCAGCCGGGGGTCCGAGCTGCCGAGGTGCTCAACCAATTTCGTCATCGTATCCACGTCTCCGAGCTGGATCAGCGCCGGCTCCCCCAGCACCTCCGATTTGAGACCACGGCGGAAAGCCGCCACGTACTCGCGCTGGGTGGATGTAACAACCGCGATCCACGCCGCCACCAGCACCAACGTCAGCCAGCTCACTCCCCGCAGGGAAAGGAAACCAAAGGTCACGGTCAGCAGAATGAGGGCGGCCGCACCTTTGGCGGCGCGCTGGATGAAGACGTCGATGAACGCCTTGGCGGGGCCCCGCACCGCCTGGGAAACGGGGACGAAGAGAAGCTCCCTGGTGGACTGGTCCAGTGAGTGACGTAGCCCACTCTCACTCAGCTTCAGAGACCACGCCACCGGCAACAGCACCGCCGGCAGGGCCGTGGCGGCAGCGATCAGCGCGACGGTGCCGAGCCCCACGGTCGTCGGCATCACGCGCATCGCGAACCCGACTCCACGCCTGCGGTGGATGCGCTGAGTGAAGAACAGCTGGAAGACGAACGCCAGCAAACCCATCACGCTGTAGAAGAAACCAAACACGGCAGTACGCTGGTCGAGGCCCGTGGTGGCCTCTTGGATCGCCCAGTTGAACTGGAGATCGACCATCTGGCTGACGACAACGCTCAGCAGCATGACCAGGGCGATCATCTTGAGCAGCCGGGATGATCTCACCGCAGCCCAGCCGCCTCTGGCCGTTCGCCGCCGCGGCGGCCGCCGCCTCGACCGAAGCGCCGGGATCCGGCGCCGAACCCGCTCCGTCATCATCACGATCACGGCTACACCGAGCATCAAAGCGGCTGCCACGAGCAGCATGGCGTGCGACCCCAACCGATGCGAGCCAATCCGGGCCAACTGCCCGCCGATGACGCCACCTGCTAACCCGCCTGCACCAACAAAACCGAACAGCCGGCGCGCCTGCCGAGGGTCGAACAGCTGGCTCGCAAAGAGCCAGAGCTGGCTGACCGCCACTCCAAAGCCGATGGTCAGCCACACGTAGAACGCCACGGGGACCCACGCCTGCGTTCCGAGCGACACGTACAGCTGGTAAAACACCGCCAACCCGGCGGCTTGGAGAAGACTCCAGCCGACAATCAGCCTGTACTGCCGCTCACGCTCGGTGAGCCGGGAGTACGCGAGCAGGACGGGAACCGATGCCAGAGCAACCAGCAGGTAGACGTACGGCAGCCGCGTCGCTCCCACGGTGTCGATGTAGGTGGCGTTGCGGACGCTCTTGCCGACGTAGTGGCAGGTGGCAAGAACGACGAAGTGAAAGAACAAGAGCCAAGCAATCGATGCCTCACCGGGACGAATGTCGAAGGTGGCGTTGGTGAGACGGAGGCGCCACGGAAGCTGGCGCGAGCCGTTCGCGTGGTGCTCGCCCGCACTTACGTCCTCTCCGGCTTGCTGGCTGGGTTTCACCGGATCTCACACCCCAATGCCTCATGAGGAGCCGATGACGCAGGCACCTCAATTGCTCGACACTCGGCTGCGGCCGCTGGCACACCTGTTCACATCTGTCTGAGTCGAAGTGTCCCACACCAGAACCGACAACACCACCCTTGCACCGCCCGGACGGTGGACAGCGGCGACGGTACCGCCGCGAGGTTCTGGCTCAACTCGCCAGCCCGCGTGTTTCCCGGCCGTGGAGCGCTGAAAGGTCCGCGCTAGCTGGAAACGGTCCCGTTGCGGCCGTCCGCAACAACCAGACCGTCACGAATCTCCACGGTCCGCTGCGCCCTCTCGGCAAGCGCCGGGTCGTGCGTCACGACCACCAGCGTGCTGCCCTGCTGCCAGAGCTCGGACAACAGCGAGAGGACATCCACCCCGGAGGTCGTGTCGAGGTTGCCCGTGGGCTCATCGGCAAGGATGACGGCCGGGTCCATGGCAAGCGCGCGCGCCACCGCGACTCTCTGCATCTGGCCGCCGGAGAGCTCCGTCGGCTTGTGCTCGAGGCGGTCCCCGAGGCCCACCTTCTCGAGGAGCTCGCGGGCCCGTTCGTGCCGTTGACGGCCGCCGACGCCGCCGAACAGCAGCGGCATCTCGACGTTCTCGAGAGCCGTGAGCTGTGGCAGCAGGTTGAAGTTCTGGAACACGAAGCCCACCCGCCGATTCCGAATCTCGGCGAGCCCGTCGCGGTCGAGGTCGGCCACCGGATCGCCGGCGAGCAGGTAGCTGCCCCCACTCGGCGTGTCGAGGCAGCCCAGGAGATTGAGAAGTGTGGACTTGCCGGAGCCCGACGGTCCGATCACTGCCACGAACTCCCCTTCCGCCACTGCCAGATCGATGCCCCGCAGCGCCTCGACCTTCACCTTACCGGTGTCGTAGACCTTGCGGACACCTCTCATTTCGATGATCCGTCCTTTGTCCGTGAGCGGGCTGCCGTTCGGTTTGCGCCGGGAGGGCCAGTTCATGCGATCACCTCACTCATAGCGCAGCGTCTCGGCCGGGTTGATCCCAGCCGCGCGTCGCGCCGGAAAGTAGCCGGAGACAATCCCCAGGGTACCCAGGATCGCCGCCGTCGCGGCGGCTATCTGCCATGACAGGGTTGGCTTGCCGAGGAACTCGAGCGCGCGGTTCCCGGCGGTCGGCACGAGCCCGATCAGCATAACGAGGACAACCGCGATGAGCAGGCCCATCACACCTCCGAGGAGCGTGTAGACGAGCCCCTGCAGGACGATCGGACCGGTGACCCAGCCACGTCGTGCGCCGAGCGCCATCTGCACTCCGATCTCTCGGGTCTTCTCCTTCACCACCGCATACATGATGTTGGCGACGCCGACGCCACCGACGAGAAGTGTCAGGGCGCCGACAACGCCGAGAAAGAGCTGGATCCCGATCGTGATGTTGCCCATGACCTGCGCCCCACGAACGGTGTCCCATATGCCCAGAACCTGCTTGTCCTCCGGATCGAAGCGGTACTTGGAGCCGAGGGCCTCGCTAAAGCGCCGGATGGCGCCCTTCATCTGGTCCGGGCGATCCACCTTGAAGACGATGTTGTTGAGGCGCTCGCGCCCGAACTGGGAAGCGAACGTCGTGATGGGGACCACCGCATGGTCTTCGTCCGGCCCCCCGTAGGCCCCCATCTGTAGCTTGTGCTGCATGACGCCGACCACCAGGTAGGGGGCACGGTTGATCTGGAGGATCTTGCCCACCGCATCTTCGTCACCGAAGATCTCCTTCGCGAGCCCATCGCCGAGGAACACCACGCGGCGCTTCTCTCTCTCGTCGAGGGGGTTCAGGAACCTCCCTCCCGGCTGAGCGAAGTGATTCCGTATCTCGCCGTACTCCCAGTTGGCGCCGGTAACCCGGCCGGTAATCGTTTTGCGCCCGTACGAAAGCGTCGTGCTCCACGACGTCAGCTCGCCAACAAAGTGAACGTCGGGCATCCGGTGGCGGAGGTACTCAATATCCTCCACCCGTGGCCGGATCGCCCGCCCCGTCGGAAGCCCTTCCCACACCTTCGAGGTCTCCCCCGGCCACACCACCGCAATATTCTCGCCCATGCCGCGTCGGCCGCGCATCAGCTGCTCCTTCAAACCCTGGCCGAAGGCCAGGAGCATCAGGATCGCCACCGTTCCCCAGGCAATCGCCGCCACGGTCAACACCGCCCGCTTGCGCTGCAGCGAGGATGCCTTCAGAAACAACTGCCAGGTCACCAGGGGACGTGCCATCTCCTCCCCCTCACAGCTTCATCGCGACAACGGGATCGAGGCGGGCGGCATCGCGAGCCGGAAAGTACCCGGCGAGGAAACCGATGACCCCGAGAACCGCGGCCGTGAATGCCGCCACCTGCGGCGACAGCACCGGGTTGCCGACATACTCCTGCAGACCGAGGTGGGTGGCCCCGGTGCAGATCAATAGCGAGATGCCCAGCCCGATGGCGCCGCCGACGGCGGTCAGCACCATCGTTTCGAGCAGGAACTGGGTCAGAATGAGCCGCTGGCGTGCTCCGAGCGCCATCTTGATGCCGATCTCTTTCGTCCGCTCGTCGACCACGACGTTCATGATGTTGGAGACACCGATGCCGCCGACAATCAGGGTCAGAACGCCCATGAGACCGAGGAACACCTTGAACCCGAGCATGAACGCGTCGAAGAACGCGAACATCTCGGTCGTATCCCACACCTGGACCGCCTGATCGTCCGTCGGATCGAAGTGATGACGCTGTCCGAGGGCCGCGGTGATCCGTTTGGTCAGCCCCTTGTTGAGCTCCGGCCGAGCCGCCTTGTAGATGAAGTTGTCCATGTACTTCTGCCCGGTGAGTGCCCGGAAGGTCGTCGAGGGGATGGTCATCTTGCCGCTGTCCCGACCCGAGTAGTTGGAGTCCTGGTCCTTCTGCTGCAGCACACCGATGACGAGAAATGGCGACCCGTGGAGTATCACCTTCTTGCCCACCGGATCCGCTTCCCCGAACAGTTCGCTGGCCATCTTGTCGCCGACAAATACCACGCGCCGCCGCTGCGTCATGTCGATGGGATCGATGAATCGGCCGCCGGTTTGCGGGATCAAGTTCCGCATCTCCCCGAATATCGGCGACACGCCGGACACGTCAACCGCTCTCACTTTGTCTTGATACTTCACCTTGAAGTTGTCGCTGTACTCCGAGGAGATGCCGGTGATTCCCTGCACTCTCGCCTGCAGGAACTCGATATCGGCTTCCGTAAGCCGGATCCGACGTCCGCGCCCGATGCCCTGGAACGCCTTCGAGGTCCGCGACGGCCAGGCGATGACGATCCGGTCGCCGAGGCCGGCCATCGACTTCGTCTGCTGGCGGTGCAGCCCCTCGCCGAAGGCCAACAACAGGCTCACCGCTACCGTTCCCCACACGATCCCGAAGGCCGTGAGGAAGGTGCGCAGCTTCTGCGTGGCGAGATCGCGCAGGAGCTGACGCACGGTCATCCCGAGACCCGTCACGAGATCTCCTTCGGCGGCCGCTGCACCACCTCGTCGCCCTCCTTCAGTCCGGCGACTACCTCGATGTTCAGGCCATCGGAAAGACCCAACTCCACCGGCACCTTGCGCGGCTCGGCCTCCGGTCCCTGCCCAGGCATCTCGACAAACGTCTTCTTCTCTTTTCCTTCGAACTGGACCAGCCGCTCGGGAATCAGCAGGACGCCCTTCTTCTCACGAATGACGACGTCAGAGTTCGCGGAGTATCCGGCTCGCAAGGTCAGGTTGGAGCCAGGATCGAGCTCGATCTCGACGTCGAACAAGGTCGCTCCCTCGCTCTTCTGAGCCTGTGGCGCGATCCGGGATAGGTGGCCGGTCACCACCGAGTCCGGCAGCGCGCCCACCTTGATCCGGCACGGCATGCCGACCGCGATCTTGCCGACATCAATCTCATCCACCGTTCCCTTGAAGATGAGGTCGCTCATGTCCGCGAGCGTGGACAGCTCGGTCCCAGGCTGATAGGAGGTCAGCGGAACCACCGGATCCCCGTTGTCCACGGCGCGGCTGAGCACCGTGCCCGAAATCGGGGCCCGAATCACGGTTTCGACGCGGGTGGCCCCCTCGGAGACCCGGCCCTGGCGCGTCAGCTCCTGGTTGGCCCGAGCCTCCTCGAGCGTCACCCTCGCCAGCTCGTAGGCCTCGCGCAAGCCGCCGAGATCTCCCGCCGACAACAGACCCTGCCGGTTCAACACCTTGCCACGGTCATAGTCGGCCTTGGCTTTTTCGAACGACGCCACTGCCGAGCGCTGCCGATTGTCGACGCTCAAGAGCTCCTGCGGAGTCGGGTCAGGAGCGATCTCGAACAGCGGGTCACCGGCACCAACTTTGTCACCGACCGCCACAAAGCAACGCTTGACGATGCCCGAAATCTTCGACTTGACCTGGATCCGTACCCGCGGCTCGATCTGGCCGACCGCCAGCGCCTTTTCCGTGATGTCCCCGCGCTCTACCTTGACCGTCGTAAACCCGCTGTCTTTGCCGTCGTGCTTGATGACCTTGGCGTAGACGAGGAACGCGGCGCCCGCGACCACGAGGAGGATGATGAATATGCGGATGAGCTTGGCCATGAGATGCCTCCGGTGACCAGGTCGGTCGTCTCACAGTACGTGTCTTTCTACGGGAAGGTTCTCTTGACACCATCCGAGGTCTCCGCCACTCTGGCCGCGGCCGGACCTCGAGGCCGACGGAGGTGTCCATGCGCAAACCGGTAACTCTCATAACCGGCGCCGGCGGCGAGATCGGTCACGGCCTCATCGAGCGCCTCGCCGCCGAAGGACAGGCGGCGATCATCACGGTCGATCTGCAACCGCTCGAGCCCGCGCTGGCAGAGATGATCGAGCGCGAGTTCGTAGGTTCGATCCTCGACACCAACCTGCTCGAGCGGGTTCTCTCGGAGTACGAGATCGAGACCGTTTACCACCTTGCTGCAATTCTCTCCACGCGCGGCGAGTTCACGCCAGTCACCGCCCACCAGGTCAACGTCGAAGGAACCCTGAACATGCTCGACTTCGCACAGGCTCAGGGCGAGTCCCACGGCCGGCCGGTGGTCTTCCTCTACCCGAGCTCGATCGCGGCCTACGGGCTCCCGGACCTTGAGACCAAGGCCCATGTCGGGCGAGTCAAGGAGCACGAGTGGAACCAGCCAACGACGATGTACGGCTGCAACAAGCTGTACTGCGAGCATCTCGGTGTCTACTACAACCTGCACTACAAGCAGCTCGCCGCCGAGCATCTTGCCGGCAAGGTAGACTTCCGGGCTATCCGCTTCCCCGGGCTGATCAGCGCCGTGACGGTTCCGTCGGGAGGCACCTCGGACTTCGCTCCCGAGATGATCCACGCCGCAGCACAACGCCAACCTTACGCCTGCTTCGTCCGTCCTGACACCCGGATCCCGTTCATGGCCATGCCGGACGCGGTCGGAGCCCTCCTCACCCTCGCTGCCGCCGACCGCGACCGGCTCCGCAGGAACGTCTACAACATCACCGCCTTCAACCCGTCGGCGGCCGAGATCCGCGATCTCGTCATGGCCGGCTTTCCGAGCGCCGAGATCACGTTCGAGACCGACCTCAAGCGGCAAGCGATCGTCGATTCGTGGCCGGCCGACGTCGACGACTCTGCGGCCCGGACCGACTGGGGCTTCGCACCCCGCCTCGGCCTCCAGAGCGCCTTCGCGGACTACCTCATCCCGAGCATCAGGGCTCGCTATAAGTCCGGAGATTGATGGAACGGGACCAGCGGTTCGGAGCCGGTGAGCCGGGTTCTTGCGCCAGAGGTCGAGCCGTGGTAAGTCGCGGGCGCCGGCTCACACCTACGTGTTGATGTCGTGCCCACATCAGCAGCACGCACGCCCCACGGACGGCCGAAGATGGCTCCTCCTCAAGAACTTAGGGAAAACAACCGATACCCCAAGATCTTGTGTTGACAGTCCTGGCGGCCCCAAGATATAGTGCATTTATTGTCACGATCGGCCCGATAATTCAGCCGCGTCGCGGGCTGTATTCTCTCGTCCTCGTGGCTGGAAGAAGGGGGTAGGGGACAGATGAAGATCGCTCGACGGTTCACGGTTGGGGGACAGGATCCGTACGAGGGAGTGTCGTTCGTCGAGCGGAGCTCGGAGATCCGCAATCCGGACGGCTCGGTGGTGTTCTCGATGCAAGGAATCAGGGCCCCCGAGGAGTGGTCACAGGTTGCCGTAGACGTGCTGGTCCAGAAGTACTTCCGCAAGGCAGGGGTGCCGCAGGTCGATGCCGATGGCAGCCCAGTGTTGGACAACGACGGCAGCCCGGTCACCGGGCCCGAGCGCGACGCGCGCCAGGTCTTCGCACGTCTCGCCGGCTGCTGGACACACTGGGGCCATGAGCACGGCTACTTCGACTCCGACAAAGATGCCCAAGCGTTCCACGACGAGCTCTGCCACATGCTGGCCACGCAGATGGGTGCGCCGAACTCACCGCAGTGGTTCAATACGGGTCTGCACTGGGCCTACGGAATCAGCGGGCCGCCGCAAGGACATTGGTGTGCCGATCCAGAGTCCGGCGAGCTGAGGCAGGCGGAAAGTGCCTACGAGCACCCGCAGCCCCACGCCTGCTTCATCCAGTCGATCGCGGATGACCTCGTAAATGAGGGCGGCATCATGGACCTGTGGGTTCGCGAGGCTCGCCTGTTCAAGTACGGATCGGGAACCGGATCCAACTTCTCCAATCTTCGCGGCGAAGGCGAGGCGCTATCAGGCGGCGGCCGCTCGTCCGGCTTGATGTCGTTCCTCAAGATCGGCGACCGTGCCGCGGGCGCGATCAAGTCCGGCGGCACCACGCGCCGCGCGGCAAAGATGGTGTGCCTCAACATCGACCATCCCGACATCGAGAGCTTTGTCCAGTGGAAGGCAGTGGAGGAACGCAAGGTTGCAGCTCTCGTGACGGGCTCGCGCGTGATGCGCCAGCGGCTGCAGGACGTCGTGGACGCATGCTTCTCGGACCACACGGACGAGGCCGAGACCGACCCCGCCACCAACCCCGCGCTGCGGGTCGCCGTGGCGTCCGCGCGGCGCTCAGGAGTACCCGATGGGGCACTGCAGCGGGCACTCCAGCTCGCCCGCCAGGGATACCGAGAGTATCCCGTCGAGCAGTACACGACCGACTGGGACGGCGAGGCATACTTCACGGTTTCCGGCCAGAACTCGAACAACAGCATCCGCGTCCCCAACGCGTTCTTCATGGCTCTCGATGCTGGGCGCGGCTGGTACCTCACCCGACGCACCGACGGCAAGACGGCCAAGGAGGTGTCGGCGCGGCAGCTGTGGGACCTGGTGGCCCGCAGCGCGTGGGAATGCGCCGATCCCGGTATCCAGTACGACGACACGATCAACGAGTGGCACACCTGCCCGGCCGGCGGGCGGATCAACGCGTCCAACCCCTGCTCCGAGTATATGTTCGTCGACGACACGGCCTGCAACCTGGCATCACTCAACCTCGTGAAGTTCCTGCAGCCGGACGGAAGCTTCGATGTCGAGGGCTTCCGTCACGCAGTTCGGCTGTGGACGATCGTCCTCGAGATCTCCGTCCTGATGGCGGCATTCCCGAGCCGCCGCATCGCCGAGCTCAGCTACCGGTACCGCACGCTCGGGCTCGGCTACGCCAACATCGGCTCGCTTCTGATGCGCAGCGGGCTCGCGTACGACTCGGCCGAAGGCCGGGCAGTATGCGCAGCCATCACAGCTCTTTTGACCGGGGAGGCCTATGCCACGTCGGCCGAGATGGCCTCCGAGCTTGGCCCGTTCCCCGCCTTCGCCGAAAACCGGGAGAGCATGCTACGGGTCGTCCGCAACCACCGTCGGGCAGCGCACGACGCACCGACCACGGAGTACGAGGGGCTCACCGTCACGCCGCAAGGGATCCCGGTGGAGCCGACACCGCCGGAGCTTCTCGACGCCGCACGGAAGGCCTGGGACCGCGCCCTCGAGCTGGGGCAGGAACATGGCTTCCGCAATGCCCAGACAACGGTCCTTGCCCCGACCGGGACGATCGGCCTGGTCATGGACTGCGACACCACCGGGATCGAGCCGGACTTTGCTCTCGTGAAGTTCAAGAAGCTGGCGGGCGGCGGCTTCTTCAAGATCATCAACCAGGCAATCCCACAGGCTCTCGAACGGCTCGGCTACGACCGCTCCCAGAGCGCGGAAATCGTCGCCTTCACGGTCGGTCACGGCACTCTCGACGGCTGCCCAACCATCAGCCCCGATGCGCTTCGCCTTCGCGGGTTTGACGAGCAGGCCATTCGGAGGGTCGAGAAGGCGGTGCCCTCCGCCTTCGAGATCCGCAGTGCCTTCGCCCCGCATATCCTCGGCAAGGAGCTCTTGCAGGGGCTCGGCTTCGCGGATCACGACCTGGCGGACTGGAACCTCGACGTACTGCGGCGTCTCGGCTTCAGCGAGGAGGAGATTGACACAGCCAACACCTGGGCCTGTGGAACGATGACGGTCGAGGGTGCGCCACACCTCGCCGAAGAGCACCTGCCGGTCTTCGACTGTGCCAACCGCTGCGGACGCCGTGGCAGGCGATTCATCCGCTACGAGGGACACATACTGATGATGGCCGCTGCGCAGCCGTTCCTCTCCGGAGCGATTTCCAAGACCATCAACATGCCGTCGGACGCCTCCGTTGCCGACATCCAGGACGCCTACCGCTTGGCCTGGGAGAACATGCTGAAGGCGGTCGCCCTGTACCGCGATGGTTCCAAGCTGAGCCAGCCGTTGAGCGTTGGGATGGATAACGAGGACGAGGAAGTCATGACGGAGGCGGTAGCGACCGGTGATACGCAGACGGTCGCTCGGGCCATGGCCGAACGTGTAGTCCTCCGCTATCAGGCACGCCGTAACCGTCTGCCTCAACGCCGCGGTGGCTACACCCAGAAGGCGTCGGTCGGCGGTCACAAGGTGTATCTGCGCACGGGTGAGTACCCCGACGGCTCCCTGGGCGAGATCTTCCTCGACATGCACCGGGAAGGGGCGGCCTTCCGCTCGCTGATGAACTGCTTCGCGATCGCAATCTCCCTGGGGCTGCAGTACGGCGTGCCGTTAGAGGAGTTCGTCGATGCCTTCGTGTTCACGCGTTTCGAGCCGAACGGTATGGTCGGCGGCCACGAGCGCATCAAGATGTCGACGTCGGTGATCGACTACATTTTTCGCGAGCTGGCGATTACGTACCTCGGCCGCAACGATCTCGCCCAGGTCAGTGCCGAGGATGTGCGGCATGACGCGGTCGGCACCGGTGCCCGCGAGCCGGAACCTGATGACGAGGACGAGCAACCGGATCTGGCAGAGGTCCACCGGTTGGCCGTCGGACAGGCCGCCGCGGTGCCACGACGAGCAGGCTCCACAATGAAGACGGGGAGCAGCGGCGGGTACGCCCAGCTCGACCGGGCGCTGGAGGAAGCGCGACTGAAGGGGTATGAGGGTGAGCTGTGCAACGAGTGCGGACAGCTGACCATGGTGCGGAACGGCACCTGCCTCAAGTGCGTTTCCTGCGGTGCCACCACCGGTTGCTCGTGATCGTCTCGGCCGGAACCTCTCCCGACCACTGGCGTACATCCCCTGTCAGGCGGTAACCTGTCGAGGTCAACCGTCAAAGAAAAGTGGGGATATCATCATGGCCCGCAGCACCGCCCTATGGATCGCGCTCGCAGCGGTCGTCGCCGTCACGGCATCCACTCGAACTGTGGAGGCCCAGGTCCCCGCGCCTGTCGTGCTGGCGGTCGACACCAGCCGCTCGCTCACAGCAGCTGACTTGGCAATCGTGAGGAGCCGACTCCGCGACGTGCTGGCGGCGCTCCCTGCCTCCACACCGGTCGGCGTGCTGGCGTTCAACGACGCGCCCCAGTGGCTGGTCCCGGTCGGCACCCCGCCACAGCAGGCGTCTGCGGCGCTCGACCGGCTGCAACCGGGTGGGCGTTTCACCGTGCTCCACGACGCCCTCTTCACTGCCGCTCGCCGGCTGGAGAAGGGCGGCGTCATCCTGGTCGTCACCGACGGCCGCGACGAGAACTCGGCAACGACCGCAGAGGACGTGGCCCAGCGCTGCGTCGACAACGACGTCCACGTGATCGCAGCCTCGACCGGGCTGCACGTCGATGAGCGTGCGTTACGACGCCTCGCGCTGCTCACCGACGGCACCTGGACCGGCTCGCTGAATCGGGCCGACACCTCCGCGGTTGCCGGCGCGGTGCGCGGGCTAAGCCTGGCGGTGGCAGCCCGCCTCGCGGCCGCCGCTACACCGACCTCTGCGCCGCCACGGGTCGCCACCCCTACACCAAGGGAAGCCGGCGCCCAAGTGACACCTCCCGAACGAACCGCGGTCCCGCGCTGGGTCATGTGGCCCGTGATGGTGATCCTGCTGGCGGCAGTCGCCGCGCTCGTCGTTGTCGCCGTGCGCCGGCGGCGTGTCTCTCGGAGAACCTGTGCCCGCTGCGGCGCCGAGCTCCAGCCGTGGGACGAGAGCTGCCCCCACTGCCAGGTCGCCGACCTCGAGGCCTCGGCACAGACGCAGGCGGTCGCCGAGTCGGCTCAGCTGGGCGAGTTCGATCCGGACGTCTTTTCGAAGGCACCCACTCCGGAGGGCCTGGAACAGACCCTGGTTCTCGAGGAGCAGCCGGTCCTGTTGGTCAAGCAGTCGGGCCACGCCGCTCGCACTTTCTCCTTGCCGAAGGACCAAGTCTTCGCAGTCGGCAGGGCACCAGAGGTCAACACCCTGCAAGTGGAGGACCCGTCCGTCAGCGCGCAGCACTTCAAGATCGTCCCCAAGGACGGAAGCTACTATGTTGTCGACCTCCAGACCACGAACGGCACGTCGGTCAACGACCAGAGGGTCACGGTTCGCCGTCTGACACCGGGGGACACCATTCGTGCCGGCCGCATCGACTTCCAGTTCAAGATGACGGTCCGCCGACTCTCATAGAGGCCCGGACGGGCCTCTATGAGCTGACTCGGAAGAGCGTTTTCACGAGCCCGAACTGGAGTGCGTCGCCGTCGTGGATCTCCACCTCGACGCCTGTCGCCAGGCGCTGACCGTTCACGAACGTGCCGTTCGCGCAGCCAACCTCTTCGCGCAGGGAGAAGCCTCCCTCTCGGGCCTGAATCACGGCATGCCGGCGGCTGGTGGAACGGTGGAAGTCCACCGGTTTGAGATCGACCTCCGGCTGCACGCCGGTTACCGGGTCGAACCGGCCGATGATCGTCTCGCCGTCCGGCCACAGCCGGAACTCTGTCCCGGTCTCACCGTGAATGAGTCGTGGGGCCGTCGGCAGCTCCGGCTCCGCCCCGGCGGCCGGTGTCGCGGCATCCGCCGGTGCGGCAGGGGCAGAAGCGGCGGGTGACAGTGCGGAGGCTACCGGCTCGGGTGCCGCAACGGCCTCTTCCGGTTGGATGCCGACCTCGAGGAGAACCGGGTTGGTCGTCCGCAGCCGGTGGCAGAGCTTGCGCAGCATCCTGACCGAGATCTCCGGGTTGTGGCGGATAAGCTGGTTGAAGGTCGTACGATCGATGCGGAGCAGCGTCGCCGAGGTCAGCGCCCGTGCAGCGGCGGTTCGCGGCATGTCCTCGAGGATCGCCATCTCGCCGAAGAAGTCGCCCTCCTCCAGCACGGCGACCTGGCGAAGCTCCCCATGGAGCTGCTTCACGATCTCAACCTCACCGTCCTGGATGATGTACATCTCCGCGCCAGGCTCGTTCTCTCGGAAAACGAACTCGCCGGGAGCAACCTTGGAAAAGAACTGCTCCTCCACCGCCAGGCCGGTGCCTCCGGGGGTGTCTGCCATGCCTCGGCCTCCCCTTGTCCCTTCCGGGCATCCGTTGCGACTACGAGCTTCGCGATAACGCTACCCCAAGCCGCGTCGGTGGTCAACAGGCGGACCCAGACCCACGCCGGGCCGCGAGCCGCCCTTGCCGGCGTCCACTTGTCCGACGGTTGACGCTGATGCTACACTACCGGGGTCAGGATCCAACAACAGGGACTGGGAAGAAGGGGAGGACGCTCATGCGCAGAGTGTTGGTGATTCTTGCTGTCCTCGTGCCGTCCATCGGCCTGGCTCAGCAGTCGTCCGTCGAGATCACGCCGATGGTTGGTTACCGTTGGGGAGGCAATATCCGGATCGAGTCTCGAGGCCTTGCCATCCTCGAGCCCGACGGCAGCACGGTCTTCAGCAAAGACCTGAATGTCGGGATCAGTTCGGGGGGGTCCTACGGACTTCGCCTCGACTTCACGCTCAACCAGAAGTTCCAGCTCGAGCTGATGGCCAACTTTCAGCAGACCCAGCTCAAGGACGGCCAGGGGTTGTTCGGTGAGGTCCCCGGCGGCTTTCTGCCTGCCGGTACGGTGAACTTCCTCGACATCACGATCCACCATTACCAGGCCGGCCTCGTCTGGTACCTGAACGAGGGGCCGAACAGGTGGTTCTTGGTCGGGAGCGCCGGCATCACTGAGATCAACCCGCACTTCCCCTTACCTAACGACAGCGCGTTCTCAGTCGGTCTCGGAGGCGGCATCAGGATGGACATCAGCGATCGGTTGGGAGTCCGCTTCGAGACTCGCTACTACTTTGTCTCGACCGACGAAGGCACCAGCGCCACGTACCACTTCGAAAACCGCGACTGCATCGACCCGTGCACCTACACCTACAGGTACAAGAGCAGCCTCCCCCAGGCCGAATTCAGCCTGGGGCTGATCATCAAGCTGTGATCGGCTAGGCGCGCGATGTCTCAAACCGGCTCGTGCCGGCCGGCTCACATGGGCCGGCATGAGTCAGGCATCCGGAGAGACCAGGATGGAAACCGAGGTTCAGAAGGCCGGCTCGGTCGTCGTGATCAAACCATCGGGAGTGTTGGACCAGGCCGCGGCCAAGGAGCTGGAGGAGGAGATTTCGGGGCTCCTCGAAGGTGGTGAGCTCCACATGGTGATCGATCTCGGAGCCACGACCAAGGTCGCCGGCGCCGCCCTCCGCAGCTTCCTGATGTTGACCAAGAAGCTGGAGAGCCTCGGAGGACGGCTGGCCCTGTGCTCTGCACACCGTGACGTCCAGCGGGCCGTCGCCGTGAGCGGTCTCAACCACTTGTGCAGCATCACGGGTACCCGAGCCGAGGCGATCGAGTTGCTGGCGGTGGACGAGACCCTGGCCCGCATCGCGGACCTCGCGGCCGAGCTCCTTGGAAAGGCCGAACTGCGCGTATCGAAAACCCACGACGCGAGCCCACAGCCGGCCTGAGGATTCCGTGCATGATCACCAACCGCCGCGCCCGACAAGGGCCCTCGGGACCCCGGAAGGGTTGCCGTACCGCGGTGCCGCGCGGGCCCAGGGCCCATGCAGGTCGGAGGACAGACAGTGAGCCGTAGGGCCTCGATCCCGCCCGGACCCTGCGGACCGAACACGGCCGCGACGAGGAGCTTCCCCCTCGAGCGCTACATGCTCGGTGTCGCCCAGGACGTCGCGGCGAGCTCGATCGGCCAGTGGGGCCCGGAACGGGCGGTCCACATCGTCGGCCGCTCGCCGGAGACCAACGAGGTTCTCACCAAGGTAGCCAAGATCGCCTCGTTCGAGGAGCCGGTCCTCATCACGGGGGAGAGCGGCGTCGGCAAGGAGGCTATTGCTCAGGCCATCTACCTCCTGAGCGGGCGCAGGAAGAAGCCTTTCGTCACCGTCAACTGTCCCCAGTTCCAGGAAGGCAACCTGACGGTCAGCGAGCTGTTCGGCCACCGCAAGGGCAGCTTCACCGGTGCGATCGCCGATCGCAAGGGCTGTTTCGAGGCTGCGGACGGCGGCGTCATCTTCCTCGACGAGATCGGCGACCTGCACATGAGTGCACAGGTGATGCTGCTCAGGGCCCTGGCCACCGGACAGTTCGTGCCCCTCGGTTCCAATGACCTCAAATCCGTCAACGTTCGGGTCGTCGCGGCGTCGAACCGTCCGCTCGAGAAGCTCCGAATCGGTGGCGGGTTCCGCGATGACCTCTTCTTCAGGCTGAGGTACTTCCACATCAGCGTTCCCGCGCTACGGGACCGCGGTGACGACTGGAAGCTCCTCATCGAGTTCTTTCTCGGCAAGCTGAAGGCCCACTACGGCGTCCACAAGCGATACTCGCCGGAGGCGATGAGGGTCCTCGAACGCTACGCATGGCCGGGCAACGTGCGCGAGCTGTCGAGCCTCGTTACGATGGGCTACGCCATGTCGGATGGCGAGCTCATTGAGCCCCAGGACTTCGTGGGACTGCTCGACCAGAGCGACGGCTTGACCGGCGGCCGGGAAGGCGATCTCCACCGAAGGCTGATGGATGGCGACGAGAACTTCTGGAAGGCCGTCTACGTGCCGTTCATGAGCCGTGACCTCAACCGCTCGCAGGTAAGAGACGTCATCCGGCAAGGACTGAGGAAAACCCACGGCTCCTACCGGGACCTCGTCCACCTGTTCCGGCTCCGTCACGGCGACTACCAGAAGTTCATGGACTTTCTCCGCCATCACAAGCTGAAGCCATGACGGCATGAAGAAGCCATCTCCCAACCCGGACTCCGGTGAAACACGAGCCATCATCTTCGACATCTACGGCACGCTGGTCGGCATCGCCGACCCGTTCTTTCGCCGCGATGTTCCACGGCTGTTCGGCGTCTCCTCCAGGCAGTGGATGCTGCTCGTCCGGAAGCACCTCCTGACAACCCCCTTTCCCGACCTGGACGCCTTCGCCGGGTTCATTTGCCGGCAGCTCGTGCCGGATCGGGCTGCCGCCCTCCAGCGCCCCTGCATGGAGGTCATCGAACGCGAGCTGAGCTCGATGCGCCTCATGGACGGCGCCCTGTCACTGCTGCGATTCCTGCGCCATCGCGGTTTTCGGCTGGGATTGCTGTCGAACCTGTCGGCCGCTCACAAGCTGGCCGTCGTACGACTGGGTCTCGATGAGCTGGTGGATGTCGCCGCCTACTCCTGCGACGAGGGGCGGACCAAGCCGGACCCCGAGCTCTACCGTTCGGTCTGCCGGCACCTGGAGGTCGACCCGGAGCAGACGCTCATGGTGGGTGACTCGCCGCGGAACGACGTTGAAGGTGCGCGCGCAGCCGGCCTGAGGGCGCTCTTGGTCGGTACCCGCGGTGGCAAGGAGGCAATCCCGGAAATCGCTTCGCTGGGCCTGCTCCGGCTCACTGGCAGTGCTCCGCTGGAGGCCCTTCTCGCCGCCGGGAACCAGCTCCGCCACGGCCCACGCCGAGGAACCATTCATTCCATTGCCGTGCTGCCAGAAGAAGAGCAAGGTCGCTACAACCTCGTCTTCAAGGTTCGGCTGACCGCGGCAGGAGTGCCCGACGAGCCGTCGCTCGCGGGCGACTGGTTCGCCAAGCGCTACCTTCACGCCGAGTCGGCTCATGTTGAGGAGCTTGCGCACCGTGTCCTGGCATGTCTAGGCTTCTCCGCCTGCGACTGCTTCGTGGCCGACAACGGCGAGCCGCTGCTGATGGCCGCCCCCGCACCGGGAAACAAGTACGACGGCCGCCTCGATCCCGAAATCGCCGCCGAGCTGGCGCGGCACATGGTTTTCGCCTACATCTTCGCCAACGCCGACATGCGTCCCAGGAACGCGTTCCTCTCCTACGCGGGTGGGCGCCCCACGGTCACCATGGTCGACCTCGAGCACTGCTTCCTCAACCTCGCCCTCGACGTCGCCGGCCTCCCCGATCCGCTGGACCCCACGGCGATTGACCAACTCGGCGACCAGCGCCTGCGGGCGCTGGTCAAGAAGAGCGTACTCACGCAGCGGACTCTGCGGCGGGCGCGGGGCGAGTTCTTCGCTGTCGAAGATGCACCCGCCGAGATACTGGCCTCCTACCGTGCGGGCTTCCTGACCGCCTACCGTGAGATTCAGGTTCGGGCGGAGCCGTGCCTGCGGATGATTCGCGAACGGGTGTACGAGGAGCCCTACCTGGTGGTGGGAACCCGCTCCTATCGGCGCGCGATGGCCGCGCTCGACGTCGACAGCATCCGCGACCGCCTCGAGGAGGATCCCAAGGCGGTCCTGGCTCAGGTCATCGCGCCCCGCAGAAGCTCGTGAGAGACCCTCGCACTCTCGGAATCCACCTCACTGTCAGCCGCGGATTTCCCACTCGATGGAGCCACGGCTCGGAGGAATGGAGCCATGACTCCAGAGCGATCTCGCGGATCATGAGATTGTTCCACTGTCTCCAGGCTCCGATTTCTTGGTGGGACCTGGCACGGCATTTGCTACTCCTTCCACCGTCCGAGTGCGCACAGGATCGAGATGCAGAACCACCGGGACGGGAGTCCCGACAACATAGTGGAGGTATTTGTCATGGCTGAGAGCGAAACCCTAAGTCGTGGGCAGGTCAACGATCTGCTGGCCGGCTTTGCCGCCAAGAATCCGGAGTACCGTCAGGCCCTTCTCGAGCACCCGAAGGATGTGGTCGCCGCACAGATGGGTCAGACCCTTCCCGCCTCCCTCAGGGTGACGGTGATCGAGGAGACGGCGGACATGTTCCACGTCATCCTCCCCCACGAGACGAAGGAAGGTGACGAGCTGTCCGATGCCGACCTCGAGCAGGTCGCCGGCGGCTTCAAGGACTACACCTGCAACTTCGAGAAGGGTGCGGTCCTCAACATCGGTACCCACGTCGAGGTCAAGGCCAGCCTGTTCTAGGAGGCCCTCGCGATCTTTACCTACGGTGCGCACGACATGACGGCCACCCTCCGGCTGGCGGAGGGTGGCCGGTTCTTGTGCTCCTTTGCCTGCCTCGACCGCCGGTCGGGGGCGCTCCTGCCCCTCCCGGTGGACCCGCGCCGTCGAATCCGTGGCAGGGTCTCGCGGTGACTGCCGGCCCGGCCGCGCCGTCGGCCCTCGACGCCGTCCGTGAGATCGGGCGGAATGCCCTTTCCCTCGACGAGGCACTGGCCTCTCATGCAGCCGACAGCGATGCCTCGCGCGGCATCTCCTCACGGAACGGAGAGGCTGCCGCCGAGGCCCTCAGGCTCTGGTGTCACGCCTTCTCGCGCGGTGACGGTGAAGCGTTCCGCAGGCGGCTCGCCTGGGACAGCCTGACAGAGGAGGAAGTGCGACGGGCCTTCGAAAGCGTGCTGCAGGGCCCGCCGCCGGTTCCCGTAGAAGGTACTGTCGTCCCTCCCTGGCTTGGGACTCTGGCCGCGGTGATCGGCTCCCTCGCCGACCGGGGCTCCGCACCCGACGCAGCGGACGCCGGGCCCGTCTCGGCCGGAGACGAACCGCCCCTCCCCTTCGGCGAGGTTTGGAAGCCGTTTCTGGATCACGCACGGACCGAGCTCCACACGGTCGCCGGAGCCTACCTGCCACTGCTCGACGCCGGCGCCATCACCGACCTCGAAACCCACCTCCTCCGCCAGCTCTCCGAGGTCGGCGCGCCGGTGCTCAATGCCCGTTTTACCCGGTTTCGGACGCAGGCCGCATCGGCGCTCCCGCCTGCTGACGGGAAACGCGCGCCGGACCAGCGGCTGTACACAGTCTTCGTTGGGCGACTGCTTGCCGGAGGGCTGATCGAGGTGGTGGGCCGCTACCCCGTTCTCGGCCGCCAGCTGAGCTGGCTCACGAGGACCTGGGTCGCCGGGACCACCGAGCTCATCCAACGGCTGGCGATCGACATCGATGACATCGCGGAAGTCTTCAACGCAGGAGCGCCGACGGGGCCTTTGACCCACGTGGTTCCCGGCATGTCGGACCGCCACCGCGGCGGTCGACAAGTGGCGGCTCTCCACTTCGAGTCCGGTCTGCGGCTCGTCTACAAGCCCCGTGACCTGGCTATGGAGGCCGCCTACAACGGCATCCTCGGTTGGCTGGCAGCGGAAGGGCTCGAGCCCTGCCCCCCCGCCCTTGCGGTCCTGCCGCGACCCGGCTACGGGTGGGTTGAGCTTGTCCGCCAGCAACCCGCCCGGACCTCGATCGAGGCCCGCACCTACTTCCGGCGGGCAGGGGCCTTGCTGTGCACGGCATGGGCGCTGGGGGGCCGTGATCTGCACATGGAGAACGTCGTCGCGACGCGCCGGGGGCCGGTGCTCGTCGACGTCGAGGCGCTGATCCAGCCGCCGCAAAGCTCCAGCAACCCCACAGGCGAGGCCGGCACGCCCGGTGAAAAGGAGTCGTTCCTGGCCACCGGGCTACTGAGCTTCCCCCAGGTCGGAGTCGACGGCGGAGTGCACGACGTTGGCGGGCTGTGCGGCAGCGGCGGCCGGCCGGCGAGCTCACGTCAGCGGGACTGGGTCGACGTCAACACCGACTCGATGCGATTGGTCGCCGGCGTCGGGCAGACCCCTGATGCGGACAACCTCCTGCTGCTCGACGGCGAGATCGAGCCACCCGAGAACCACATCGGCGAGTTGGCCGCGGGCTTCGCCCACGCCTACCGCTTCCTGATCGAGCAGCGTGAGCGGCTGCTGGACCCAGCCGGGCCGCTGGCGCCGTTCGCAACCGCGAGAACGCGGCTCGTGCTTCGGCCGAGCAACCTCTACGCCCGGGTTCTCCTCGAGCTGACCTCGCCCAAGCTGCAGCAAAGCGGGCTCACGGCGAGCTTCGCCGTCGACTCTCTCAACCACGTCTTCCGGAGCGAGCTGGAGCGGCCTCGGCTATGGCCCCTTGCGGCCGAGGAACGGCAGGCCCTGTTCGACCTCGACGTGCCCCTGTTCACGGTCCCGGTTTCAAGCTCCGTGGTGACGTCCAGGAGCGGCGAGCCGATCCACGATCACCTGGCCGACTCCGGGCTCGGCGCCGTCCATGCCCGGCTTCGCAGCTTCGACGAGGCCGACCTCGGCTGTCAGCTGCAGCTGCTCAGACAGACTCTCGCCTCCCCGCCGACCACAGGAGGACGCGATCCTCGCAGACACCGTGGCGCCGGCGACGCGGACCGCTTCCTGTCGACGGCAGAGAGCATCGCCGAACGCATGTCGGAGACCCCGCCGGGTGACGACGACGGCGCCGGATGCGACCTCTACGACGGCTGTGCCGGGACCGTTCTGTTCTACGCCGGTCTCGCTGCGATCACGGGAAGTGAGCGTTGGCGCGAGCAGACGTTGCGAGCGGTACAGCCGATCGCCCGCGCCCTGGACGAGAGCGACCTACAGCGCCTCGCACCCGGCGGCGCTATCGGCGTCTGTAGCGGCCTCGGAGGAATCGTCTACGCCTGTTCGGTCGCGGCCCGGCTCGTGCACGACGACCACCTTGCCGGTCTCGCGCGGGGCGCCGCCCAGCTCCTGACCGATGAGCTCATCGCCGGTGATACCGTGCTCGATGTCGAGGGTGGATCAGCCGGCGCGATTCTCTCTCTCCTCGCGGCTGCTGACGGGGCCGCGGACGACATGTGGGCCGAGCGGGCCGAGGCCTGTGCCCGGCACCTGCTGGCAGCCGGCCGGCCGGCCCCCGGCGGTGGCATCGGCTGGCCCGACCGCGATGGCCTCATGCTTGCGGGGTTCGCTCACGGTGCGGCGGGGATCGCGTGCTCCCTCGCGCGGCTGTTCGCGAGGACTGCTGACCCCGCACTTCGAGAAGCCGTGTTGCTCGCCCGGGCGTACGAACGTACTCTGTACTCGGCCACCGAGCGCAACTGGCCGGTGCTCCGGCCCACAACGCCGGGCAAACCTCCCGAGAGGCTCTATATGAGTGCATGGTGCCACGGGGCGCCGGGGATCGCGTTGGCTCGTCTGTGCGCGCTCCGGTCGGTGCCCGACGTGGCGGCCCGAAACGACCTCGAGGTTGCGCTGGACAGCACAATCCGCTCGCCTTTCTCTGGACCCGATCATTTGTGCTGTGGTAACCTCGGTCGAGTAGACGTCATCCTGACAGTAGGACGAAGCCTGGGCCGGACGGATCTGGTAGCTCAGGCGTGGGTAAGGGCCGCCGCCGTTGTTCGGCGTGCAGTGGTAGCGGGAGCTTTCGGAGTGGCGTATCGAGACCAGCATTCAACCTCATCTAGGCCCGGCTTCTTCCAAGGCACGGCTGGGATTGGCTACCAGCTTCTCCGCGTCACCTCTCCAGAGAGCCTCCCGTCGGTGCTGTGCTTTGCGGCACCGGGCAGGGAAGCTTCCGAGGGAGCTCTTCCGTGACTCGGTTCGAGGTGCTAGGACCGTCACGAGCCACCGAGCTCGCCGCCATGACCTTCCCAGCGTACCGCCATCTCCTGAATCTGCAGCCGTCGCTGCGCCTGCTCAACGAACCCGGTCAGCCGCCGGTACAGCCTTTCGCGGCTGCCGCCTTCGATGAAACCGGCAGCGCTGCGGGCTTGGCGCTCGCAGAGCTTCCGCTCACCGGTGACAATCCGCCGGAGCTGCTGTCCCTTTTCGTAGCACGCGAAGCGCGGAACCGCGGCCTCGGAACCGAGCTGTTGGCCTACCTCGAGGGCCAGGTCGGGCGCCGTGGGTTTGCCGAGCTTCGCACCGTCTATACCGTCGGCAAGCCTGCAATCGGCGCCTTCGAACGGGTGCTCACAAAGTGCGGCTGGGCCGAGCCGACGCCGCGAACGCTGTCGGTGCGGCTGTCAGTTGAGCAGGCGCTCAGCCTTCCCTGGCTGGAGCGGTACCGGGTACGCTCCGGCTGCGAGATCTTCCCCTGGACGGAGCTGACCGACGACGAGCGCCGAGCCCTCCGCCTTTCCCAGGAGGAGCGGGGGTGGATTGCCAAGGATCTCGTGCCGTGGCGCTATGACGCGCACGGCTTCGAGCCGTTGACCAGCCTCGGCTTGCGCTGCGGCAGAGACGTCGTCGCCTGGGTGATCAACCATCGCTCGGCGGGAACGACTCTCCGTTTCACCTGCTCCTACATCCGTAAGGATCTGGGACGCAGGGGTAGGATCCTGCCCCTGTTCTCGGCCTCGATCAAGCGCATGAGGCAGGCCGGGTTCTCAGCCTGCACCTTCGTGGCGCCGATGCGCCACGCAACGATGGTGGCGTTCGTCCGCCGCTGGGTGCAGCCCTGGGCGAACTCGGTCACGCAAACCCGCGGCAGCGAGAAGGCCCTCCGCTCGGCGCCAGCCATCGGCACGCTCGGCAAGCCCGAGCATGAACAGACTTCTGCCGACGGCGACCCGGCCGTCGGTGAGACCGTCGACACGACCCTCAAGGGTCCAGCATCAAGACTGTAGAGGTGGTATATGGACCAACGAGCACTTCGTCAAGCACTTTCGTTCCTGACCGCCGGCGTCCTGGCGCTGGGCATCTGCAGCGCTGGCGTCCTGGCCGCCGGTGAGCCGAAGCCTCCCCAGCCCGCATACGATCCACCGGTGTTCTCGGGACCCACCATCACACTGATGGAGGCGATCCGGACGACGCTGGAGCACGAGCCCAACATCAAGCTCCAGGCGGAGTCCGCTGCCTCACAAAAAGGGATCGCCCAGCAAGCGACAGGGCAGTTCGACCTCGCCCTCGTCGGCAAGATCGACTACAGCTTCGTCCAGGAGGAGCTGAGCGCGGCTCAGAAGGTCACCGAGCAGGAGAAGCGCGACCGTCTCCGGGACGGGCTCAACCAGTACAGTGATGCTGCGGATCTGGCCGCGCAGCAGGCGAACGAGTACTACGACGCTTGGACGACTCTGCAAAACGGGGGCGACCCCTCCTCGATCCACTTCACGGATGGCCTGATCCAGGCTGAGTACGACGTGTTCTCCTCCGCTCTGCTCAGCGCACCCCCGGAGCTGCAGGACCAGGTCAGGGCCGACATCATCAAGTGGCTGCAGTCCCGCCAGGGTCTTGCCGAGTCGGCGCGGGACGATGCGGTCAGGGCGCGCAACGAGGCGGTGAGCTCGCTGCGTGACCTGGGAACGGTCCCGCAGGTCCGCCAACAGCAGCAGGGAACGATCAGCCTGCAGCTTTCCAAAGCTTATCGCACAGGCATTATCTTGACTCCGTCCGTGGACATCAGCGGCTCGGCTCTCCGCTACCGCGGCAAGCCGGCCGACTCGGACCACGGTGGCCCCGGCTCGCCCGATACCTACAACGCCACCGTCGGCTTCAGCGTCAACATTCCCCTCGGCCGCGGACGCGGCATCGACTCGGCCGGCGCGCTCGAGAAATCGTCGCTCATCGATTACGAGGCCAGCCTCTCGTCGCTCACCCACCAGGCCGCTTCGAGCGTGCTCGGCTCGATTCTCGCCTACTGGGATCTGGTGGCGGCACAGAAGACGCTGGATGTCTATCAGCAGTCGGCAGCCCTGCAGCAGAAGCTCGTCGAGCTGACCAAGACCTTGATTGACGCGGACGAGATGCCGCGAGTGGAGCTCGCGCGCGCCGACGCCCGGCAGTCCGAGGTCCAGGCCCAGGTTGAGGATGCGAAGCGGAGCCTGTACCAGGCAAGGGTAACGCTGGCGCGCACGATAGGGCTTCGGGTCGAGAGCGAGGGTCAGGCGCCGCTCGCCGGTGACCCCTTCCCGAAGGTGCCGGAAGTCAACGCAGTGCAAGGAATCGACGTCGCGGTCCTTGAGGACCTCTCCCTCAAACAGCGCCTCGACTACCGTGCGGCTCAGCAGCTCCAGGAGTCCGGCAAGGTACTGTGGAAGGCCGCCGTCATCGACCTCGCGCCCGACGCCAGCCTCGACATCAACGTGTCCTACTCTGGAAGCCACTACGGCGGCAGCCTGTGGGACGGCCTCGATGGAGCGTTCTTCGGCAACTGGACCGGACCCAGCGCTAAAGTCGGGCTGACCTACAACAAGCCGTTCGCCAACAACACTCAGCGTGGCCGGCTTGAGGAGAAGGGCGCCATCCTGCGGCAGCGAGCGATCACGACCCAGGATCTCGCACGGACGATCCGCGCCAGCGTGGTTCAGGACCTCGCAGTGCTCGAGGAGGCGGTCCGCCAGCTCGAGCTCTACCAGCGCTCGGCGCAGTTCTACCGCGAGTCCGTCAGCAACGAGCTCGAGAAGCTCCGATACGGCCGCTCGACCCTCATCAACACGATCACCACGGAGCAGCGGGAGGTGCAGGCGAAGCTCGCACTGGTGTCCAGCGAGCAACAGGTCGCACGTTCCCTCGCTCAGCTGCGATTCAACTCCGGCTTCCTGGTCTCCGAAACCGCTGCCGGAGAGTTCGTGAGCTACACCGACATCACCAGCCTGCCCAATGTCGAGGCCGGGCAGTGAGCAGAGCGATGAGGAGCATCACCATGAGTACACAGCGATCACGCTCGTACAGGTGCTCGATCGGAACGCTCTGCCTGCTGGCCGCCCTCCTCCTCATGCCCACCGGCGTCGGTGCCGGCACACCGCCGTCGGAACCCAGGGCTCCGTTCGCGCCGGTCCGGGCACCGTCCTCCACTCTAGGGCTGGCAGAGGCCGTTTCGATCGCCCTCCACAACGATCCGGGCATCTACCTCGCGCGCGAGCAGGTGAATCAGCGTCTGGGCACCCTGCAACAGGCAATGGGGAGTTTCGATCTCGGCATCGAGCTGGCGCCGAGCTTCGAGCACGAAAGCAGCCCGGTGACTCCCGGGCAGAGCAAGAACGAGTGGGGAAAACGGCTCCTGCTGAACTCGATCGCCACCGTGTTCCAGCGAATCGCGGATGGACTCGAGGAGCAGCTCGCCTCCGACGTCCTCAAGCCGGTCACCGACTGCATCGATACCACCATCGAGTTCGGGACCCAGCGGTTCGACGTGATCTGTCCGCCCCAGGACCGACAGGTCGATATCCTCGCCGAGCTCGAGGTTGCCCGTGACCTCGGCAGGCTGGATATCGAGAACAGCTTGCGCCAGTCGTTCCGGCGCCAGTATCAGACACTCCAGGTGTCATCAAGCCTGATCGCATACGCTGGACGGGTCCTGCTGCGAGCGCTCGGGCTGCAGCCCACGATCCAGGACCGTGAGACCCTTTCCCTTGCGCTCTCCTTTCCCAAGCTCTACCGCACCGGGATCTCGCTCACACCGCAGGTCATCCTCGAGGGAGTCAAAGACAACTACCGCGGCAGGCCGCTGAATCCGACCTATGGCGGCAAGGGGAACCTCAACAGCTACACGGCCCGCATCGGCTTGGCGCTCGACATCCCTCTCGGCAAGGGCCGCGGCGTCGTGTCAACCGGAGCACCGGAGATCGCGGCACGCTACAACTACGAGTCCGGCCTCGAGTCCGTAGCCCATGCCATGTCGGACAGCGTTCAACGCACCCTGATCTCCTACTGGAACGTGGTTGGGGCTCAGCAGAGTCTCACCCTGCTCGAACGCTCGGAGAATCAGGAGTCGGAACTCGTGAAGATCGGCGAGCAGCTCGCCGATGCCGACGAGATCGCCCCTGCCGACCTGGTGTACGTGAAGGCCCGCCTGGAGGCAACCCGGGGCACCGTCGCACAGGCCCGAGAGGGACTGCTCCGGGCTCGCGTGAGCCTCGCCAAGACCATAGGCTTGGCTGTGGAACGTCTTCAGGACACGCCGTTGGCCTCCGGCGACTTCCCGCCGCCTCCGTCGGCCGCCCTTATCGAAAGCTGGCGGAGCTCGCCGCTGGCGCGCTCGGCGGTAGCGCGAAGGAGCGACGTGCTCGCCGCGCATAGGCTGGCGGACGCCGCCAAGGTACTCGCCGAAGCGTCGCGAGCTGATCTCAAACGAGAGACGACCCTGTCATTCACGGTCTTCTACTCGGGTCTCTTCGAATCGCCGGATCCGATGGATGCCCGCAACTTCGGCCGAGGCTACTACGACGCGCTGTTCTCGAACTTCACGGGCCCGAGCGCCATGGTCACGCTCAACTTCAACCTGCCGTTCCGCAACAACGTCGCGCTCGGCCGCTACGAGCAGTCGCGGGCTCTCCAGCTGCGCAGCGATATAACGGCCGGCAATCTGGAGAGAGTCGTGTCGACGCGGGTCGAGGAGCTCGTTGGTGCCATTGCCAAGGCCGCCGACTCGATCTCTCAGCACGAAGCCGCGGTGGCCAGCCACCGCGAGGTGCTGCAGGCCGAGACGGAGAAGTTCAAGGCCGGGGAGTCGACGGTCGTGGACGTCGTCCTGACCGAGGAGAACGAGGTCTCCGAGCTGCTTCAGCTGGTCAGCGCCAGACTTCGGCTGGCGACCCTGATGGCGCAGCTTCGCTTCGAGATGGGGACTCTCGTGGACTACCGAATCGAGGATGGCCAGGTCATCGTGACCGACGTCTGGCCGACCGGCCGAGCAGAGGAGGGTGTGAACGAGACTCGACCCGGATAACAGGTCGAGATGACAAGTGCGAGTCGCTTGTGGGGTGTTTGGATGAACAGGGGGTTTCGGCACCCGGGACACGGGAGGGCGGAGCCGCTGCGAGCCGCCTCCGAGAACGACCACGAGCTGATACCTCGGACGTGTGGCGAACGGGAGGAGGAGCCGCCGGCGGGCCTCTCTGGCCGCCGGCGCCGAGGCTGAATTGGGGGGTTGACCATGCCTGGAGGTAGCATCTTTCGCAAGGCGGCACTCGAGAAGCTGTCGTCGCCGGAGCGGCTGGACGTCTTGATGCGCGTGACCTCGCCGACCGGGTGGCTGGCTCTCTGCGCTCTCGGGGTCATCATCATTGCGCTCGTCATCTGGAGCGTCATCGGGAGCATCTCGATCAAGGTCGATGGCCGGGGGATTCTCATGCGCGGCGGCACCGTGTACCAGGTCAACTCCATCGGCGCGGGCCACATCGTCTCGGTCGAGGTCGAGCCCGGGCAGGCGGTCGACGTCGGCCAGGTGGTGGCCCGCCTCGACCAGCCTGACATCGCTCTGCGCATCGCCAACAAGAAGGAGGAGCTGGCTTCCCTCTCCGGCCAGGGTGCGGTGCAGACCCAGGCGCAGTCGCGGATCCTCGCCCGCTACCGGGGCCAAGCCGCCGAGCTACGCGAGAAGATCGCCACCCAGGAGAGGCTTGTGGATCGCGGCCTCCTCACGCGCTCACAGCTCATGCAGACCAAGGAGCAGCTCACCTCGACGGAGCAGGCCATTGCCACCACGCGCTCGAACCTCGCCGGCGGCGGCAACCGGGTCGATGACGTGAGGCGGCAGCTGCGCGAGCTCGAGGCAGAGCTCGAGAGCCGCTCCGAGGTGCGCAGCCCCTACGCCGGCCGCGTGCTGGAGGTGATGGCCAACCCAGGCGACCTGATCGACCGTGGGGCTCGTATCTTGACCCTCGAGGACGCCAAGGAGCCCCTCAAGGGAGTCCTGTTCGTTCCCGCCTCCGAGGGTAAGAAGATCCGCCCGGGCATGCGTGCCGACATCTCTCCATCGACCATCAGGCCGGAGGAGTACGGGTTCATCATCGGCACGGTGGCCTCGGTTTCGGACTACCCGCTGACCCCGGAGGGCCTGGTGCGGGTTCTCCGCAACCAGAAGCTCGCCCAGGACCTGTCGGGGAACACGGCTCCGATCGAGGTCACAGTGTCGCTGACCAGGGATGCGGAGACTCCGAGCGGCTTCAAGTGGACATCCTCGAAGGGTCCGCCCGAGAAGGTATTCAGCGGCACGGTGTGCAACGGCTCGGTGGTCGTCGACACCAAGCGGCCTATCGGCTACGTGATCCCGATCGTCAAGAAGACCGTTGGTGCGGGCTGAGGCAAGCATGGCGACGCAACCCGAGGAGACCCCCAGGGTCAAGATCCCGCCGCCACCGAACCGGCGGGTCAAGACACCGACGGTCCTCCAGCTGGAGGCGGTGGAGTGCGGTGCCGCGGCTCTCGCCATCGTCCTTGGCTACTACGATCTCATCGTGCCGCTGGAGGAGCTGCGCTCGGAGTGCGGCGTCTCCCGCGACGGCAGCAAGGCCCTCAACGTCATCAAGGCGGCCCGCAAGTACGGCATGGAGTCCAAGGGGGTCAAGTACGAGAACCTGGAGCGTCTGTACGACCTGACCTTCCCGGTGATTCTGTTCTGGAACTTCAACCACTTCGTGGTGCTCGAGGGTTTCAAGAAGGGCAAGGCGTATCTGATGGACCCGGCCGCCGGCCCGCGGACGGTCTCCATGGAGGAGCTGGATGCATCGTTCTCGGGTGTGGTCCTGACCTTCGAGCCGGGTCCCGACTTCAAGCCGGCCGGAGAGAAGCCGAGCATGAAGGCCGCCCTGCGGCGGCGGCTGAAGGGCTCCGAGCAGGCCCTCGCGTTCGCCGTTTTGTGCGGTTTGTTCCTGGTCATTCCCGGGCTCGTGATTCCGACCTTCTCCCGGATCTTCATTGACGAGTACCTGATCGGCGGCAGGAAATCGCTCATCGTACCCCTTCTCATCGGCATGGGGCTGACGGCGGCGCTGCGCATGGGCCTGACGTACCTGCAGGAGTACTACCTGTTGCGCATGGAATCGAAGCTGGCCCTGGCGACGTCGAGCAGCTTCTTCAACCACATTCTCCGCCTGCCGGTTGCCTACTTCTCGCAGAGGTTCGCCGGCGAAATCGGCTCCCGCGTCGACATCAACAACAAGGTGGCCAACCTCATCTCGGGCCGCCTCGCCACTACCCTGCTCGACAGCGTTCTGATCATCTTCTACGCGGTGCTGATGCTGATGTACGACGTCACGCTTACCGTCGTCTGTGTCGCCATCGCTCTCCTCAACATCGTGGCGCTGAAAATGGTCTCTCGGCACCGCGTCGACGCCGCCCGCCGACTCATGCAGGACCAGGGCAAGCTCACTGGCACGGCCATGAACGGCCTGCGGATGATCGAGACCCTGAAGGCGTCCGGCTCCGAGTCCGAGTTCTTTTCTCGCTGGTCGGGGTATCAGGCCAAGGCCCTCCGCTCGCAGCAGGAGCTCGGGCAGCTTGGCGAGCTCGTCAACGCGGTCCCGGCCCTCGTCACCAGCATCACGACGGCAACCATCCTGCTGCTCGGCAGTCTCAAGGTGATGGCCGGAGACCTCACCGTCGGCATGCTGGTGGCCTACCAGACTCTCATGTCGAGCTTCAACCAGCCGCTCAATACCTTTGTCAGCTTCGGCGCCAGCCTGCAGGAGCTCGAGGCCGACATGAACCGTCTCGACGACGTGCTCCGCAACGACGTCGATCCGCAGTACTTGCGGGAAGAGGCAGCGGCGCCCCCGACCGACGCCGCGGGAACCGGCGACATGGTCAAGCTGTCCGGAGAGGTCGAGCTCCGCGACGTCACCTTCGGCTACAGCCCGTTGGCCAAGCCGCTGATCGACGGCTTCAACCTCAAGGTGAAACCCGGGCAACGGGTGGCCATCGTCGGCACTAGCGGCAGCGGCAAGTCGACCGTGGCACGTCTCGTCTCGGGGCTGTACCGGCCCTGGAGCGGCCAGGTGCTGTTCGACGGGATTCCCACCGACGACCTCCCGGTCGGCCTGCTCCGCAACTCCCTGGGAGTGGTCGATCAGGAGATCTTCCTGTTTGGCGGCACAGTGCTCGAAAACGTCACCATGTGGGACTCCACCATTCCGTTGACGGCCGTTACCCAGGCCTGCCGGGACGCCGCGATCGACGACGACCTCCAGACCCGGCTTGGCAAGTACGACTCCATCGTCGAGGAGCATGGCGGCAACTTCAGCGGCGGCCAGCGCCAGCGCCTGGAGATCTCCCGCGCCCTGGTCGGCAGCCCAACCATCCTCATTCTCGACGAGGCTACCAGCGCCCTCGACCCGCCCACCGAGCAGTGGGTGGACGAGGCGCTCCGCCGCCGTGGCTGCACCTGCATCATCATTGCTCACCGCCTGAGCACGATCCGCGACGCCGACGAAATCATCGTCATGGAGCGCGGGTCCATCGTACAGAGGGGCACGCACGCGGAGATGAAGGACATCCCCGGTGCGTACGCCGAGCTGATCAAGGTGTAGGGGGCGAGCCGTGGAATACACCCGCACGCCCTCACCACCGCCAGGCCCGTTCAAGCTGGAGATCGTCCGCTCGGCGGATGCTTCGCGGGCCGGGCAGCAGCTCAGCTTCGAAGCCCCGGTGCGCCTTGGCCGCAACCCGGACTGCGAGCTCCCGCTCGCCGACCCGGCCATCTCGCGGTATCACGCGCGGATCCAACTCACCGATGGTGGCTACCTGCTGAGCGACACCGGAAGCTCCAACGGCACCTGGGTTGGAGACCAGAGGATCTCGGAGCGGCTCTTGACCGACGGCGACGAGTTCCGCGTTGGCGGCACGGTGCTGCGGTTCTTCTCGCCCGAACCGGTTGAACCCGCTGCTGCGCCGCCGGCGGAAGCCGCCGTACCACCGCCGACTCCCGTGCCGTCGGCCACCCCGGCGATCCAACCGCCCCGGCCCCCGGTGGCAGAGGCGCCGGCCGCGCCCGCGCCGCCGGCAGGACCTTCGGAGCAGGAAGCAGCCAGGCCCGCGGCTCCCGAACCCCAACCGGCACCGGCCCCAGAGCCACCCGAGCCGCGACAACCGGCGCCTCCGGCGGCCCCGCCCCCCACCCCACCGCCCTCGGTGCGTGTGGTCGAAGCTGCTCCGCCGACACCGCCGTCCTCGAAGGCCGCCGCACCGGCGCCGTCCGCACCGGAGACCGAGGCGAAGGCCACCCCGCCGCGGCCGGCACCCACTCCGTCGACGGCCGACGAGCCGGCCGACTTCGCCGAGGTTCTCGCGCGTTGGGGTGAGCGGATCACCGCCAGCGGCAACAAGCCATTCCTCCTCAGCAACAACGAGGTTGCCTGGTACGTCGAGGATGGCAAGGTCGAGGTGTTCACGGTGGCCCTCGACGACAACAACCAGCCGACCGGCGGTCGCACCCACTTCGTTACCGTCGAGCCGGGCCAGATCATGTTCGGCATGGACTTCGCCGGCTTCGGCATGGGTTCGGGCCTCCTGGCCGTCGGCAAAATGGGGACCCACCTGCTGCAGCTCCGGGTTTCAGACCTGCGCGTCATGGCCCAGGACGAGCGCCGCGCCGGACCGTTGGCCCAGCTGGTCGACGGCTGGGTCGCCTCGATCTCGCGCAGCCTGACACAGGAGATTTCCCCGGGACCGGTATCCGACCAGAGTCTGACGCCCGGTGAAGAGCTCGCTCTCGACAACCAGCAAAAGGCGCGAGTCCTCAAAGGCGTCGTGTGGGTGGAGATCCTGGGCGGCTCCGTGCTGTTCATCGACATGGAGGAGCTCAGCGTCGAGCCCGAGCAGGCCCCGGCCGGGACCGGCAGCTCCAGCGGCGTCGGCCTGGCCGATCTGTTCGAGAAGGCGAAGCGACGCCGGACCCTGTTTCCCCTGACTCCGGACTCGTGGATCGAGGCATCCAACCCCGGCGACCTCGCGACCACGCTTCGCCTCATGGACAGCTCGACGGCGGTCTCGGACCCCGCCCTCTGGACCGGTCTGGAGACCTTCCACCGCGTTCTCTGCCAGTGCGAGTTCATCAACAAACGCTTCGCGGTCGTCGACGAGTTCAACCGCCTCAAGTCGAAGGCAGAGTACTCCGAAGCGGCCCGTGAAGCGGCGTACCGGGACATCGCCGCAGTCCTCGAAGAGCCTGGGCGGGAGGCCGTGACCGCGGTAGGAGCGGGCGGTGATCTTGTTCTGGAGGCCTGCCGCGCGGTCGGCGACAACCTGGGAATAGCGATCAAGAACCACCCGGAGGCAGACAAGCAGGCGGGCTTCAACGATCGGGTCGGCGCGATCGCCAAGGCTTCGCGCTGCCGTATCCGACCCATTGTCCTTCGCGACGACTGGTGGCGAAGGGATCAAGGGCCGGTCGTCGGCCGCTGGGAGGACAGCGACGAGCCGGTCGCCCTCCTGCCGACCGGCTCGCGCTCCTATGAGTGCGTCGACCCGAAGACCGGCACCCGGTCGTCTGTCAACGAGGAGCTGGCCGACCGGCTGTCGCCACTGGGTGTCGTCTTCTACCGTCCCTTCCCCGACGGCCCACTTTCGGCCAAGGACCTCATCAAGTTCGGGGCGCGCGGCCTGAAGGGGGACGTGTGGATGCTGGTGGGCATGGGCCTCGCCCTCGGCGCTCTCGGCGCACTCACACCGATCTTCACCGGCAAGCTGTTCGACAGCGCGATCCCGCAGGCGGACAAGGGGCTGCTGGCCCAGTTCACCGGCGGCCTGTTCATGGCCGCTTTCGTTGCGTCCGCCTACAAAATCACCCAGAGCATCGCCGTTCTCCGCATCCAAGGCAAGATGGACTACTCGATTCAAGCAGCCCTCTGGGACCGCCTGATGAACCTGCCCTCGACTGCGTTCCGCTCATTCTCGGCCGGTGATCTCGCCGACCGCGCCGGCGGCGTCGACTCGATCCGGCAGCTGGTCGCGGGGGCCGGCATTGGGGCGATTCTCGGCTCGCTCAGCTCCATCTTCTACATCTTCCTGATGTTCAAGTACTCCCTGGCCCTTGGCGCCCTCGCGATGGGTCTCACGATCGTCTATGTCGGCTTCACAACCACCGCCAACTACATGCAGCTGCGTCACGAACGAGTGCAGATGGCGGTCCGCGGCAAGATTACCGGCATGGTGCTGCAGTTCATCTCGGGCGTCGGCAAGCTGCGCGTGGCGGGGGCCGAGAACCACGCTTTCCGGGTCTGGGCGTCCGACTACTCGCACCAGCGGAGGCTCGAGTTCGCCATCGGCAAGATCAAGAACGCGGTCCAGATCTTCGGGTCCGGCTTCCCTGTGATCTCGTCCATGGCCATTTTCTACGTGTTGATGATGGTGCAGGAGCAGGCCCTGGCCAAGGGCCAGCCGCCGTCCATGACTACCGGCGACTTCATTGCCTTCAACTCCGCCTTCACCGCATTCCTCGTCGCCACGCAATCACTGGGCAACGCCTCCCTCGACATGCTGCGCGTGATCCCGATCTTCCAGCGTCTCAAGCCGATCATAACGACGCCGGCGGAGCTCGACGAGACGCGGGCCTACCCCGGCCGCCTGCGTGGCGAGATCGAGGTCAAGCACGCCTCGTTCCGCTACAGCGAGGAGGGGCCGTGGGTGCTCGACGACCTGTCCGTCAAGATCGAGGCTGGCGAGATGGTCGCCTTCGTCGGCGGCTCCGGCTGCGGCAAGTCAACGCTGATGAGGCTCCTGCTCGGGTTCGAGATCGCCCAGAAGGGCTCCGTCTACTTCGACGGACAGGATCTCGCCAACCTCGATCTGAGGGAGGTGCGCCAGCAGATCGGCGTGGTGCTCCAGACCAGCAGTCTGTTGCCGACCGACATCTTCCGCAATATTGTCGGTTCGACAGGCCTCGGCCTGGGCAACGCCTGGGAGGCGGCCGAGCTTGCCGGGCTGGTCGAGGACATCAAGGCCCTTCCGATGGGTATGCACACGTACATCGCCGAGGGCGGAGGTGGCTTCTCGGGCGGGCAGAAACAGAAGATTCTGGTCGCTCGCGCTCTCGTTCGCAAGCCACGGGTCCTCATCTTCGACGAGGCAACGAGCGCACTCGACAACCGCTCGCAGGCGGTCGTCACCCAGAGCATGGAGCGCCTGCAGGCGACACGGATCGTCATCGCCCACCGGCTCAGCACAATCATCAACGCCGACAGGATCTGCTACCTCGATAGCGGCAAGATTATCGAACAGGGCACCTACGACGAGCTGATGCGACTCGACGGAAAGTTCGCCATCCTCGCCAAGCGACAGATGGCGTAGCGTTCTGCTCCGCGGACGGAGAAGAACGCTCTAGCCCGTCGCCGAAAGGCAGCGGGATACAAAGCGAGCAACGAGGTCGAGGCCAAACTCCGGGCAGATGACCGGTGGCCCGAGACCGTTACTGGCGATCGCGGCCTGAAAGCGGCGGGACGGGGTCCGCGGGTACGCCGGGAGACCCCTGCTGAGCATGCCGAGCATCGGCGCCAGAGGAGCCCCCACCACCTGGACCCCGAGCGCCCACTCGTTCAGGGAGACCGGGCGCAGCGCCGCATCCGCCCGCTCGAGCACGGCAGCCGCCGCCAGCGTCTCCATGAGGTGCCGCCACGTCACCAGCCCTCGCTCGCCGAGTGCGACGTTCGAGACGTGGAACGTCGGCACGCGTCCCCGTCCCTCCGCCCGAGTCGGCGGCGGCAGCTCTCCCGCCTCCGTGAGCCGCCCGAGATGCACGATCGAACGAGCAACGAAGTCGACCGGTACCAGGTCCAGGCCCCGCGCCGAGCCCTCGGTCTCGGCCACCCAACGGGGCACGCCGCCAGCGCCCTCATCGATGACGGTGCCGGTCGCCAGACACGATAGCAACAGCCGGCTCAGCCAGTCCGACAGGTTGGCAGCGCCGCTCGTGCTCGACCAGGTGATCAGCGCGGGACGGCCGATCGAGGCCTTGAACGCACCGCCGGTGTGAGTGAACACCCGCTGCACCATCCACTCGGCCACCCACTTGGAAAGCCCGTAGCCGCCCGCTCCGGCGGCCAGCTCCCCGGTCAGCCGTTCCGGCAGGGTCGACTCCTCGAACGGCATGGCCTGTGTTGCCTGAGCGATGAGCAGGGCGACGTTGAGGGACGACACTAGGTGAAAAGCCTTGAGCCGGTCGGTCGTTGCGAGTTCGAGCAGGCGCCGTGTGCCGTCGACGTTCGCTGCCCGCAGCTGGCGGTAGCTCTTCGTCACGCTCACCTCGGCCGCCGCGTGGTAGACAGCCCGCAGCGATCGCACCAGTCCCTGGTAGGTTTCGGACCCCACTCCCAGGAACTGACGATCGAGCCCGCCGGCTATCGCGACAGCTCCTGTCGCCGCCCCTTCCACCGGGATCGAGACCGGTCCTGCCTCGAGCCCGTAGCGGCCGAGAGCCTCGAGCAGCCTCGCCCGGGCGCCCCCATCGTCGGCCGCTCTCACCAGGGCGTAGACGCGTCCATCCGCACCACTGGCGGCGACCAGCTCGGCCAGCAGGTGGGCGCCGAGGAAACCACTGCCCCCGGTCACCAGCAGATCGCCGCCGGTGGCCGTCGACGGCACCGGGCTCGGCAGCGGGGCGGTCAGAGCGTCCGCCATCGCCATGGCGGCAACGGTCTCTGCACCGAGCTCGGCACGGGCACCGGCTCGCACGTGCCCCGGTGCGACTGGCCGCGGCTCGCCCCGAGATCGGTGCGCCTCTTCCATCCGGCTCCGCTCCCGGAGGGTGAGCAAGCGCCGTGCGAGCTCGGCCAACGGCATCGAGGCGAGCGCACCGGTTTCGGTCAGCTCCGGCTCCTCGCCGGCCAGTAGGGCCTCGATGCGGAGCGCAAGCTCGAGCGCCGCCACCGAGTCTCCACCGTTGTCCACAAACGAGGCGCCGATGTCCACCTCCGCTGGTCTCAGACCAAGGACCTCGGCAACCACCGCGGCGATCCGCCGCTTCCAGCTCGCCAAGTCCTGATCCTCGTCGGTTCCGGGCGATCGCTCATGCCCAACCTCTACACGCGCGCAGGCCGCCTCGATCTCCGCCCGGTACTTCTCCAGCAGCGCCCCCCGGCGGGGCTTGAACGAGGGCGTCAGGAGACCGTTCTCCGGCGTCCACGGCTCCTCGCCGCCGACTCGAGGCTCGAGAACCACCGTCGACGGCACCTCGTGTGGGCGCAGACCCGCCCTGGCCGCCTCCGCGCGGACTGCGGCGAGCACCTGATCCCGGGTCGCGCCCTCGCGAGTCGGCACGATGACCGCGGCCACGCTGCGTTGGCCTGGGAGGGAAGTGATGAAGACGTCGGCGACGAGCGGCGAGCGGCGGTATACCTCCTCGAGGCGTGTCGGAGACACGAACTCCGACCCCGAAACCTTGAAGAGCTCCTTGCGCCGCCCCAGCATGGTGTAGCGGCGGTCCGGACGAACCTCGACGATATCGCCGGTCAGGAAGTATCCGTCATCAGTGAAGCCTTCGCGGGTCGCCGCTTCGTCGCGATGGTAGCGGGCAGTGGTTCGCGGCGTCTTGACCGCCAGCTCCCCCCGCGGGTAGGGACGATCCGCGGCCGCAAAACCCATCTCCGGCACATCCACGAGACGAAAGTCGAGGTCGGGCAGGAGAACGCCGTTGGCGCCGAGGGCTCCTGCCTCGGTGGTGCCGTAGCCCTCCCCCATCGTCACGCCGAAGATCTCCTCCATTGCTGCCCGCATGCCCGGATCGCTGGCGGCGCCGCCGGTGGCCATGGCAACCAGCCTGCCGCCGAACAGGGCGCGGCACCGCGCCCGCGCTCGGGCCATCTCCTGCCGCGTCCCGGCGGCGCTGACCGCGCCCTTGTACTCGGTGTAGACTGCATTCCAGACCGCGGGCGGGCCCTCGAAGTAGGTCGGACGAATCGCTCGCACGTCCTCGAACAACGCCGCGCCGCGCCGCGCGAAACCGACTCGGCCGCCGTTCAGGAGCACTTGCCACACCGCCTTGCGATCCGCCGCCAAGGCCGAGGGCTGGTACGACACCGTCACGTACGGCCACACGTTGGCCTCGTACTCCATGGCTTCGAGCCAACGGCGGCGGGTCACCGGTGTCCCCTTCGGCCGGCCGGTGCTGCCGGAGGTGTAGATGATCGTGTACAGCTCCTCATCCGAGTCCTGTGGAATACCGGCTGCCCGGGCCACTCCCTGACCGGGAAGGTCGTCGTAGATGATCTGGGTAGCCGCAGAGATCCCCGACGCAGACGCCCAGACGGCCGAGGGCTCGTTGCTGGCGCGCAGCAGCGTGGCCAGAGCCACTTCGCGCCGGCCCGCGGCCGGCGCCGCCTCATCGGCGTCAAGGTCGACGACCCACCGCAGCGACGGGCAGCGGTCGGCGATTCCGGCCGCTGTCATCCGTCTCGACGACGGGCCATCTGCAAACATGGCGACCAGCTCCGTCTGCGCGGCGATATCCAGGATCTGCTCATCTTCCAGGGCATCCTGCAAGAACACCGTCGGCAGGCGCGAGAAGACCGCTGCAAGCTCGACGACGTAGAGCTGCGGGCTGTTTTCGGATGCGAGAACGCCGACACACTGCCCCGGCTCCAACCCCAGCCCGTCGAGCACGTTCGCCAGCCGTAGGGACGCCCGGCGGACCTCGTCGTATGTCAGCCATCCATAGCCTGTCACCGCTCCTTTCGGAGCACCGGTCTTGACGGCAGCTCGGCGGCCCCGGCCGAGCCGCCGATAGCGCCCACCGCCATCGCGCTGCCCGAACAGAGGGCGATCGGCGAAGGCGCGCAGCGCGTTGTTGAGGGCGACTGCCATTGACGGGAAGTCCGTCAGCCCGAGCTTGGCGAAGCCCGGGCAGCAGGGCTCTGCAACGTAGTCGTCGAGCATGGCCGGAACGGCGGCCTCAATGGCGGCGACTGCCTCAGGGCATCTCTCACGCAGACGCTCGAACGCCACTCGTGCCCGACTCACCAGCTCGTGGTAGCGCGGCGCCAGGACCGCGCCGAAGCTGTCGAGCGACCTGAAGCGCATCACGGGCGCGCGGCGGCTGTCGGTGTGAAACTGCGTCCCCGACAGGAAGCAGCGCTCGCCCCACGGTAGGGCGGCCACCGGAGTCCGCGGCAGGTCGTAGCCCGTGATCTCGATTTCATCGCCCGGTGTCGCGGGAGGCACGTGGCTGGAGAACGTGATCTGCCACGGGATCCGCGACACGTGCTCCGCACGCGCCTGCTCCAGGAGCCGCTGATGTGCGGCTCCGAACAGATCGATGGCCCCGAACAGCGCCGCCAGGGGTCCCTGCCCGGTCGACCGGCGCGACGGGCTGAAGTGATGGCTCGCCGCGCGGCGTTCGAGGGCGATCCGGAGGAACCCGGTCACCGCCGCGCCCGCACGAGCGGAATCAGACGGATCGCCGTCACTGCACGACTCGAGGTCGGCAACGGCGTCGAGAAGCTCCGCATCGAGCCGCTCCTCATCGCCGCCGGTCTCCGGGATCGGAATTCCCTCCCCCGCGAGGGCGCTCGCACTTGTCCTCCGGACGGCCTGCCCGGCGACCAGCACGCCGACCACCGCCTCGTACAACCCGGCGTGCCGCCTCACGAAGCGGGCGATGGCCGGAACAGCCAGCTCCTCCTCGAGCGAAGCGTTCGGCATGAGCACACGTTCCGGCACGACCTCCTCCTTCACCTTCATCAGCCACTCGCGACCCTCGCCCAGGACCGCGGATCATCTTCTCATCAGGACCTGGTCAGCCCTCCCCGCGACCGTCTGCCCCCATGCCGTCCAGGCATTCCTCCAACCTCGCTGCGAGGTCCCCGGCGGCGAGTTCCTCACCTGCGAGCGTCGTCACAGCCACCACCAGCCTTCCCAAGCCTTGCTCCGACACCAGCGCGCTTGCGTGCTCCTCGGCAAGCTGCTCCAGGTTCCGGATCCCTCGCCACGCCAGCTCCTGCAGCGCCCTGAAGGCTCCATCCGAAAGCGGTGGATCCCCGCGGTAGACCTCCAGTCGTCCGCCCGCACGAAACTCCGGAAACCGCTCGAGCCCGAGAAAGCGCAGCGCGAGTTCCGGCCGGTACGCCCCGCACGTGCGAACGATACCGACGAAGTCCGCCACCAGCTCCTCGAGCAGGTCGTGACGCAGAGCGCCGAACAGCCGCAGCGTCAAGTAGTGCGTGCACTCGTGCTCGCGACGGATCGACTGCGACCGCTCCAGCCACTCCTCCTCCGGCTCCCCCACGTCGGCCCCGGCAACTCGGCTGTAGCGGCCCCGGCTGAGGATGATGAGCCGGTCCTGGTAGAGCTCCTTGCGGGGTACCAGCCGCCGGAACTCCTCCTTCCACGCCTCTTCGCTGCAACCCGCCGGGTCCCCGGCCTCCCACCGCCGCCGGTAGGCCCGAATGCGATCCCAGTTGTTGAGCCCGTTGACGAGGCACGCCCCCATCGCAGGGGGCACGGGCCACGGCTCGTTGCGCGCTGTGAACGCCTGCACGAGCGTCTCGAAGTCTCGGCGATGGCCGGTGACGAGGATCGGCACCCTCCCGGCCAGGGTCTGGTACAGCTCGAGCGAGAGCTCCTCGGGCGCCTCGAGCTGCAGCCCGGCGCCCGCCGGAAAAGGCGTTGTGCCACGGAGGGTGGCGGCGCGGTACCGCGGCTCCTGACTCATCCCCTCACGGACCGGAAACTGCAGCTGGACGAGACGTTCCCGAAGCACCGCCCACGCGCCGCGGTCCCGCGCCTCCTCGGCATAGGCGACCCAGTCCGTGGCGTGCGCCTCGTCGGCCAGGGGAAACTCCGGCATCGTGGTGGGCCGGCTCCGCCACCACTCTCCACTCGCCGAGTGAGCAAGCAGCTCCTCGACCTCGCCCCTCCGGGCACCGGCGTTCTGGAGCACCGATCGTCTCCAGGCCTCGGAGCACACCCCCGGCATCTCCACCTCCGATTCCCGCCTGCCGCGGGCCGTATCGCTCGACCGTCCGTGGTCAGGCTCCGGCATGACCGCCGGTTTCTCTCCGCTGGAGTTCCGAGGTCAGAATACTCCATCCGCATGCCGGGGGGCCGTGCAGCACGGCACGGCTCCTGATAAACTACGCGGTGGCATGCGTTCAGAGTGGGTACGGTCAGCCGTGCTCGGGCACACCGGATGGGGTCCGGAGCCGTGGAGGTCGAGATGACGAATGAGCTGCAACAGGTCGACACGTCCGCGATCGAGGATCTGCAACAGCTGAAGCGCGAGCAGGAGATCCTGGGCGGGCGCCTGGAGCGAATGGAAGAGAAGCGCGGGAAGGTCACCGACGAGGTCTTCGCCCGCGTCCGGCGCGACTACGAGCGCCGCATCGCGGAGCTCGAGGAGGAGGCACGTCCCCTCAAGGAACAGGCGCGGGCGGAGTACGCCAAGCTGAGGGCAATCTACGAACGGATCGAGAAGGCATCCAAGACCGTCGCCCTCAGCAAGGAGGAGCTGGAGCTGCGCCATGAGCTCGGGGAGTTCGAGGATGCCGACTTCCAGGGCAAGATCACCGAGCTGGAGGTCAGCCTCGATCAACACCAGCAGCAGCTCGCCGATGCCCTGGGCCTGAAGGAGCGTTTCGTTGCGGCGTTCCCGTCCGAAGAGGACCTGGAGAGGCCGGCCAACGCTGCCGCAACACCGGCATCGCCTGCCGAGAACCAGGCTCCAGCGGAGGCGAAGCCCGTGCCCGAGCCCGACAGCCAGGCAGGAGGCGCCTCCGATGCGACCGAGGCGATCCCGGTCGCGGGCATGGCCCAGAGCGATGAGACCATGCTCATCCGCTGGCCGAAGCTCATCGGACAGGGAGAGGACGGCTCCACCGTCGAGTACCCGGTGGCCGGCAACGTGACCTCCCTCGGCCGTGACCCGGAGAATGACATTGTGCTGTCGGGCAAGAAGGTGGCTCGGCGCCATGCCGAGGTCGCGCTGACCTCCAAGGGGTACCTGATCCGCGCCACCGACGACAAGGCGAACCTGCTCGTCAACGGCGAAGGCGTCACCGAGCGCCTGCTGGCCAACGGCGACTCGATCCAGGTCGGCGAGGTCGTGCTGGTGTTCATGGAGATCTGAGCCGATGCACGTCATTGCCGACATCAGCATCGTACCGCTCGGTGTCGGGCTGTCACTGTCGCGCTACATCGCCGCCTGCGAGCGCGTGCTGACCGACGCTGGCCTGCAGACCAAGCTGCACGCCTACGGGACCAACGTCGAAGGGGAGTGGAACGAGGTCTTCACCGCCCTCCGCCGGTGTCACGAAGTGCTGCACGAGATGGGTGTGCCGCGGATCTCGACCAACCTCCGCTGCGGTACCAGGACCGACCGCGCGCAGACGATGGAGGACAAGACCGCCAGCGTCGAGTCCTCCCTGGCCGAAGGCAGCCCTGGCCGGCCGTAACGAGCCATAGCCAGCAGGCGAGTCTCGTCGCGGTTCATCCAGCGCTCGAGGGGAGCCCGCCCGAGCAGAGGAAAGCCGGTGTATTCGGGCTACCCCAAAACCTCAAGGGCCGCGTCGAGGCTGGTGTTGAAGGCGCGCTCGACTCGGGGGTCGGCGAGGCCGCTGTAGGTGCGGTCCCCCTCCGACCTCAGCGTCACGTTATCGGTACAGAACAGCAGCGCTCCGGCAGCAACGCCGAGCCGCGCGCCGACGACGGCGACCGTCGCGCACTCGCACTCCGCAGCGATGATGAGTCCGCGGTGGTCCTCGTAGATCTCCGCACCCTGACGGTAGGAGGCGTCGGTGGTGTAAACGATACCCTTGTGGACGGTGAGGCCATCGCGAGCGCGGGCCGCGGCGAGCAAACCGCACACCAGTTCCGGATCACACGCGGCTGGGAATACGGGAGGTGCGTAGTAGGCGGAGGTCCCGTCGCCGCGCACCGCGCCATATGGCACGACGAGGTCTCCCACGGCAACCTCGGGTGCAACTCCCCCGCAGGCCCCGAGCACCACCAGCCGGCGGGTGCCGTTGGCAGCCGCCATCTCGACCGCGTTGGCGGCCGCCGGCCCGCCCATGCCGGAGTAGATCAGGGTCACTGGTGAGGCAGCCCCGCGCAGGGTGAAGACAATACGGTCGGTCGTCTCGTCGAGAACAACTTCCTCGCCGCCGTAACGATCCACAATTGCCGGCAGGTAGCTCCGGCGGCCGAACGGCAGCAGGAGCGCGGACTCGCACGCGCGAAAGCCGGGGTTGTTGCTGTGTCCGAACCGGCGTTGACCCATGGCTCCCCCTCGGTTGTACGCGCCAGTCGGCGCGATCGTGAGCCGACCGGAGAATACCACCAACCGACACACGCCACGGACGAATCGAGCGGCGATACAATCCGGTAAAGTCGCCGGTGGCCCACGCAGCCACCTCGGTGGTCGGAGGGATCCATGCCCAAGCGTGAGTTTGTCGTTCCCAACATCAGTTGTCATCATTGCACGAGAACCATCCAGCGCGAGCTCGGCGAGCTCGCCGGCGTCGAGCAGGTCTCGGCCGATGCGGCGACCAGAAAGGTCGTTGTCGAGTGGGCGGAGCCCTCTTCGTGGGAGGAGATTCGCTCGCTCCTGGTCGAGATCGGCTACCCGCCACAGGAGACGTGACAAGATTCCGAGTCCGGAATCTGAGGCCGGGCACACCAGGTTGCCATGATCGGGCCGTGGGCGGTGAGCCGCGGGCCCGAAGCTGCTAACCTGTGCACAGTCGATGGGTGTTTGAATTCTGTGCTGCGGCGACTCGAAGACGGGCCGAGAATGGGGACCCGCAGGGCCTGCGGCGGCCCGGCCGAGAGCAAAGGAGGCGCGTGTGAGCCAAACGGGTGAGGGGCCGTACGAGGCTACCGGCGACGACGATGAGGACCGGCACGATGAAGGCACGCGATCGGCGGGCGATACCACCACCCTGACGGTCCCGGTTCTGGGCATGACGTGCGCCAACTGTGCAGTCACGATCGAGCGGCGGCTGCGCAAGGTCGAAGGTGTGGAGTCGGCGGCTGTGAACCTCGCCGCCGACTCGGCCACGACGACGTTCGACGACAGGGTGACGGTGCCCGGCTTGGTGGCGGCGATCCGCGACGTCGGCTACGACGTCGCCGAAACAAAGATCGAGCTGCCGATCACCGGCATGAGCTGTGCGAGCTGCGCCGCCACCATTGAGCGGACCCTACATCGCAAGGTGCCCGGAATCCTCGCTGCAAGCGTCAACCTGGCCGCGGAGCGAGCTCACATTCGCTACCTGCCGGGAGCGGTGTCGCAGCAGGACATCATCGCCGCCATCGAAGGCGCCGGCTACGGCGTCGCGCGCGCCGAGGGCGAGACGGTCGACGATGCCGAGGCGGCGGCGCGGGCTGCCGACATCGCTCGCCAGCGACGCGCCCTGATCGTCGGCATCGTGTTCTCGCTGCCGCTCCTCGCGCTCGGCATGACACGGGACTTCGCGGTCCTCGGCCCCTGGGCGGATGGCCCGTGGTTCAACTGGCTTCTGTGCGGCCTCGCGTTGCCGGTGCAAACCTACGTTGGCTGGGGCTTCTACCGCGCCGCTGTCAAGGCGCTGCGCAACCTCACGGCCAACATGGATGTCCTGGTCTCCCTCGGCTCGCTGACCGCATTCTTCTACAGCGTGCCGGTCGCCGTGGCCCTGACCCTCGGCGACCATCGGCTCGGGGATCACGTGTACTTCGAGACCGCCGCTCTCATCCTCACTCTGATCAAGATCGGCAAGTACCTGGAGGCGAGAGCGAAGGGTAGCGCCGGCGCTGCGATCCGCGCTCTGCTCGACCTCACACCTCCGGTGGCCAGAGTCGTGCGTGACGGCGCGGAGGTCGAGGTCGGGCTGGCCCAGGTCATGACCGGTGATCTGCTGGTCATCCGCCCGGGTGAGCGCATTCCGGTCGATGCCAGCATCGTCGACGGCCAGGCAGGGGTCGACGAGTCGATGCTTACCGGTGAGAGCGTACCCGTCACCAAGGGTCCCGGCGACGAGGTCATGGGGGGCACGGTCAGCACAGACGGGTTGCTGCGCGTCAGAGCCACCCACATCGGCGCCGATACGGCGCTTGCCCATGTCATCCGCCTGGTCCGTGAGGCCCAGGGGTCAAAGCCGCCGATCCAGCGGCTCGCCGACCGCGTTGCGGCCGTTTTCGTGCCCGCCGTTCTCATCGCCGCGGCGGTGACCCTCCTCGTCTGGTGGTTCGCTGTGGGCGCAGGCTTCACGAACGCCATGGTCCGCATGGTGGCGGTTCTCGTCATCGCATGTCCATGCGCACTCGGTCTCGCCACGCCAACCGCCATCATGGTCGGGGTCGGCCGCGGCGCCGGTCTCGGCATCCTGTTCAGCAATGCGGCCGCCCTCGAGCGCGCGCACCGGCTGCGGACCGTCGTGCTGGACAAGACGGGAACCGTCACCCGAGGCCGACCCCGCGTCGTCCGCCTGCTCCCGGCCCTCGGCGTCGGAATCCCGTGGCCGCGAGCTATCCAGACCCCGGAGTCGGCCGAGGACGGGCTCCTCCTCCTCGCGGCGGCGGCCGAGGCTGGGAGCGAGCACCCGCTGGCACGCGCCATCGTTGACGCGGCGACCGCGGCCGGCCTCGACGTGGCTGCGCCGAACTCATTGAAGGTTGAGCCGGGATGGGGCGTCATCGCCCGGGTTGAGGACCTGGAGATCCTCGCCGGTCGGCGCGAGTTCATGGCCGAGCACGGCATCGACGCCGGATCACTCGCGGACCGTGAGGCGGAGCTGGTCCAGGGCGGCAGCACTGTCGTCTGGATCGCCGCGGCCGGCCGCGCCGTCGGCCTCATCGCCCTCGCGGACACGATTCGCGAGGGCGCGGAGGACGCCATCGGCCGGCTGCATGCCCTCGGTCTGAGCACGGTACTGCTTACCGGGGACCGGCGGCCGGCCGCCGAGGCGATCGCGCGGGAGGTCGGGATCGACGAGGTTATCGCCGAGGTCCTCCCCGACGACAAGGCCGGCGCTGTGGCCGAGCTGCAGGACCGCGGCCGGGGTCCGGTGGCGATGGTCGGCGACGGCATCAATGACGCTCCGGCACTGGCTCGAGCCGACGTCGGCTTCGCCATGGGCACCGGCACCGACGTCGCCATGGAAACCGCCGACGTCACCCTCATGCGGGGCGACCTGCGCGCGGTGCCGCGAGCCCTCGCCCTCTCCCGCGCCACCGTCAAGATCATCCGCCAGAACCTGTTCTGGGCCTTCGCTTACAACGTCCTGCTGATCCCCGTGGCCGCCGGCGTGCTGTACCCGGTCCCCGGCGTGCCGGAGATCTTGCGCTCACTGAACCCGGTGCTGGCCGCTCTGGCGATGGCCTTCTCCTCGGTGACCGTGGTCTCGAACAGCCTTCGCTTGCGCCGGGCTTGACGGCCGTCCATGGCCGGCGTCTCGCCGGCTGCAGCAGCTCGCACGAAACTGGTCCGGCCCGGCCTCGACAGCCTCGGTGAGCCCGGGTAGAGTTGCCCCATGAACATCGAGATCGCGGTGATCGCGGCGCTGCTCCTGGCGAGCGTCGTCGGCATGGTCGCGCAACGGCTGCGCCTGCCGTACACGGTCTCCCTGGTGTTCGTCGGCATCGCCTGCGCGGTCGTTCGTGACCGCCTCTTCGCCGGCTTCGATCCCGGCCTCCACCTGACGCCGCAGCTGCTGTTCACCGTACTCCTGCCGGCCCTCGTCTACGAGGCCGCCTTCCATCTCGAGCTGCGCCACTTCGTGGACACCTGGCGCGCCGTGCTCATGCTGGCGGTGCCCGGCGTCGTGGTCGGCACCGGCCTGACCTTCGCTCTGTCCTGGGGAGTCCTGTCCGCGTTCGGCATCGCCGTTCCCTGGCAGGTGCTGCTCCTCGCCGCCACCATTCTCGCGGCGACCGATCCGGTCGGAGTTCTGGCGTTGCTCCGCGAGGTGAACGCCCCGCGCCGGCTGGCCATGATCATGGAGGGAGAGAGCCTCCTCAACGACGGCATCGCCATCGTTGCCTTCGGCGTCGTCCTCACGGCGCTCGGCATCGGCCCGCACCAGGGAGGCATCACGCTCGGCTGGGTTGCCGGCTTCCTCACCTGGGAGATCTTGGGCGCCGTCCTCATCGGCGGCGGCCTGGGGCTCGGCCTCTCCTGGCTCACGTCGACTATCGACGACCACTTGATCGAGATCACGCTGACCACGATCTCGGCATTCGGCTCCTTCGTGCTCGCCGAGCAGGTGCACGCATCGGGGATCATCGCCTGCCTGGTGGCCGGCGTCCTGTCGGGCAACGTCGGCGCCACCTATGGCATGTCGGCGTCGACGCGGGTCGCCGTGACCTCGTTCTGGGAGTACGCCGCGTTCGTCGCCAACTCCATCGTCTTCCTGCTCGTCGGCCTCGAGACGTCTCCCGACCGCCTTCTCCGCATCGCCGTACCGGTGGTCACCATCTGGCTCGCGATGCTGATCGCCCGTGCCCTGTTCATCGCCGGCGCGCTACCCACCATGGGACCGCACGGTATCTCTTCCAAGAAGGGCCTGGTGGCGGTCCTCAGCTGGGGCGGCCTGCGTGGCGGAGTGGCGATGGTGCTGGCTCTCTCCGTCCCCCGGACCTACGCGTTCCGTCAGACCCTCATTGATCTCGTCTTCGGCGCCGTGCTGCTGTCGATCCTCGCCCAGGCGCCGACCATGCCGCTGCTGCTGCGGCTGCTCGGCATCGGCCGCGACCGCCGTGTGGCGCAGTCGGCGGCGATCCTACGGACGCGCCTGCGGGCCCTCAGCCAGGCAGAGCACTACCTCGAGCGCCAGCGCGAGGTCGGCGCCGTTCTGCCGGAGGTTTACCAGGAGCTGCGCGACGAGCTGACCCGACGACGGCAGGATGTCGAGGTCGAGGCCGAGGCGCTGCGCATCGACGCCGGGGATGTGCTGCGCGAGGAGCAGTCGGAGCTGAGGCGCCAGCTCGCCATTGTCGAGAAGGAGACGGTCCGCCAGGCCTTCGCCCAGGGCGCCATCGACGAGCAGCTCATGCGCCGCCTGGTGCGCGAGATCGACAACCGGATCCTCGCCCTGAAGGCGACCGTCGAGCAGATCTGAGCAACCAACTCTGACGGGAGCCGGCCCGCGGGTTGACAGTGTGGAGGTCGCGCCCTATCTTCTCTGACTGACCAGTCAGTCAAATTGGGAAAGCAGGGAACCGTGCGCAGATCCGATCCCGAGCACAGGCACCAGGAGCTGGTAGAAGCCGCGACGGCGGTGTTCATCCGCCAGGGCTACGCGAACACCCGGGTCGCCGACATCGCCACCGCCGCCGGGGTCGCGAAGGGCACGGTGTACGAGTACTTCCACAGCAAGGAGGAGCTCTTCCTGGCCGTGTTCTCATGGATCAACGACGGTATCACCGAGCGCATCGAGGAGGAGATTGGACACGTCGACACCGCACTCGGTCAGCTCGAGGCGTTGTTTCGCGTCGCTGGCGACATCGTCGCCGAGCACCCTGACCTGTACGCGATGACGCTCGACTTCTGGGCCGCCTCACGGGGCACGGCTGTCCGCGAGCGTCTCGGCGAAGCGTGCGAGACTCTCTACGACGAGCACCGCAGCCTGATCGCCGACATTCTCCGCCGCGGTCAAGCCAGCGGCGAGCTGCGACCCGACCTCGACATCGAGCCGATCGCCACGGTACTGGTCGGCGCCCTCGACGGCGTCGGCGTACAGCACTTTTTCGACCGCTCGGTCGACCCCCGACGAACCGCCCGGGCATTCTGGAACACCATCTGTGGGGGGCTCTGCGTGGAGCGACGATGAGGAACCTGCAACCCGGGCCGGACGGTCACGTACAGCAGCCCTACTGGAGGAGATCGATGCACCGGATCATCGTGTCGGGGGCTCTTGCCCTGCTCTGTCTACCCCCTGCCTCGGCGGCTGGAGATCTCGCCTCCCCAGCTGCCGCAAGGCCGTCCGTCACCTTGCAGGCTCTGGTCCGCTCCACGCTGGCCAGCCATGAGTCGATGGAGCGCGCGCGCAGCGCGATCCGCCGAGCCGATGCCGACGTCCGGCTCACGGCCTCGGCCTTGCTGCCTCGCCTCGATCTCAACGGCACCTACACGCGCTATCAAAACCAGGTGGCGTTCGAGTTCTCACCCGGCCAGTCGTTCGTTCTCCAGCCCCTCGCCGACTGGAACTACAGCGCCGACCTCAAGCAGACCCTGTTCTACGGGCTGCGTGACTGGCGGGCGCGGGATGTGGCGAGGGTGGAACGTGAGACCGCCCTCATCGAGCGGACGACCACCGCGGCCGACCTCGCCCTCCGGGTGAGCCAGTCGTTCTTCGACGCCGTTGCGGCCGAGCAGCGGCTTGCCGTTCGGCGCACGGCCCTCAAGCAGGCGCTCTCGCAGCTGAGGGTGGCGAAGCGCCGTTTCCAAGTCGGCGAGCTGACGTCCGCGGACGTGGCCCGCTGGACGGCCCGCGCCTCCGCCGAGGAGCAGGAGGTCGTGACATCTCAGGGGGCCCTCGAGCTGGCACAACGGCGCCTGGCTCGACTGGCGGGCCTCGACGAGCTCGGGCCCCTCGCGCCGCCCACCACGGTGCCAGCCCCCGAGGGTACGACAGCCGAGCTGGAGCGGCGGGCGCTGATGGAACGTCCGGAGATGCTGGTGCTCGAGAAGCGCTTCCGCGCGGCCCGACTGATGATCAAGGTCGAGAAGGGCGCCTGGCTGCCGGAGCTCGACGCGCACGCGCAGTACTACGCCCAGCGTGCCGACTTCCCCTCCCGTGACTGGATGTCCGTGAGCCTCACGCTCCGGGTGCCGATCTACGACGGTGGAGTCGCCGCGGCGCGGGTCGCCAGGGCGAAGGAGGATCTCATTGACGTCGAGGTCATGCGCCGTGAGATGGACAAGGCGATCCGCGACCAGGTCGAGTCCGCCACGATCTCCCACCGCACGGCGGCCGCCGTGCTCGAGGCTGCCGAGAAGCGGAGGACGGCGGCGCGTGAGGCGTACCGCCAGGTCGAGCGCGCGTACGCGGTCGGGGAGGCCACCGTCACTGATCTGCTGACCGCAACCACCGAGCTCACCGACGCCAAGACGGCCGTCGTCATCGCCCACTGGCAACGGGAGCTGCAGGCGATCGCGCTGCGCCATGCCGTCGGCCAGGCACCGGTTCCCGGCGTCGCGTTGCCAACACCCGGCGGCGACGCTGGCAACGCCGAAGACAGGCCGGAGAGGCCGACGCCGGACGAGCCGGCAATGAGGAGCGAACCGTGATGCGACGTTGGATGGCCCTGATGCTCATGGCGGCCTTTGCCGCCGCCTGCCACGACGGCGGCACCGACACGCCCGAGATCGCCGGCAAGGTCCGCGAGGAGGCACTCGCGCCGCGCGCCGTACACCTGGTCGAGGTCGAGGCACGTGAGGAGCGCCCGAGCCTGGAGCTCGTCGGCGAGATCCGCGCGGACGAGATGGTACCGATTCCGGCCGAGGTCGCCGGGCAGGTCGAGCGCGTCCTGGTCGAGGTCGGAGACGTTGTTCACCGCGGCCAGGAGCTGGCGTGGGTTGATCGCACGACCTTCGAGCTCCGCCTCCATCAGGCCGAGGCCGACGTGGCGGCGGCCGCGGCCGATCTCGCGCTTGCGCAGAAGGAGCTGGAGCGAAAGCGCGATCTCGTCTCGGATCACACGATCTCCCAGGCCGCCTTCGACCAGGCACAGGCTCAACTGGACCTGTCCTCGGCCCGGCTCGCCGCCGCCCGCGCCGCCCGCGACCTGGCGCGGCGAGACTATGACAAGAGCGCGGTGAAGGCGCCGGCCGACGGAGCGGTCGCGAAGAGGCTGACCGCTCCCGGTCAGTGGGCGGACCTCGGGCAAACGCTGCTCGAGCTCGCCACCGGCAAACGAGTCAAGGTCGCCGCGCGCGTCCCCGAGAACTGGGCCGCCAACCTCGCCGGCATGAAGACGCTGGAGTTCCGCGTCGGCGTCTCCGGCGAGCAGCACAGCGCCGCCATCTTCAGCGTCGAGCCCGTGGCCGAGGGCTCGAGTCGCTCCTTCGAGATCGTCGGCCGGACCGCCGACCCCGACGGCACCCTGCTGCCGGGAATGTACGCGACGGTCCACCTCACCGCGGCGAACGCGGTGAGGACCCTGTGGCTGCCGCAGACTGCGGTCGCCACCTCCGACATGCCCGAGGTGATGATGGTCGAGAACGGCCACGTTGCCGTGCGCAAGGTGCAGACCGGGCGTCGCGATCAGGCGATGGTGGAGGTGGTCGGCGGGCTGGCGGCCGGCGAGCAGGTCATCAGTGACGTCGCCGGCCTCGCGCGCGGTCTGTCGGTTGCCGTCGACAGCAGCGGCCAGAGCTCCCGATGATGGACTCGGCACGTTCCTCGGGGTTGACATGAACCTGTACGACATCGCGATCCGGCGGCCTGTCTTCACGATCATGCTGATGGTGGCGCTGGTGGTCTTCGGTATCCTCGGTTACGTCGCCCTGCCGGTCAACCTGCTCCCGTCGCTGGACATCCCTGTGGTCACGGTGACGACCGTCCTGCCAGGCGCGTCGCCCGAGGTCATGGAGTCCGACGTCACCGACATCATCGAGTCCGCGGTCAACACGATCGAGGGGATCAAGCACCTCAACTCGTACTCCGGGCAGGGAATCTCGCAGGTCACGATCACCTTCGAGCTGGAGCGCAACATCGACACCGCCGCCCAGGACGTCCGTGACAAGGTCTCGGGCGCCGTCGGCAATCTGCCGCTCGATGCCGAGCCGCCGATCGTGCAGAAGCTCGACGTCAACTCGCAGCCGATGCTGTGGATCGGCCTCTCCGGACTCGAGAACCGGACCCTGTCGGACTACGCCGACCAGGTCGTCAAGCCGCGGCTGCAGTCCGTTCCAGGGGTCGGCAACATCTTCATGGGCGGCTTCCGCGAGCGCATGATCCGGATCTGGATCGACCGTGACAAGCTCGCAGCCCACGGCCTGACGGTCGATCAGGTGATCAACGCCCTGGGCCGCGAGAACCTCGAGCTCCCCGGCGGCTACATCGAGGGCCCGGTGCAGGAGCTGGCGGTCCGCAACATGGGCCTCTTTGACTCGGTCGGCGACTTCAACCGCATGATCATCGCCACCGTCGGCGGCCACCCGATTCGTCTCGCCGACGTCGGCTTTGCCGAGGACGGCATCGCTGATGAACGCGGCACCGCCCGCTACAACCTCAAGCCGGCGATCGG